>JBLFZD010000079.1:0-12213 GCA_047610085.1 Ilumatobacter sp. | reverse complement strand
GCGCGCAAGAACGCGATCCAGTTGGCGCCGTAGTCCTGGTCATGGGTGATGATCCGCTGCCCCGCTCGCATCGGAATCGACCAGAAGGCGGCATTCCACGCCGCGGTGGCATGTTCCACACGAGCAATCTCGGTGACCCCGACCGACAGGAGCCGAGCGATGGAGGCCGTGACCTCAATTTGAGCATCGCCAGCTGCAGCGGCCGCTTCGTACCCGCCGATCATCGCTTCGAGATGCAGATGCTCCATCTGCCGATCGAGGACGCGCTGGTCGGGGAGCGACGAACCCGCATGGTTCAGATGAATCAGTTCGTCTCGACACCCTGGGGTTGTGTCACGGATGGCTTGGATCTCGCTGGAGCTGAACGGTGCTGCCACTCCCCCAGCATGCCCCAACGCGCAACCAACGACGCGGCTTGCCAGACGAGCGTGACCTGGTCGGCTGGAGTTCGCTTTCCCTACTCCTCCTGACCGCCACTCTCTGGTCAGTTCGTTTTCTGCCAGGCAGAAACCGAACATGGTTGGTCAAAGGGCTTCGAGGATCGCGTTCTCGACCACTTCGGTCAGTGCCGGGTGGATATAGAACACTTTCTGAGCGACATCGGCTGCGGGCTGATCGAACTCCATTGCCTGGATGATCGGTTGAATCAACGTGGCAGCCTGCGGACCCAGGATGTGGGCACCCACGAACAGACCCGTCTCGGTGTTGACGATGACCTTGGCGAAGCTGGTCTCATCAACAATCGCCCAGCCATAGGCCGTGCCTGCATAGTCACGGCGCCCAACCTTGATCGGTAGACCCTGGTCGATGGCTTCCTGCTCGGTGAGCCCGACACTTGCCACTTGCGGGTTCGAGAACACTGCGCCCGGCACCGCCTTGTAGCTCTGATGACGGAGGTCATTCGGATGCGCAATGTTCCAAAAGGCGATCGTGGCCTCGGCGTTGGCGAGATGCTTGAGCTGGTAGTTGTTCGCAACATCGCCGATCGCCCACACACCTTCGACATTGGTCGCCATCGTGTCGTCGACGTTCACGGTGCGGCGCGGTGTGCATTCGATGCCACCCGCCTCAACGTCGACGAGGTCCGAGTTCGGCTCGCGGCCGGTGGCGACGAGTAATTCGTCAACAACGACTCGTTCGCCGCCGCTGGTAATCACAATCCCGTCCTCGGTGCGCTCGACATGTGTCGGGACCTGACCCAGCCTGAGCTCAACGCGAGTACTGAAAATCTCGGTGAACCGCTCGGTTACGTCATGGTCAAACCCCCGCAGGAGGCCTGCCGAACGGTTGAAAAGCGTGACCTTCGAGCCGAGGCCGGAGAAGACATGACCCATCTCGACGGCGATAAATCCGCCACCGATGATGCCGAGGCGCTTGGGCAGCTCCGGCAACCGCATGATCGTGTCGGAGGTGTGGTACCCCGTTTCGACAAGTCCGGAAATGGGCGGGATCACCGGACGAGCTCCAGCGGCCAGCAACACCCTGGGTGCGCTGATGAATCGCTGCGGGCCGTCATCATTCATGTCGATTTCAAACTGCTTGTCGGCCACGAAACGAGCGGTGCCCTCGAAAAGCGTGATGTTGGCGCTGCCGGTTGCTCGGTAATCACGGCCGCCAGCCGAGATCTCATCGATGCGTCCAAACACGCGGTCACGGATCGCACCGAAGTCAGCACCGTTGAACTGAGTATCGATATTGAGCTTGTCGTTGTTGCGGGCGGCAAGCGCTGCGTCGGCTGGCAACACGAACATTTTCGAAGGGATGCAGCCGACATTGAGACACGTCCCGCCGTACACGCCGCGTTCGACAATCGCGATGTTCCAATCGCTCAGATAGTCGGGAATCGAGTTGCCCGAGCCGGACCCAATGATGATCAGATCAAAATTTTCGGTAGTGCTGGTGTTATCGCTCACGAGGAGATGTAACCAGCATCCACCGCGTTTCATTTCACGCGATCGAAACGCCGATCACTCCGAGCAGCACGATGCCGATTCCGGCGATCTGTCTCGGCATCACCTCGTCGCTATACACGAACCGTCCAACCACCACACTGACCGCCGGGAACAGCGACGCCATCACCACTGCGGAGGTGGCATCGGCCTGCACACCAAACAGGAAGAACACCGTCGAGAAACCTGCAGCGATCCCGGCCGCGATCGCCGCCAGCCGAAGTCCCGGCGGAGGACGCGGGTCAATACGAAGCCGTGTTGCGATCGCCGCCATCAGAGCGAACGCGGTGAGGCGTTGGCCAACAGAAGGCCAGGCACCGCTATCGGAATTGGTTTCGATCACGACGCTCAGACCGAACCCGTAACCAAGCCCAGAGATGACACCCCACTTGAGGCCCGCGGCCATCGCCTCGGTTCTGCCCCCGCCAAGTGTGATGACCACAAGGCCGATCAAGGCAACTCCGGCGCCGAGCACCGCGAGCACTGCGGGCGAAGCGCCACGAATGACGGCATAGCCGTAAGGGATCGTGGCACTCAAGGTGGCCACGATCGGAGCGACCACCGCAGACGACGACCGTTCAAGCCCAGAGAAATACCCCCAGAGTCCGACGCCGATACCAATGCCGGAGGCCAGACCGACCAGAAAATCACCGACGACGAAGCGACTCGAGACGGTACCCACAGCGACAAGGGACGTGAGGAACGCCACGAACTGCATTGTCGCGCCGGTCACGACTGGACCACGAGCGTTCACGACGCGACGACCGAACAGGTCCGACACGCCGATTGACAGTGACGTCAGCGCGCCATAGATCAGGCCCACGGACACACCTTCCCAATCGTCCGCCGCCACGTGTGCACGGCGGGACACTACGTCAGAGCTCCAGGTCGCAACGCCCAAGCGACTCGCTGCTCAAGCGGCAGCCTCTGGTCCCGCGAGGAGGAGGAGGAGCCCATCGATCAACGCGATCGCCGTCTCGACGCAACGATGATCCGGATTTCTTTCGATGAACTCACTGTCCCACTGGATCCAGCCATCGACGAGCTGCGTCAGGATTGTGCGATACAGCTCACGTCCGGTGACAGCAAGGCCGTTCGCCTCGAAGAAGAAAGCGGACACTGGGTCTGTGGCGGGATGTGCGAGGAGCGGCCACACAGTCTGAAGCAGCTCCACGTGATCACCGACGGGAGTGCTGATTGCCGGCGCAAGCGTGGCCTGCAATTCGGCGTCCATCGCGACCAGGACCTCACCGACCAATTCATCCTTGGTGGCGAAGTAGTAGACGACTATGCGGTCGTTGATGCCCATCCGCTTTGCGACGCGGCCAGAGGTCAGCAGGCGCAGCCCACCGTCGAACGCCGACGCGAGCGCGCCGGGGAGGTCGCGTACCGCACGGTCGGCACCGGGCCCGATGTGCTGTTTTCCCCGGTTGGCCGATGAGACGAGCGACGTACCGCCAGCTTCTTCCTCACCTCGCTGAACATGTCACCTGATCGACCAGCTCGGGTTCGACGACGTCGCCAAGGTCGGTCAGGACAGCGGCGGGATGGTCGCCCGGCCCGGCCTTGCCGGCGATCACCGAGGCTCATCAACACAGAACAACCAGCGGGCATGAGCACGGCTTCAAGATGTTCCTGGGGGGTCGCCGGGTTCCGGGGTTCGGAAAGATCCTCGGCTGGGAATCAGGTCAACCGAGAGTTCGACGCAACAAGTTTGTGTTCGGCGATGCCTTTTCAGACCGAACGAACATCGACGGTGAATTCGATGAGTTCTTCCTTCAGCCGCTAACCACATCACCGGCGCACATCGACGCGGCGGTTCGGCTGCTGCGATCGTTCACCAAGCAACACGTGACCAATCTTGCTCATCAGCATCACAAGATCACCTGCCCGGTGCACCTCGTGTGGGGCGTGCACGATCCGTTCTTCCCCATCGACGAAGCGCGCAACATGATGGACACGTTTCCGAACGCACGGATCACTGAAATCGCCGGGGCGAGACGGTCCCCGCACGAGGAGCGCCCCGCCGAGGTCGGCGCCGCGCTCCTCCCGACCTTGCTCAGCACTACAGAGTCCGACGCGATCAATCCGCTGCGTCACCACGGATTGGTGTTCCATCGGCCAGAGTGGTGGGGTGTTCGATCGACGTACCGGTGACGGATTCATTCGCTGTGGTGACGGTCACGTCCGCTGGGGCATCTTTGGTGCAGCCGGAGTCGTGTTCGTGATCCGTGAGGACGACGTGCCACGGGTGATGTTGCAGAAGCGATCGGCGATGTCGCACGAGGGCGGCACGTGGTCATGTGCCGGAGGGGCCCTCGATCAAGGCGAACTCCCGTATGACGGCGCGATGCGCGAAGCCACCGAAGAGGTGGGCGACATCCCGGGCAAGCCGGTGTTGCTTGGCGAATACGTGTTCAACCCGAGCCACGACTGGGCATACACAACCGTGGTGGTCGAGGTGACCGAGCGGTTCGGTCAATCGATGAACTTCGAAACTGACGACGTCGGCTGGTTCACGATCGACGAGGTGAATGCACTGCCGACACACGCTGGCTTCGATGCCGCGTGGCCACACCTTCAGCCAATCATCACCGGTTAACGTCAGATCGGGGCGGGTGCGTCTACGTCTGACACGCCGACGAGGTGGGAGTGATCGTTGTAGCGAACCATTTTCCAGTTGCCGTCACGATCGACGATCCACTCGTTGATCGACGAGTTCTGCGGACTCGTCAACGGGATCGTGGCCAGGCTTGTGCGGGTACCCGAATCGGCACCAGGCCAGCGCCCCACCGCGGTCACCATGATCACGCCGCCGTGACACACCACCCACGTTGTTGAACCAAACGATTCGTTCACGACTCGATCGAGAGCAACCGTCACCCGACCGCTGAAATCTGCGCCCGACTCCCCGCCAGGTGACAGCGGATTTTCCCAGTCAGTCCACGGGGCCTTGCCGTACTTCTCGGTGTACTCGGCGATCGAAAGACCCTCGGCTTCGCCCGAAGTCCGTTCCATGAGGTCGCCATATTGCTCAACAGCGAGGCCATGCGGCTCAGCGGCAACTTCAGCGGTGTGTACCGCGCGACGCATCGTCGAGACGAGTACCCGATCGGGATGCATCGACGGATCAGCTGCCAACCGGTCACGCACCGCCTCGGCCTGGCGGACGCCCAAATCGGTGAGGCCACCGCAGCTCTCTTGACCCGACAGCCAGCCGCCTGCATTCGATGCCGATTGTCCGTGACGAATCAGTACCAGTCGGGCCAGGTCAGGAGTCGAACCGTTCATGTCGTCATCATGGCCGAGAAGACGGCCAAAAGGCTGATCGGGTTCCCTCACCGTTTGCGTTGAACGTCCCTTTGAAAGGGCTACGTGGTCGAAGAACGGCGACATCCTGAGTGGGTGAAGTGATGATTCGTTCTCATTGGACCGCTGACACCGGTTCGTCGAGGGCGGCGGTTTCGCTATCGCGTTTCGGTGACCGAGCGAGCACATAGATTGCCCCGACGATGGTGGCCCCCGCGCTGACCCACATGGCGAGCCCGAAGCCGTTGTTGACGCTGTCCTGGATGAGCTCGAGGATCGATGGTGCATCTGATCTTGCGTCTCGTGCGACGCCGAGTCCGATTCCGGGCGCCTCGCGAATGACCTCGCTGAGGCCGGGCGGAATCGTGGTGGCGTTGTCGTCAATGTTGTTTCTGTAGCCGGCAGAGAACGCCGAGCCGATTACCGCGATGCCGACGGCACCACCGAGTTCTCGCATCACATCGTTGATGGCGGATGCCACACCCTGTTCTTCGGCAGGGAGGGATTCGACGATCGCCTCGGTAGCTGGTGGCGCAGCGAGTCCGAAGCCAAGTCCGTAGACCAGGACGGCAGCGGCGAATGCCCAATAGTTCGACCCGGTGGTGAGAAGGGTGAACATAAACGATCCAACAGCGAGACACATCAGTCCCGATGCCCCGACGATGCCCCGTCCAAGTCGTTTGGAGAGGCCTGGAGCAAGGGCGGAGCCCAAGGGGATCGTGAGCCCGATCGGGAGCAGCGCTGCAGCGACGATGAACGGGCTGTAATCGAACACAAACGCGAGGTACTGGGTCGCGACGAAGAAGAATCCGAACGACGCGAAGAACTGTAAGAAGATCGACACCGAGCCGGTCGAGAAGCCGCGTCGTTTGAACAATGTGAGATCGAGCAGCGGGTGCTCGGTACGCAGTTCCCACACGATGAAGCCGGCGAGCCCGACGAAGCCGAAGCCGAAGCCAAGGACGGTGAGGGTGTCGGTCCAACCTTTAACCGGACCTTCGATGATGCCGAGGACGAGACCGCCGATGCCCACGATCGACAGCACGCTGCCGAGCGGGTCGAGGTTCGAATCCGCTGGGTCCGACGTCTCAGGGACGGCGAACGCAACAACTGCCGCGGCAGCGACACTGACAATGGCCATGGCCAGGAAGATCGATCCGAACCAGAAGTTCTCGATGAGTGCTCCCGCGCCGAGTGAGCCAAGCGTTCCGCCGAGGCTTGCGCTCGCCGCCCACGCTGCGACAGCTTTGCCTCTCGACTTATTCGGGATGACGCTGGTGATCGTGGACAGGGTTCCGGGGAAGATCATCGCTGCGCCGGCGCCGGCGACGCCGCGCATGACGATCAACGTGGTCGTGTCGGTCGTGGTGGCGGACCACAGAAGCGCGCCGATGAACACGACGAATCCACCAAGCATCAGTCGCTTGCGCCCGAACCGGTCACCGAGCGCGCCGGCGGGAAGCAGGAGCGCGGCGAGCACCACGTTGAAGGAGTCGATGATCCATTGCAGTTCGGATTGGCTGGCCTGCAGCGTCTCGCCAATGAACGGAATCGCAACAGAGATTCCCGCCCCACTCGCGATGATCACCACGACGGAAAGACACATCGATCCAACGATCAACGCGCTTCGCCCGCCGCTCCGGGCGCGGTCCGTCGTCACGTTCTGAATATCGAGGTCAGTCACGGTCAGTCTCGATGGAGTCGTCGATCCAGCCCGACTTCGGGATCAAACGCATCGCGTGGAGTCTCTTGAAGCGGATGGCGTGGACCTGGCGGTGGTCAGCGTGGTCGGCGAAACCACGGGGCATTGTCTCAACAGGGCTGCCATGTTCAATTTGTATATCGGCGTCGTTCACGGCTGCGTGGACACCGTCGAATTCATCGCAATTGTTGTTGCCCGCGAGACCGTCCGACATTTCGAAGGTGCACGCGGTGAGGCCGAAGTCGGCTTTGATCATGTCAATCCTTCAAGGACTCAAGACAGAACGGGTTTGTCTCTGCGGTACGAGACAGATTGTCTCGAAGTTTTAGCTGCCACCAAACCGTGCTCCAAGTCCGATGAGTACCATCGATTCGGTGACAGGCCTCGCGTCTCATTCGCTCGACCCACGGGCGATCCGTACTCGACAGCGAATCGGTGCAGCGGTGTATCGCCTACTCATCGAGGAGGGGTGGGATGCTGTCACCCACCAGCGCGTGGCCGAAGAGGCGGGCTGCGGTCGCTACACCGTCTACCGGCACTTCCCCGAGCGAACCGACCTGCTTCGCAACGCCGGTGGATTCGACCAAGTCGTCGAGGCCGATCAACTCACCGGTGACACCAGGGCCGACCTCATCTCCCAACTCACCGCCTACCGCGACGCCATGAATGGTGACGAGCTTCCGTCGCTGATCTTGTCCACGATCGAACGAGCAGAACGGGACCCAGAGGTCGAGGACCTCCGCAACCGTCTCACCCGTGCGAGCTCAGCAGTCGCACGCGCGATCGTCGAACGAGCACAAGAGGTCGGAGACCTCGACCCCAATGTTGACCCCGACGACCTTCTTGCAATGCTCGGTGGTCCGGTGTCATACACCCGCCTGCAACAAAACCGACGCCTCGACGACTGGGCTGTCGAGCGCATCGTCGACAGCGTCTTGCAGACGTTCGCCCCCCTGAAATAGCGGGCACACGAGGACGCGTGCCGATCCACCGACGGCAAGCAGAGGTCAGGGTCGACGTCACCACGAACGCTCGCACCGTTGACAGTGATCCTCATGAAGTCAATGCCCATCTCGACGAGTTGGCTACGAAGTTATTGGAGTACCTCAGGAACTGAGGTTGGCTGAAACGCGCCGGACACCGGCAACTCCGTGGCCCTACGCTCATCGCATGACAACCGACCAACCGCTTACGCGAACCGTCGACGGGGCATGCCATCACGACTGCCCCGACTCGTGCGGGTGGACGGTGACCGTCGAAGACGGCGTCGATCAGAACGGCGCGCCAGCACCGATTGCAGTGAAGCTGCGCGGCAACCCGGACCACCCGTTCTCGGCTGGCGAGCTCTGCCCGAAGGTCAACCGTTTCCTCGACCGGGTCTACAGCCCCGACCGGATCCTGCATCCACTGCGCCGAGTCGGCCCGAAAGGGTCCGGCGAATTCGAACGCATCTCGTGGGATGACGCACTCGCCGAAATCGGCACTCGCTTGCGCGGCGTCATCGCCACCCACGGCCCCGAAGCACTGCTTCCATACTCCGATGCCGGCAACCAGAGCCTTCTGTCGATGTTCGGTTCGGGAAGCCGCTTCTTCAATCACCTCGGTGCCACCCAACTCACACGTGCGATCTGTGGTGTCGTGGTGGGAGCAGGCGCCTCGATGACCAACGGGTCTGGTGCCAGCCTCGAAGCGACCGAGATGGTGCACTCAAACCTGATCGTGCTGTGGGGTACCAACACTCGCCTCACGAACCGGCATCTGTGGCCGACCATCGAACAAGCTCGTGCGAACGGGGCGCGCATCGTGGTGATCGACCCCATCCGCACTCTCACCGCCGACGCGGTCGACATCGAACGCGGCGACCGGTTCATCCAACCGCTGCCCGGCACCGATATCGCCATGATGCTCGCCATGATGCACGTCATCATTCGTGACGAACTGGCCGACGACGAATGGGTCGCCGATCACACCATCGGCATCGATGAGCTCCGGGACGCGGTGATCGAGTGGACGCCCGAACGTGCCGCCGACGTGTGCGGCCTCGATGCCAACACGATCGAGTCTCTAGCCGTCGACGTGGCGACCACGCCGGGTACGGCACTGCGCACGCTGATTGGCCCAGAACACCATGAGAACGGTGCGATGTTCTTCCGCACACTTGCCTGTCTTCCTGCACTCACCGGTGCATGGCGTCATGCCGGCGGCGGGTTCTCGCGCAGCGTCGGTTACTGGACCGAAAGCCAGATCGACTTCGACGCGCTGAACCTCCCCGAGCTCATCCCGACGAACGCCGACGGGTCGATCGTCCCGCGCACGGTCAACATGAGCCGCCTCGGTTCCGTGCTCACCACGATGGATGATGTCGAGCACTCACCGATCCACGCAATGGTCGTGTGGAATTGCAACCCACTCGTGACCGTGCCGAACGCTGAGTTGATCCGGTCGGGCCTGGAACGCGACGACCTCTTCACCATCGTTCACGAGCAATTCCTCACCGACACCGCCCGCTACGCAGACATCGTGCTCCCCGCCACAATGCAGATCGAAGCTGACGACGTGGTGTTCCCGTGGGGCCACCTGTGGGTTGCCTACAACGAGGCTGCTGTTCCACCCGCTGGCGAGGCGTGCAACAACACCGAGCTGTTCCGCCGGCTCTCGGCGGCGCTGAACCTCACCGAACCTGCCCTCTTCGACGACGACGACATACTGATGAAGGCAGCGCTTCCGACCATTGACATCGACGAGCTACGGAACGAAAAGTGGCGACGTGCGGACTATCCGGAGGATGGACGCCCGTTTGGCGACCCTGACGGCGCTACCCCGATCCCCACGGCCTCCGGCAAGGTCGAGTTCGCCTCCGATGCACTTGAGACAATGGGTCTGCCGCGTGTACCGACATATATACAGCCACGCGAGAGCAGAGGCGGAGACAGTGACCTCACGTCGCGGTTCCCCATGCACCTCCTCACCCCGAAGCACCACACGCGATTTTTGAACTCTGGCTATGCCCACCTCCCAAAACACGGTCCAGTGGAAGGCGGCCCGTTCGTCGAACTCTGCGCCCACGACGCCGCCGCACGCGGCCTCAGTGACGGCGATGTGGCAACGGTGCACAATGACCGTGCGTCGATCGAAGTGGTTGTGAAGGTCACCGAGCGGCTGCGCCCTGGGGTCGCTGCGGTCCCGTTCGGTTGGTGGGGCATGAATCACCGAGACGGCAAGATCGCGAACTCACTCACGAGTGACCGGCTCACTGATTGGGGTGGTGGCGTTGCCTTCAGCGACACCCTCGTCCAGGTCAGCCCTGCGTGACCCCTCGTCCATGACACGGGTTGTCTCGGCACCATGCTGACCAGACGCTCCAATGCAACACGTCGCTAGGTTCGCCTCGTGACCACTGACCTTCGATCTGATGCTGGTCGCCGTATCGACCCCCAGGCACTCGCTGATGTGCTCCCCATCGCCGTTCCTGCGATCCCGTTTGCGTTCGTGATTGGACTGGCCGTCACCGAAACCGCAATGCCAGCATGGGTTGCCTGGCTCAGTTCGCCACTGGTGTTTGCCGGAGCGGCACAGCTCGCCTTGATCACCCTCGCCGGATCCGCTTCTGCATGGGCGATCATCGCCGCTGTGCTGGTGATCAACACTCGCCACACGATGTACAGCGCGGCCATGGCACCAACCTTTCGTACGCAGCCGAGATGGATGCGTTGGTTCGGACCGTTTCTGATGGTCGACCAAGTTTTTGCCTTGGCGGCGCTACAGACGCATCGAGCGCCTGCCGATTTCCGTCGCTATTACCTCACCATCGCGATCACCCTGTACCTCATCTGGAATACCGCGGTTCCACTCGGGATGCTGATCGGGCCCGTCATCCCTGACTCATGGCGGCTCGACTTCGCGCCGCCGATCATGTTTGCGGGGCTCACGATGTTCGCAGTGAAGAAGGTGCCCGCCGGTGTGGCAGCAATCGTCGGCGGCTTCATCTCGCTGGCGACCGTCGATTTGCGCGACCGGCTCGGCATCGTCATCGGCGCCCTTGCAGGAGTGGTCGCCGGTGCGATTGCCGACCAGATCATCACAAACCGCAAACTCCAACATGCCGACGACGAGCAAACAGCGGTGTCGCAATGAATACCGGGACGGCACTTCTTGTCGTGGCCGTTGCCGCCATGGGGACGTATTTCGCCCGGAGCGGGCTGATCCTGCTGCTGGCGGACCGTGCGCTGCCGCCATCGATCGAGCGGGCGCTCGCCAACGTGGGCCCCGCCGTCATGGCCGCCCTCACCGTAAACCTCGCTGTCGGTAGTGAGGGGCTCGGCAGTGTGGAGTTCGCAGAAGCGGCCGCGATCGTCGTGGCCGCGGGAATCGCCGTGTGGCGCAAGAACCTGATCCTCACCTTCTTACTGGGCATGGCAACCCTGCTCATCCTCTCTGCCACCACCTAACAACGGTTCGCAAAGTGTTGGGGGTCAGGGTTCCGGCCGAAGGGTGACGGGTAGTCTCGGCGCATGCTCGGCGAACTAATTTATGCATTCCGGGTGATGCGCCTGCCGCTACTCGACGCTGGTGGGTCAACGATCGGACGCATTGAGGACCTCGTCGCAGTGGCGGGCCGGCCGGCGCGCCACGGTCAGCCCGCCAGTGCGCCACGGCTCGTTGGTTTTGTAGCGAGCAGTCAACGCCGACGGATTTTTGTCAACGCCAATCGAATCGATGAGTTGAACAGTGATGGCGCTCGATTCAAGAGCTGGGATGTTGATCTCAACCCGTTCAAGCCGCGCGCTGGCGAAGTCCTCATCGGTAAGCAACTGATCGACCGGCGCATCGGTAGCGAAACGGTCAGCGATATCGGACTCCTCCCCACCGGCGACGGCCGATCGTCATGGTGGGAGATCAACAAAGTCCGACTGGCGACCCGCGGCAGCCTCGGCCGACGCACGACGTACCGGCTCGCAGATGCAAACGCTGTCCCCGGCCTGTTCGACAACCCAACCGGGATGGAAGCAGAAGCCGCGCGCCTGCGTGACTTCCACCCCACCGAAGTCGCTGCCGTTATCCGAGCGCTTCCTGAGCACCAACGCAAACAGCTGGCCGAAGTACTCGACGACGAACGCCTTGCTGACGTACTCGAAGAACTCACCGAAGAAGAACAAGTCCGCATCATCGAGTCACTCGACGTCACCCGCCTCGAAGGCATCTTCGACGAGATGGAATTCGATGACGTGGCCGACCTTCTCGGGCAGATGAATG
>JBLFZD010000078.1:0-12295 GCA_047610085.1 Ilumatobacter sp. | reverse complement strand
GAATCCTCGTCCGAATTCGAAGCTTCGAATCACCCATCGACCAGGGCAGCTTGATCCAGGCCATGCAGGTCCGCTTCGGTGCCGACCAGATCGTGTCCGTCGAGTGGGACCAGGTCAGTACGGCCACTACAACCGTTGCCGTCGCTCCAACGACCACGATTCCAAGTGATGCTGAATTGCTCGCCGCCGACGTTGAACGCATTGTCGACCAGTGGCTCCAAGCCGGAGAATTTGACGGAATCCGCCGCGTCGATGCGCTGGTCATTGAGGGCGGCATCATCCGGGTCGATGCAAGTGGCGTCGGCGACGCGCCAGCCGCGTCCGAACTGATCACGCTGCTCGATGCCGAACTCGACGAGACACTGGTCGTCCAGCTCACCTGGGTCGAGCGACGCAACGTGTCGGCTTCCGAACCCGAGCCGACACCCGTCGAGGTGTTGGCCAATCGGATCACCGCACTCGCCGACGAATGGGCGACGGAGAACGACGCGACCATCTTTTCGGTCAACTACGACGGCACGCTCGCACTCGTGGAAGTCATCGGTGAGCGCCAACCCGATGCCACAAGCCTGGTCCGCGACATCCGAGCGATACTGCCCGACACCTCAGAGGTGACCGTGCTCTTCGCGCAGCGCCTCGACATCACGACGACGACCACACTGCCTCGGATTCAGAACACCCCCATCTGATGAACTCACCGCTCACCGTCCTCCCTGACCATCCGAGTGCCACAGCTCCTGAACCGTTTGCGGGGCCGGATCATCCAATGCGGCTCCTCACGCGAGCGAAGGCCTTTGGTGAACCATGGTCGGCAGCTGATGCTGCTCGGGTCCAAGAGATCTTTGACGGACTCGCACCGGCATGGAGCGAATCACACGTCGACCCCACCAAGGCGGCGCCAGTGCGTGACGCACTCGTGCGCGGCAACGTCCCGATCGATGGGGACTGGCTCGAAGTCGGTTCGGGCACCGGCGCCGGTGCCCGTGTGCTCACTGAGTCGGTTAGATCTCTCGTGTGCACCGATCTTGCTGCCAAGATGCTGGCCCACGCGCCCGAACTTGCACCCAAGGCTCGAGCCGATGCTTCGCAACTGCCGTTCCCCGACGACTCGTTCGACGCGGTCCTACTGATCAACATGCTGCTCTTCCCCGCGGAGATCGATCGGGTGCTGCGACGCGACGGCACCGTGCTCTGGGTGAACACACTCGGCGACCAGACACCGATTCATCTTCCAGGGGGAGATGTGCTCGAAGCGTTACCCGGCGAATGGAGCGGCGTCACCGCGAATGCAGGTACCGGCTTCTGGCTCACGGGCCACCGCGTCTGAACTCCGCCACTCCAAGCGTTCTGATTTAGACGGTGCTCAGCAGCTCCATCGAGCGGTCCCACAGCACAGCGGCACGCTCCGGGTCAACAGCAAAGCTGGCCACACCGCGCTCCGGGTCCGAATCGTCGGCTGCCGAACAATCTTCGCAATAGACCCCGCCCGACGCGTTGAACTCTGGCGTGGTTGCCGCCCAGACGGTCGTCGCGGCGCCTTGTGGGATCGATTTCCACACAAACTCTCCGCTGGGATTGCTCTGTTCAATACGCGCTTGCAACTGCGTCAGGAGGTCGGACGTCATGTGGCGACCGAGATCGGTGTGGATGCCACCGGGATGAACCGCAAGCGACCGCACGCCAAGCGATCCGAGGCGGCGTTCCAGCTCGACCGAAAACAAAATATTGGCGGTTTTCGACTGACCGTAGGCAGCCCACTCGTCGTAGTCCCGATGCTCATAATTCAGGTCGTCGAGGTCGGCGTCGCCGAAGCGGTGGCCGGCCGACGACAGGTTCACGATGCGTGCTGGTCGTTCCGGTGTCCCCGAACCGACGACGAGATCCATCAGCGGCAACGTCCACGCCATGTGGCCCAGGTGGTTGACGCCGAGCTGCGTCTCGAAGCCGTCGGTGGTGTGACCAAATGGGGTACACATCACGCCGGCGTTGTTGATGAGGAGATCAAGTCGATCGTGCGCGGTCAGCAGTGAACTCGCTGCAGCGCGACAGCTGGCGATGTCTGCAAGGTCGAGCACAATGGTCTCGACCGAGGCATCGGGATGCGCCTCGCGAATCGCGCTCATAGCGGTGTCGAGCCGAGCTTGATCGCGCGCTGCCATCACGACATGTGCCCCGCGCGCAGCCAAGGCTCGAGCGGTTTCTTGGCCGAGGCCGCCGGAAGCTCCCGTCACTGCGGCCACCATTCCCGACAAGTCAAAGCCGGCAAGGACCTCGTCGGTGGTTGAGGTGGCTCCGTTGTCGCTCATATGCCAACCGTAGATTTCGAAGCGTTCACCGCACGATCCGAAGGAATGGTCCCGGTGGAGCGAATGATCTGACCCGAAAACTGAAAATGCCCCCGAGCAAGCCGGGGGCATCAACTCAGATCCGATTGCTTAGGCGTCGGTCTCGGCCGGTGCCTCGGCGGGTTCACGGGGCTCGGGTGCTTCGCCCAAGCCCATCAGGTGGAAGATTTCTGCCTTGCGATACTCGAAGTCCTCAGGTTCGATTTCGCCTTCGGCGTTCTTCTCGTTGAGGATTCGGAACTCTTCGAGCAGCGCATCTTCGTCAGGGCCCTCATCGCCCTCCTCCGCCTTGGCCGCGCTGCGACCATGCCGGATTGCCTGCTTCTCAGCCTTGCGTTCCTTCTTGCGAAGTTCGCGCTGCCTCTTCTGGTAACTCTGCGGGCTTGATGCCATGCAGAACCGCCTCCTTCTCAGATTTCCTTGACGTCGATTGCTTCGAGGTTCTTGCGCTCTGCGGCGACGTAGAACTCGACATCGGAGTAGTGCAAGTCCTGAATAAGACTTGCGTTGAGCAGTGCCACTGTAGTGGACGAAGGGCCAAATCGGTTCGCCGGGTGCCCGGCCCGATCAGGCAAACGACCACGCCGGGCGCTGGATCCGGAACGGTCGGTGGCCTGTTGCCGCAAGGCGCCCGAGAATGACCGACGACATCAACGCGCCCGAAGCACCGCCTGCGAGGAGTGCCGCATCGGCAGCAAACCAGCCATATCCGAGCCAGATGACCGCCTCGACCCACGCCATAAGCCAGGTGCTCGGTGCGACCCCGTGAAGTTCCCGCGTCCGGCATGCGGCGAACGCTGCGGGAACAAGCTGCATGCCGTAGCAGAGCCCGATCGCGAGGCCTGCAGCAACCCAACCACCAGTGAGCAGGAACGGCAGCGGGGCGATACCGAGGATGAGGGCGCCGAAGATCACGCCGCCCAGCGACTTCGCTCCAGCTGAGCGAACGTAGCCAGCGATGATGACGACGTAGAGCACCGCGGCCACTGCCGACACCGGGATGAGACCCCACAGGTCACGAGCGACGCCGTACGCCAACCACCACAGGTTCATGGTGAAACTCACGCCTGCCCAGACTCCAGACACGCCGTTGGTATTGCCGGTGCGAATGAGCTTGGAGGCCTGCGGGAAGGCCATACCGGCACCCATCACATTGGCAACAACGATCATCATGGTAACAAAGACTGCGGTCATGGTGGGCACCTCCTGGAGCCAAAGGACCAGCGTGGGGCCGGTGAGTACGAGTGAGTAAGGTTCTTGAGTGAAGTAGACCCTCACGAGATGTAAGGTTCTAACGCGGCCTAGACCCTGACGCAACGTCGTGGAGCGATATGCTTGACTCCATGTACGTTGCATCGGTCACAGACGAGCACCGGCTGACGCTTGAAGCGATGATCGACCTGCGCAACGCACTCGATGACGACGAAGCGGCCGACCTCCGGCCGCTTCTTACAGGGGCAGGCTTTAGCCGGGCGCGCGATGCCTCGGCCGGATCGATGACGAGGGTTGCGGAGCGCTTCGAGGCGCTCGCTGCATTTCTCACGGCGCTCCCCGACCTCGAAACCGTTGAAGCTGCAGCCCGGATCACCGAGGAACTTACCGAGCTGCCGATCACCCCATCGATCGTCGATCACGGCGGCGCAGGGCCTCATATCCACTGGACGCCCGCTACGGCTCGATTTGATGACCAAGTGCTTGCCGACATTTTCATGGCCTTGGCCGATGAGGTCTGCGACAACGGCACGATCCGTTTCGGTGTGTGCGGCGCCGATGATTGCGATCACCTCTTCTACGACGCGACCCGGAATCGATCAAAACGCTTTTGCGCTGACCCGCGGTGTGCAAGCCGCACGCACACCGCTGATCACCGCAAGCGTCGCTCGTCGGGCAACTAATCATTGCGACTGCAAAGAGCCGAAATGGGCGGCAGACTGCCGAGATGAATGATTCCCCTGACCAGACCATCGAATTCTGGATTGACCCAATTTGACCCTTCTGCTGGGAGACGGCCCGTTGGGTCGTCGACGAAGTGAAGCCGCACCGCAACATCAACGTTGTCTGGCAACCGATCAGCTTGCTGTTCAAAAACCAGCCGCCTGAAGACTCCGATTACTACGTGCCGGTGATGAAGACGCACAAAATGCTGCGCGTGCTCGAAGCGGTTCGCGCCGGAGCCACCACCCCAGAAGACGGCAATAACGACGTGTTCAAGCTCTACTGGGAACTCGGTTCGCGGATCCACCATGACAAGGAACTCGACTTCGACATTGCCGACGCACTCGCGACTGTCGGCCTCGACACGGCGCATTCCGCTGCCGCCGACGATGAGTCATGGGATCCCGTCATCCGCTCCGCAATGGATGACGGACTCGGACTCGTTGGCAATGATGTCGGCACCCCGATCATCGCAACCACCAACTCGCACGGCAACCGTGTCGGCTACTTCGGTCCGGTCATCACCAAGATTCCGCCGACCGAGGACAGCCTAAAAATGTGGGACGCACTCATGGCGATGATGGATATCGACGGCTTCTTCGAGCTGAAAAAAACCCGCACCGAAGGCCCCGACTTCGGCGCCCGCCCCGACCCGGTCTGAACGCTGGTGGACTGTGGGGGCCGGGCCCCAACTGTCCACCAGATCAGACGTTGGTTCAGGCGAACGCGTTGACGCCCGTCATCTCGGCCGAGAGCGCCCACAGGCGCTCCGCCTGTTCGTGGTCAATGGCATGCTCGGCGACGCCAAAGTATCGAGCCATTGGGTCGCTCGGGTCGGGTACCTTCGACACATCGCAGTCTTCGCAGTAGACCCCGCCCATGCCATTGAGTTGGCTTGACGTCGCAGTCCACAACGTGGTGGTCGCTCCCTGCGATGGCGACTTGAACAACTCGTTCACCTTGCCGTCAGCGTCGACCCAGCCCATCGCAATCATCTCTTCTTGAGGGAGGTGACGCTGCAACGGGGTCATGATGCCACCGGGGTGCACCGCAAACGTTCGGACCCCTGCCGACTCCCCGAAGCGATCGAGTTGCACCGCGAAGAGCGCGTTCGCAGTTTTTGCTTGACCGTACGCAACCCACTTGTCGTAGTCGCCGCTCGTGAAGTGGATGTCATCCCACCGAATCGGTGACAGCTTGTGGCCAGTCGACGAGAGCGACACAACACGGGCACCCTCGTTCGTGCCAGCTGCAGCGATGAGCGGCCACAGCCGGTTGACCAGCGCGAAGTGGCCGATGTGATTGGTACCGAACTGAGATTCCCAACCGTCGCCGACGTGAGCCTCGGGGCAGGCCATTACCGCGGCGTTGTCGATCATGATGTCGATCGGTGTGCCCGCCTCAAGCATTGTGTTGGCAAATGCTTCAACACTGGCCAGGTCAGCGAGATCCATCTCGGCAACCGTGACGCTACCGAGGCTCTCGTCGGCCAGGACCTGTCGTGCGTGGTCGGGTCGCCGAGCAGGTGCCGTGATGGTCGCCCCAGCCGCAGCGAGGGCGCGGCTGGTCTCAAGCCCGAGACCCGAATAGCCGCCCGTCACTACAACGTTTTTGCCCGCGAGGTTGACACCTTCGAGGATGTCGGAAGGCTCGCTGCGCATGCCAAAGCCGGACGAAATAGGTGTTTGGAGTGAGGTCATGAACGCACCGTAGGCGTGATCGCACTTGGTATCTGCGGCGGGTCGGCAGGCTCGGCTCGTCGTTGGGGGTCGATCGAGCGCGAGGATGGTCATATGTCTGATCGACCCGATGTCCCGCAGTTCGGTGCGCTCTTGCGCGAGCACATTCAGTCGGTGCCGTCCGAGGCGCAACCCGCGTTCCTCGCCGGCCTCGAACGATCCGCGGCTGAGCGGTATCGACAGTGGGCCGAGGTATTGCCCGATTGGTCCGATGAGTTGCTCGAATGCGCTCGACGAGAAGATGAAATCGCCGACATCGTGAGCGGACTGTTTCCCGTCAGCGCTGAGCACCAGGCCTCGATCGACTCCATATTGCCTGCGGCAATCACCCTCTATTACGACATTTTTGCGCCCTTCGATCCGGTCGATCAGGTGTACCTGCAGTCCGAGGCCGAGATCCAAGGGTCGATGGCGTGGGTACGGCTCAGCGAGAACATCACCGATGAAACGGTGCTTGCCCAGCTCGCACAGTGCACCGAATTGGAACTGGAGAGTTCACGCGCCGTCAAGCGGCTGCTCAAAGAGCCTGTTTCGGCATGACCCCGTTGCCGCTGAATGGGACCCTGTTCCAAGAGGCGTACTTCGTCGACGACCTCGAACGGGCAGCCGCTGCGTGGTCAGCCACGTTCGGCGCGGGCCCGTTCTTCGTGGCCGAACATCATCGATGTGACCGCTTCGACTACCGCGGCACCGCAACCGAGGCCGACGTGTCGTACGCGTTTGGCTACCTCGGCGAGATGATGATTCAGTTCATCGTGCAACACGACGACCAGCCGTCGATCTATCGCGACATGTACCCGAATGGTGTCGCTGCGGGCTTCCATCACCTTGGCTTTCTTGTCAACGACTTCGAGGTCGAGTTCAATCGACTCGTCGATGCAGGTTTTCCGTGCGCGACCCGACTCTTCGCCGACGATGTGGATGCCGCCTACTTCGACACGCGAGATGTCACGGGCGGCTTCACCGAGATTCACGGGACTCCACCGCACATCCTGGAGTCATTTGCTCGGTGGAGCGCAGCGCATGCCACGCACTCCGCTGGCGATCCGGCCACCGCCGTACACAAACGTCAACGCTGAACGTCGGTGCAATGCGTCTGCGTGGCGCATGGAGAACAATGAGTGCATCGAGGCGATCATCTCGTAACTCAACGACCTCCAACAGCATCTCGGCCAGCAGATCCGTCGCCGAGCTTGCAGAACTCGCCATCATGACAGTGCTCCATTTGCACTGCGACGCCTCACCCGGAAACCGCAACGGCCGGACTCCCGAAGGAGCCCGGCCGCACCGAGTTCATTGTCACCAAAAAGTTGATGTCAGCCGTTCAAAACCGAAACGCGAATCCGCCGAACCGGTGCAAGAAGCCGTCGCCCGGAATCATCTCAGACTTCGGTTGGTCTGACGCAGCGTGAAGGCGATCTGGCCCGAGTGAGCTCAGTCCAGGCGTTCGATGATGGTGGCGTTAGCCATGCCGCCGCCTTCGCACATGACCTGGAGGCCATACTTGCCGCCGGTGCGCTCGAGCTCGTTGAGCAGGGTCGCCATGAGCTTGGTACCCGAGGCTCCGAGCGGGTGGCCGAGGGCGATGGCGCCGCCGTTGACGTTGACCTTGCTCATGTCGGCGCCGGTCTCCTTCTGCCATGCGAGCACGACTGAGGCGAAGGCTTCGTTGACTTCGAACAGATCGATGTCGTCGATGGTGAGGCCGCTCTTCTCGAGGATCTTCTTCGTTGCCGGGATCGGGCCCTTGAGCATGGTGACCGGGTCGGTGCCAGCGAGAGCAAAACTGTGGAATCTGGCCCGGGGCTTCATGCCGAGCTCGGCGGCCTTCTCGGCGCTCATGATGAGCACGGCGGAGGCGCCGTCGGAGATCTGTGAGGAGTTGCCGGCGGTGATCTTGCCGTCTTCCTTGAAGGCGGGCTTGAGCTTCGCGAGTCCTTCGGCTGTGGACCCGTCGCGGATGCCTTCATCGGTAGTGACGGTGACGGTCCGACCGTCGATCTCGACGTCGACCGGGACGATTTCCCGCTCAAAACGACCTTCGTCACGGGCCATTGCGGCGCGCTGCTGGCTCTGAGCTCCGAAGGCGTCGAGGTCTTCGCGGGTGATGTTGTACTCATCGGCGATCATGTCGGCGCCGATGCCCTGGGGCGGAAGGCCGGTCTCGGCGTAGCGGTCCTGCTGGTCCTGGCTGAAGGGGAAGCCCATTCCCTTGACGATCGAGGCGCCCATCGGCGTGCGGGTCATGACTTCAACACCGGCTGCAACGACGACGTCGTAGGCGCCGGCCATAACACCCTGTGCTGCGAAGTGCATCGACTGCTGCGACGAGCCGCACTGGCGGTCGACGGTGGTGGAGGGAACTTCTTCGGGCCAACCGGCCGAGAGCACGGCGTTGCGGCCGATGTTGAGCGACTGCTCACCGACCTGCATGACGCAGCCCATGATGACGTCATCGACCATGGCCGGGTCGAGGCCGGTGCGCTCCTGGAGTGCCTTGAGCACGTGGGCCGCCAAGTCGACGGGGTGCTGGTCTTTGAACTGTCCATTGCGCTTGCCGCCCGGGGTGCGGATTGCGTCGACGATGACTGCTTCGATCATTGGTTGTCTCCTGTGTTGGTACGGGGTTCGGTGTTGATTGCGGATTGCAAATTCACTTGAAGCCGGGTGAGGACCCAGCTGAGGGCTTGACGTTCTTCGCGGCCGATGCCGTGACGGAGTTCGCCGCGTAGCACCTCGTCGACGCTCACTACGCGGGCCGCAAGGCTGCGGCCGTCGTCGGTGATGTCGACGCGCCACACGCGGCGATCGTCGGGGTCGGGGTGCCGTTCGACGAGGCCGCGCTTCTCGAGGCGGTCGACCACGGTGCCCATCGCAGCACGACCCGTGCCAAGCTGATCAGCCAGCTGGGTTTGGGTGGTTGGGCCGAACTCGGCGACATAGGCAATGAGGCTGGCCTGGGTCAGGTTGAGATCGAGCGGCTTGAGCCGAGCATCGAACGCCTCGCGGATCAGCCGCGCTGTTGACATCAGCGTTGATTCAACACGCAGCCACGGTGAGGCATCGAGTTCGTTGTTGGTGAGGCTGGTCATGAGTCGGAGTGCGTCGCTTGGACATTTATTGTACGACGCCATACAGTATGTTCCAAGCCAGTTAGTAACGCGGCATCCACATCGCGCCGCGACATCCAGATCGCCTTCTCTCGAAAGAACGACTCATGAGTGACACCGCAACCCTGACCGACCAACAAACCGCTGACTTCGCCAAGAAGTGCAACGACTTCCTCGAGACCTATGCGTACAAGCCGGGTCAGGGCATCCCGAGCTACGACGACCAGAAGGCGTACCTCGCTGCGGCTGCAGGTGCCGGACTCGCCGGCGTGGCGTACCCAGCGGAATACGGCGGCGGCGGCTACACCAACGAGCACGACAAGATCTGGCGCGAGACATCGGGTGCGTACACGATGATGACCGGCAGCTTCATCATCAGCCATGGCATGTGCCTGCCCATGGTCGCCGAGTACGGATCTGAGGAGATCAAGAAGCGCTACCTGCCCGACAACATTTCGGGCAAGACCCTGTGGTGCCAGATGTTCTCCGAGCCCGGCGCCGGTTCCGACGTTGCGTCACTGCAATCACGAGCGGTCAAGGACGGCGACGAGTGGATCCTCAACGGGCAAAAGGTCTGGACCACTACGGCACACATTGCTGACTACGGCGTCGTCATTTGCCGCACCGACCCCGACCAGCCGAAGCACGCCGGCATCTCGATGTTCATCATCGACATGAAGGCCCCCGGTGTGGAAATTCGTCCGATCCACCAAATCGATGGCGGCAGCGAGTTCAACGAGGTCTTCATGACCGACGTGCGCGTGCCGGCCGATCACCTGCTCGGCGACTACAACAACGGTTGGCGGATGGCCACCGCGATGCTCATGTACGAGCGCTTTGCCATCGGCACCATCGGCTCCGCCCGGGTGAACCAGCCGACCTACAAGTTCCTCGCGAAGGCAGCGCAAGAAAACGGAAAAATCAACGACCCAGTTGTGCGCCAACAGCTGATGACGATCTACACGATGGAAACCACCAAGGCCCTCGTCGCTCAGCGCACAAAGGCCGAACTGAAGGCCGGTAAGACCCCCGGGCCTGGAGGGTCGCTCGGCAAGCTGCTCGGCTCAAACATCGCCTGGTACATGCGTGAATGCGCGCTCGAGATCGCCGGCCCTCAGACCATCGCGTGGGAGCCCGATGCCTCGAACGGTGACGAGCGTCAGCGTGTCTTCTTGAACTCGTTCCAGTCATCGATCGCCGGTGGCACCGACGAGATCCAACGCAACATCATCGGCGACCGAGTGCTCGGCCTGCCGCGTGAACCCAGCGTCGACAAGGGTGTTCCGTTTAATGAGACCAAGGTTGGCACGCAGCCCAACTGAGTCCGGCTCGTCGCGGTCGGAGTTGGCCACGGCGGCGAGGTCTTCACGATCGTTGGTACCGATGCGGAAGGTGCCTGCACCGCGACGAGTGAGTGCGATTGCGTCGACACCTCCGCCTCAGGGCGTCGGGGTGTGCTGATCAGTCTGCGGTCAGTTCGAACGATCCAAGTGGGGACCCGTCACCGTTGATCAGAACCTCGACATCGTGGGTCCCGGCGTAGGGCGTTCGCGTCGTGTGCACCTTCAATGAGATGGTCTTCTTCACGACAGTTGTGGCTCCGCCCTCGACGTCGACCTCGGCGCCGTTGAACACCTTTGGACTCGTCGAGCCGTTGGCCTTCACGAAGTCGATTCGAAAGTCGACAAGAGCCCGACTGACGTCGTCGGTCGGATTCTTGAGTGCGGCTGACAACTGCGTCTTCTCACCGATCGCTGCGACCTCTGGCACGCAGCCCGACGCGGAAATGACGAGCGGCGAATTGGGTCCGTAGCCGATGACCGCGAAGGCGTCGGTGTTGCCCTGCTTGATCAGGGTGCGCAGCGCATTCTTCACAAGTCGCTTGCGATCTTCGCTCGCGCCAAGCCACCAGCGGCGAGCGAGATCGACCACAACTTCGGGATGATCCTTGGCGATGTCATTGATGTTGTTTGCGTCAGATCGACGCACATACTCGCTCGTGTCGTCTTTGAGGATTTCGAGCAACTCGATGACAGCGCTTGGGTCAGCCATGAACGAACGCAGGCGTGATCCCCACGGCAAATGGGGCCGAGTGCCTTCCGAGACCAGCCGGCGCACGTGCTCACTGTCGTGAGTCGTCCATTGTCGAGATTGTGCAAGGGTCGCCGCGGGTTGGTGTTCGAGGAATGGCCTGATGGCGAACTCGGAGGTGAACCGGATGGTGAGTTCGCGCAGCGCAACCATCGAGAGCGCGTGATGTTCCGTGATCCCCGATAAAATCGCCAAGGGGGAAATAGCGAAAGCCCTCCCTGCCCTGCAGGTTCTGTGGCAGACCTCGAGGAACCGCTTGCGCGGGAAACGAGGGACCATCGTTCCGACCAGGTCCGCGATGTACTGGGGAACCTTCGGTCCGTACGAGTTCTTCAGCGGCTCAGCCATCGAGCCCTTCTGGTGTCAGCGCAGAACGAAGTCGCCGGCCAGGCGATGGGTGGGCGTCGCCGACTGAGGCCGGCGAGCAACGAGCCGAGCGCGAGGAGCCCCGCACCAAAGAGCGCCGAGGCCGAGACGCCCACGCCGGTGGCCGGAAGCGTCACAGCTGGATCGGGCGTTGGGAGCGTCGTCGACGCAGAGCGATCCGTTGGGTCTTCGCCGCCGGTGGAGCCGAGCACCGTGGTGTTCGGCCCAGGAGTCGTGTCAACCGTTGTGGTGGGCGTAACGGTCGTCGGCGTAGTCGTGGTCGTCGGAACAACCGTCGGCGTCGTGGTCACAATGACGATCGGCTCAGAGGGGAAGGGGTCGTGCGAGGTGTCCTTGCCAGACGAGTGGCTGATGGTCACCGTTTGTTGTGGCGGGTCGACGGCGCTGTACTCAAGTCCGTTGCCGTGGTTCGCGGACCCAGCCTTCAACCAGATACCTGTAATGACGTTGCCAACGCACAAAGTGTTGGAACCATCCAGGGTGTGACACTCAGTGTGTTTGACGCCTACTTGCCTTGTGGCGGTTCCATACGTTGCAAACGATTCATGAAGTCTCTTTCTGACTTCTTCACAAACGAACCAGGCTCTCTGAAGTGATCCGGCCCAAACGTGTGGCGGGGTCCCCTGGGAGACCCCGCCTTCACGATGTTCGGTGATCAGAGATTCACGGTGTTCGTGGTTTCAAGCGT
>JBLFZD010000077.1:0-12436 GCA_047610085.1 Ilumatobacter sp. | reverse complement strand
CGATTGCACCCTTGATCGTGTCGAGGACGTAAACCCAGACGCCCTTGCGCCAGCCCAAGGCGCGGGTCACGTTCGAGGCCCCAGGATTACCTGATCCGACGGACTGGATGTCGACGCCGTTTGCCCGAGCAATCAGTGTTGCGCTGGGAAAAGTGCCAAGTAGATAGGCGAGCACGATCAAAACCAGGAACACAGTGTCTGATCCTTGCAGGTTGGGGCTCCGCTACACCATGTGCGCCGGGTGTTCTCGTTTCCACACGAGGGACCCGTCGACGGAGAGTTAGCGAGAAGTGATGGAGACAGAGACCCGGGAGGGCTTGGAGTGGTCCATCATCGGCTTGGGTATCGCCGCTGCACCACTCGACGCCGCCAACATGGCCGTTTCGCCATGGCCCTTGACGCACTCGGGGTCAGGGCCGTCGAGCGGGATGCCGGTGAAGAACTTGGCGGCCATGCAGCCGCCCTGACAGGCATCGAACTCACCGCAGGAGCCGCAGGCGCCAGCTGATTGCGGCTCGCGGAGTTCGGTGAACAGGTCGCTCTGCTTCCAGACGTGGCTGAAGCCGCCGCCATCGCGGACGGAGCCGGCCTTGAACTCGTCGTGGATCACGAACGGGCAGGCGTAGACGTCGCCGATCGGATCGATCAGGCAGACAACGCGGCCGGCGCCACACATGTTCAGACCCGGAATGGGTTCTTCGCCGAGAGCATTGAGGTGGAAGAACGAGTCGCCGGTCAGGACGTCTTCGCCGTTGAGGATGAGCCAGTCATAGATCTGACGCTGTTGCGCCTGGGTGGGATGCAGGTCGTGCCAGCTGTCGGCACCGCGTCCCGATGGTCGCAGGCGAGTGATGCGCAGTTGTGCGCCGTATTCGTCAGCGAGTGCTTTGAACTCGTCGAGTTGGTCGACGTTGTATCGAGTGACGACGACCGAGATCTTGAATTCACCAAATCCGGCGTCGCGTAGATGCTCCATCGCCTGGATTGCGGTGTCGTACGAGCCATTGCCGCGGACGGCATCGTTGGTGACAGCGTCGGTGCCGTCGAGGCTGATTTGGATATCGAGGTAATCCATCGCAGCGAGGCGCTTGGCCTTGGCTGCATCGATGAATGCACCGTTTGTCGAGAACTTCACGCCGATGCCCTTGCCGATCGAGTACTCGACCAGCTCGAAGAAATCCCGACGAATCATCGGCTCGCCGCCGCCGATGTTGATGTAAAACACCTGTAGCCCGTGCAACTCGTCGAGCACGGCCTTGGCTTCGTCGGTGCTGAGCTCGCGTGGGTCGCGCTTGCCTGACGATGACAGGCAGTGCACACATTCGAGGTTGCAGGCGTAGGTGAGCTCCCAGGTGAGGCAGATGGGAGCATCGAGACCGCCCTTGAGTTGCTCGACGAGCGCGGCGGGGCCCGACGTCGGTGTGCGGTTGTCAAGTGTCGTCATCGTTGAATCATTTCGAGTTGGGAGTCGGCTCGCCGGGAAGTTCAAGTGGTGCACGGTCGTGAAGCATGTCCGACTCGTAAAGGGAGGTCAGCGCCCTATCGAACGACGGCCAGCGCCGTTTGTCGATTTCGCATGCGGTGAGGGCAGCGGCGACGGTGGCGTGGTCGGAAAGCGATTCCACCACACGGACGACATCGGGGTGTTTGAGGAAGACAAGCTTGCGCGTGTCGAAGTGATACGCAAGTGCACCGAACGGTTCGGGGCGCAGTGCAACCTGCGGGTGGAGATCGAGTGAGGAATCGAGCACGGGCGTGCTGCGAAGCGTCAGTAGACGCCGCACATCCCGTCGATCGAAATTTCCTCGACAAGGAGTTCGTCCTCGATGAGTTCGTCGGTCTCGACGGCTTGAGCTGCTTCGGTGACGTCGGTTTCGTCCATGTCGGCACTTTATCCGACCAGCGAGGTGCCCGCCCAAGCGATGTTCGCAAAGTGCCAGGCCGAAAGCGAACGGCGATGTTCGAAAAGCGCCAGGCCGAAAGCGAATGGGTTAGGTCATTTGTTCGAAAAGCGCCAGGCCGAAAGCGAATGTGTAAGCGCGTCGAGGGAGTGGACCATCTCGTTGAGCGAGCACTCGATCATGAGATTCACCACCTCGTCGTCGAAACGTCGGCGCCAATCGGTGTGCAGGCCGATCAGGTACTTGCCGGACGCGTAGGCGTAGCCGATTTCCCAGGCGGTGCCGTCGTCGGTGGTGATGCCGTTCAGGTTTGCCACGACCACCGCGCATCGGTCGATGCCATCTTTGTCGTTGGCGAAGATCTCGGGCACGTTGTCGGCGGTCTTCGGTGGGTTGTCGCGGTGCGGAAGGAACGTGGCGAAGTCGGCGGTCACCACCGTTTGTTCGATGCGTTCTATCCACCAACGTTCGCCCTCATCGAAGAGCGGCCCAGCTACGTAGACGAGCGGTGAATTGGCGTTCATATTCATATGTCGAACCGTAGGCGAGTTCACCGGTCAGGCGTCGAGAGGTACGGTCCGCTGATGCGCGTCATCGAGATCTGCCGGTTCCCTGTGAAGTCGATCGGGGGTGAGACATTGCTGACCGCCGATGTCACCGAACTCGGCATCGTCGGCGACCGCGGTTGGTCGATCTACGACGTCGCCACCGGCAACACGCTCACCGCTCGGCGGTCTCCCGACCTGCTGTTTGCCTCGGCGCGGATCGTCGATGGGGATCTGGTGATCACTCTTCCTGATGGAACCGAGGTGGGAGCATCCGATCACGCGGCGATGTCGTCATGGTTGGGGCGTGATGTCGAGATCCGTGCAGCGGGTGATCACAACCTTGAGGTCGGGGGAACCTACGAGGTACCGCTCGATGTCGAGAACGATGCTGAGTGGGTGAGTTGGGAAGGCCCGGGTGGCGCCTTCCACGACTCGAATCGGACGCGGGTGTCGTTGGTGTCGGCGGCAACGCTTCGCGAGTGGGATCGTCGGCGATTTCGCACGAATGTGATCGTTGACGGCGAGGGCGAGGACGACTTTGTCGGTTCGCGGATCGTGGTGGGGGACACGCTCCTCGACGTCACCAAACAAGTCGATCGATGTGTGATGATCACCAGGCCGCAACCAGGCCTCGACCGCGACCTTGAGGTGTTGAAGGTCATCAACGCCGAGCGAGCGACGTTCCTCGCTATCGGCTGCCTCGTGCTGACGCCTGGTCGGATCGCGCTCGGTGATGAAGTGCGCGCCGCGAGCTAGTTCGTCGGGATGATCGCGGCGTAGATCTCAGGCTCGCGTTGGCGCCAGCGACGGGCTGCGACCCGCTGGCCGAGTTGCATCACCAACCATCCGCCGCCGACCGCTACGACGGAGAACAGCGTGACGAAGCCGATGGAATCGCGTTCAAGTGCCCACAGCAAACCGAGGGCGACCGGCAGCGTCACCACCGCAAGCGCAATCAGGACGACGGCCAGCACCACGGCGGCGAGTAGACCCTGGCCGGGATCACCCGAGGCCAACGGATTGTCTGATTCAGGGATGGCGATCGGCGCGAGCGTCGACTGGATAATCGCGCCGCCCGAACCAGCGAAGAGCCTTCCAATACCCAAGGCGAACCCGGCCGGGAGGTATTCCCATTCGCTCGTTGCAGCAGCGCCAATCAGGGGACCGATGATGACCAGCGGTGCAGCGACGACCACCACCGACCGCACCTCGCCCGCAATGATCGTCTCGGGTTCGACCCCGCACATGACCTCTGAGTCAAGAGCGGGGCCGTCCGACCCGATGCTGTTGCCCGCCATAAAAAGCACAGCAAGCTGCACTGCGCCACCAGCGAGAACGGCCGCCGCGCCGATGCCGTCGCGGATGAGGGCGGGGAATAACACGACTGCGAGCCCGATGCCAGCTCTGACGAACGTTTCGGGTGCGGTGCGAGGGTGCCGGATCCGGGTGCGAACGCTGCGCCACGCAATCGTTCCAGCGGGGCCGGTCCCACACATGCGTTGCGCGAGCGCAGAGACTCGGCTCGTCGAGGCCATGATGTTGTCCGTGCGTTGCGACGTTGCGCCCGACGAAGCCAACACTCGTCGGGTGGTGGTCATGAAGACCAGTGCCAGCAGCGGCATCCACAGCGCACCGAGAGCCAGGTGCCCAAGAGCGGCGAGCGGCCGTTCGTCGGCAACAGCAAATGCCTCACCGATCTGACCTGGCGGTGTCCATCGGGCGACGCTGGCGACCTGGCGCCGGCCCGCGCGATCCAGGTCGTTTGCGGTTGCCGAGATGAACTGAAACGCACCGTAGAACAACAAGCTCATCAGGCCCACCGTGACCTGACCGAGTCGCGGGTATCGGTTGGCAAAGATGTCGAGGAGGTTGACCGTCGTGCGCGAAATCAGCAGCAGGGCGGCCAGGAACGCAAGCGTCGCCATCGCGCAGATTGGCAAGCTGACCCACCCGCTCACCGACCCGGCGAACAGCCCAAGTCCGAGCATGGTGGTCGCAATTCCAGGGGGACCAAATGCCGAGGTGGTCAGCAGGCCAATGGCCAGTTGGCGATCACTCAAGGGTTCAGCAGCAATGATCCGAGGGTCGATGGGCTGGGCGACACCAGCGTCACTCCGAGCGCGACGATCGCTGCGCTGACCGCGACCGGGAACGTGATCAAAAGTGGGTTTGGCTCGATCAAGACGTGGCCCATGCCGGCGATCAGGCCGGCGCCGACCAGGCCAATGAAAACGGCGGCGATTATGCCGATGATGATGGAAAATCCTTGCGTTCCGCCATGTCGGATCGCGCCGCGCAACAGCCGCTAGCGAAGCCGTGCGAAGATCCGGACGACGTGCCCGCTGGTCAGGGTCGTGGTCCCGGGTGGTGTCATCCGAGCCAGTCAAGGTCGACGGTCGAGACATCGACGGCCCCGACGGCGTCGATGAAGGCGTCCTCCATGCGACGCCCGGCCTGGATTTCTTCGATCGGTCCGCTCACAACGATCCTCCCGTCGCGGATCACGCGGATGTGGGTACACACGCGCTCCACGACGTCCATTACATGGGTGGACAGGATCACGGTCCCACCACCGGCACGGAACCTGTCGAGCATCGCCCGCAGCGTGCGTGTCGACACGGGATCGACGCCGTCGAACGGCTCGTCAAGCATGATCAACCGCGGGCGGTGGAGCAGCGCAGCAATGAGTGCGGTCTTCCTGCGCATACCCTGGCTGTAGCTGGTGATCGGTCGATCGGCATCGTCGGTGAAATCGAGTACCTCGAACATCTCCGTGCTGCGTGTGGCCACGACGTCCTGATCGAGTTGGCGAAGTTCGCCAATCGTCGCGACGAACTCTCGGGCCGAAAGGCGATCGAAGATTTGTAAGGGGTCGAGCATGACGCCCATGAGGCGTCTGACGCCAATGATGTCTTGGTCGGTGCGCAACCCGCACACCTCGACCGTTCCACTGTCCGGGCGGGCCAGCCCGATGACGGTTCGCATAGTGGTCGACTTGCCCGAGCCGTTCGGACCGACAAGCCCTGAGCACGCACCGTGTGAAACAGTGAGCGTGAGTTCGTCAAGCGCGAGCTTGTCGCCGAACCGTTTGGTGAGCTCAGTAATCCGCAGGGGCGACGCGATCGGCTGAAGTGTGGGTGGGGGAGTTCCACGTACATAGTCTGCCGGGCCTCGCCGCTGCGCCGCTGGCCCGGCGGTGATCTTGACGAAGATCACCGTCATCGCGGATGTCGTTCAAGTGGATGTCGTTGAAGCGGTGGTCGTGAGCTCGGTGGCGTGGCGGAGGTCGAACGAGGCGACCGCGCCAATCACGATGGTTGCGGGTGATTCGACCACAGCGATACCAAGTTCGGCAAGGTCGCAGCGCATGACGTTTTCCTCGTCTGTCGTGGCGAAACGCACCGCAGCGACCGGTGTGTCGGGTGGCAACCCGCCCAGGATTAGCTCATCGGCGATCGCGGAGCGATGCGTGACGCCCATCAGAACCACGATCGTGCCCCCGACCTTCGCGAGCGACCGCCAATCGACGTCGGGTTCACCGGGCCGGCGGTGACCCGTGACGACGGTGAACGCGGCGGACATGCCGCGGTGGGTCACGGGGATCCCTGCTGCTGCGGGAGCGGCGATTGATGAGGTGATTCCGGGAACAATTTCGAATGGCACACCGGCTTGTTGCAGAGCGATTGCTTCTTCGCCGCCACGTCCGAACACAAACGGGTCACCGCCCTTCAAGCGAACGACTTGTTTGCCCTGCTTGCCGAGCTCGACCAGGAGTGCTGAGATCATGTCCTGTGGCACGGGTTTACCCACCCGCTTGCCAACATCGATGCGCTCGACATGTTTTGGAATGAGTGCCAGTACACCGTCGCCCACCAACGCGTCGTGTACGACGATCTCGGCTTCGGTGAGCAGCCGGGCGGCCTTCATCGTCAAGAGGTCTGGATCACCTGGACCCGCGCCCACGAGTGACACGCTCATGGCGTGGAATCGGCGTCGCTGGTTGAGGACGTTACCGCTTGGCGCCGAGATCGGCGTGACGTGTCAGCGGGCAGCAATGCCTCAAGCATTTCCCAATCCTGCTGCCACGCCCAGTCACCAAAACTGATCGTGGTATCGGACGTGGTCCGGCTGAAACGTTCGAGGAGCGGACGCAAGAGGTCAGGGATGTCGGCGAGCGGTACATCGGCCCGCAGTCGGCGAGCCAAACGGTCGCCGGCGGGGGAGCCGCCGAGGAAGATGTCGTAGCCGCGCTTGGATCGACCAACGATGCCGAGTTCGGCTGCGTAGGGGCGTGAGCAGCCGTTCGGGCAGCCGGTCATATTGAGCCGGAGCGGCAAGCCAGTATTGCCGGTGTCGGCGAGCACCTTTTCAAGACGGTCGATCACTTCAGGCAAGACCCGTTCAGCCTCGCCTAATGCCTTGGTGCAAGTGGGGAGGGCGGGGCACGCGATGGCGAGATTGCGAGTGGGACTGTTGTCGGAAGCGAGCGAGACACCGTTGGCGTGCAGCAGACTCTCGACGGTTTCAATTTCGCGAGCGTCAATACCGATCAACAGCAGGTCCTGGCGAGGGGTGACCCGGAGTTCTCCTACGAGACCATCAGCGATCAAGCGCTTCAACGCCCAGCGGAGTCCTCCAGCGACCTTGCCGGATGGAACCGGAAGTCCGAGTGTCTGACGAGTCTCGTCGCAATGGGCCCCAACGTGCACGTCGTGCCAACCGTGGTGAGCTTCAACCTGCCATGCGGGTAACTCGACGGGACCGGCCAGCGTGAGACCGGTTCGTTCTGCGATCTGCTCGCGCAACCATGCAATCCCCTTTGCTTCGAGCAGGTACTTCAAGCGGGCGCGGCTGCGATCTTCGCGGTTGCCGTGATCGCGCTGCGTCGTGACGATCGCTTCGACGACATCGCCGAGGTCGCTCGCGGGTACCCAAGCAACGGGTTGGGCAAGCACCGGGTAGGTGTCGTCGGGTCGGTTGTGGCTCATCCCCATCCCGCCGCCAGCCAACACAACAAAGCCGGTGAGTTCGCCGTCGGTGCCGTTGGCGAGGGTGGGCACAATGCCCACATCGTGGGTGTAGATGTCCACGCAGTTGTCGCCGGGCCATGCGATCCCGATCTTGAATTTGCGCGGGAGGTAGGCATCGCCGTAGATCGGTTCCACGTCGTCGATCGGCGTGATCGCGTTCGGTGCGACTGCGGCGGGTCGCTCCGCGCTCACCGCCTTTTCGCCATCGACCCAGAGCTCCCAGTACGACTCGGTTTGTGGTCGGAATCGAGCAACCATCTCGTCGACAACCGGCTGGATGACCGCCGTTCGTTCCGGGTGGGGGAGCGGGCAGGCCATCACGTTGCGGACGACGTCGCCACACGCTCCGAGTGTGGTGAGCAGCGACGAGTTGATGCTGGACACAAGCTGTTTGAGATCGTGCTTGTAGACGACGTGGTACTGCACACCTTGGCGAGTGGTGAGGCGCAGTTTGTTGTCGGCAAGGCCAGCGACCCGATCAAGAGCGAGCCACTGGTCCACGGTAATGATGCCGCCGGGCACCGATGCTCGAACCATGCACGAGTAGTCGAGCGGCAGTTGCTGCTGCGTGCGAGCACGGCGAATGTCGCGGTCGTCCTGTTGGTAAATGCCGTGGAACTTCAGCAGCATCTCAGCGTCGTGCTCAAAGTCGGTGACGTCGCTGGCGAGCTCATCGGCGATGGTGCCAGCGAGGTAGTTACTCGCGACCTTGATGGTTTCAGCGGACATGTAATCCACATTCCGTTTTGTCGGCATCGGCCCAGCGCCCAGACCGGGGGTCGGCGCCGTCGGCGACGGGCTTTGTGCATGGCCAGCATCCGATCGACGCATAGCCGCGGTCTGTAAGCGGGTGCTCTGGGATATTGTTCTGATCGGCGTAGAGCGCGATCTGGTCGTCGGACCATGCAGCGAGCGGGTTGATTTTCACGATGTTGCGCAACAAGTCGGTGTGCATCAGCGGTGTGCCGCGGCGACCGGGCGAGTCGTTGCGGCGCAGCCCCGTGATCCACGCGGTCTTGTCGGCGAGGGCGCGATCAAGTGGTTCGACCTTGCGTGCGGCGCAGCACGCAGCGGTATCGGATTGCCAGACGTCGCGATCGAGGTCAGGGGCTGGGCGGATGACTCGAAGGGCAATGTCAAGGCGGTCGTGGAGTGTCTCGGCGAACCACTCGGTCTCGGCGAAGAGATAGCCGGTGTCGAGCAAGGTGACTTCGATTCCGGGAACGGCGTGTGACGCGAGGTGGACGAGGGTGGCGTCTCCGAAGCTGGCAGTCAGACAGAGCCCGTCCCCATGCGTGGCCGATGCCCACCTGAGCATGCGGTGCGCATCGGCGACAACGTCGTCGGTTTCTGCTGGTTGGGTCGGGCTCATGCGCACCATTTAATCAAAACCCGACTAAAACGGTCGGATTTGTCGGGATTTGTCTTCTGATCCATCGTTGGGTGGTCCTACGCTGGGGTGATGCCCGCCGATGTCAGTCAAGCAAGGTTCTCGTACCCGGTGTTTCTCAATCTTGATGACGTCCTCGTGCTGGTCGTCGGCGGAGGCCGCATTGGAGCGCGCAAGGCCGAAGGACTCCATGCCGGGGGTGCGAATGTGCGGCTGGTGGCCACCCAAATCAGTGATCATGTCGATCGCTCGATCATGACCGAAGTGCATGAGAAGCCGTTCGACGAGGGGGACCTCGACGGTGTGCGTCTGGTCGTGACCGCGACGGGGGACTTCGACGTCGATCAGCAAGTTTCGAACGCTGCGCGGGCGCACGGGATCTGGACGAATGCGGCTGATCAGCCCGTTGATTGTGAATGGATCCTCCCGGCGATCACGCGGGCGGGTCGGGTAACCGGAGCGATCAGCACCGACGGGGCAAGCCCAGCCCTGGCGGGCTATCTCCGCGATCGACTCGCCGAGATCCTCGATGACCGAGTTGCAGAGATCGCCGACATCCTTGCCGCTGAACGCAGAGCTGTTCAAGAGGCGGGCGGATCCACCGAGGACGTGGACTGGGCACCACGCATCCGCCAACTCTTTACTCAATGACGGAAGCGGTGAGCCCCTGTTGGTGCCACACGTCCGATGCCAGTCCGTAAGGTCGGTGCGGTGACAGGTCGAGGCGGTTCCAGGCGATGGCGGCGGACGTGGACGGCGGTGTTCCTCACGGCGGCGGTGGGTGTTGCATCGTGCACCACCTCAAATGGAGTCCGAACCGACTCGGCTGTGGTCATCGATGAATCGACAGAAGGGCCGGTGGCGCCTTCCACCGCGCCATCAGAAGATAACGATCCTGCACCAGCTGAGCTGCCGTCGCTCTCGCCGAATGATGCGGAAACAACAACCGGCACGCTCGACAATGGGCTGCGATACCTGGTCCGTTCGAACGACAATCCTGGCGGCAAGGTCGAACTTCGGTTGGTGATCGATGCAGGCTCGGGCTTGGAAGACGATACCCAGGTCGGAGGCGCCCACTTTCTTGAACACATGCTGTTCAACGGGACTGAACGCTTCCCGAAGAACGAATTGATTGACGTACTCCGCAGCTTTGGCGCGGCATTTGGTGCCGATATCAACGCAAGTACGAGCCGTGACCAGACCATCTACACACTGAACGTTCCTAACGATGCTGAAATCGTCGAGACAGCGCTCGACATTCTTGAAGACTGGCTCACCGCAGCGACGATCGATCCCGACGAGGTCGAAGCTGAGCGCGGCATTGTGCTCGACGAATGGCGCTCGCGTGGACAGACGGCCGCTGGCCGAGTGTTCGATGAACTTGCCGACTTTTACCTGGCTGACACCGAGTACGACGGGCATTCGCCGATCGGTGGGCGTGAGGCGATCGAGACGATCACCCCCGATGCCCTCCGGCGCTTTTACGACGACTGGTATCGACCCGACAACGCCGCAGTGATCGTCATCGGTGACGTCGTCGCTGCCGAGATCGAGGACGAGATCATTGAGCGGTTCGAGGATGTTGCGCCGCGTGGGGATCAACCCGAGCGTCGAGTTATGGAGGTTGTTGCGTCAGCCGACACGCGTGCTCGCATCGTCGACGATCCAGACCTTGCAGAAGGCAGCACCTCGGTCACGCTCCCGCTTGCCCTCGATGGCTCACGTTCGATTGAAGAGGATGCCCAGATCGTGACTCTGAGTCGCATCGGCTTTGACATCATCGCGACTCGACTCGAGAATGACGCCCTGCGTGGGGATGCACCGTTTGATCAGGCGGGGGTCAGTTCCAGTTCGATCGTTCGTGAACTCGATGCTCCTGAGATCCAGGTTGAGCTTGACGGTGTTGATGTCGGGGCGGCGGTTCAGGCGATCGTTGATGAATATGAACGAGTCATCCGGTTTGGTTTCACGCAGGCCGAGATCGATCGGGCCGTTGGTTCGCGGCGGAGCTCAGCTCAGCGAAACTTCGATGGCCGCGAGTCTCGTCAAGACGTGTCCTACGCCGATGAATACACACGTCATGTGCTGGAAGGCGAGTGGTACGTCGAGGCGGAACGCGAGTTCGAATTCGTCAACGCTGTGCTCGACGGAGCGACCCGAGACAGCGTGGCTGGGGTGTTTGCTGAGCGCTATGGCTCGGCTGGCGCACACGTCTTCGTCGCAGTCCCCGATGAGCAAGCAGGCGATGTGGCATCCGAGGCGGACCTCCTTGCGCTCATCGACGAAGCAGCCGATCGAGAGCTCGTTGCTCGAGAAGCTGAGGCGGCAATTGGTGACTCGTTGATGGAGCGTCCAGCGGAGGTCAACGCTGTTGGTCAGGGCGAATTGGCCACCGACCCGTTCACCGATGCATTGGATCCTCTCGTGCTCGAGTTCGCCAACGGTGCGCGTGTGTCGCTCAATACCACTGCGATCGTCGAGCAGGAGATCTTCTTCGAGGCTCGGAGTCCGGGCGGGTTACTCCTGGTTGCCGATGGTGACATTGCCGATGCCCAGGCCCTCAGCAACGTCATCTCCGAGAGTGGGGTCGGATCGTTTGACCGTGTCTCGCTCGATGCGTTCCTCGACGACAAGTCGGTGTCGTTTACGCCGTTCGTCGACCGGGCGACATCGGGAATGTCTGGCACGGTCGCCACACCGGACGCCGAAGTCCTCTTCCAGATGATCAACCTGATGATGACCGCGCCCCGGGTGGATCAGACGGCAATCGATCGGTACGTCGATGATCAAGGTCCCTTCGCCGAGGACCCGTCGATTGACGCTGGGTACGCGGAGTTCGTTGCATTACTGAACGCCCGATACGACGATCCGCGGTATTTGGCCCCGACCCCCGAGTCGCTTGCGACCGTCGACGTTGAGGGCTCCGAGCGAGTCGCGGCTGACCGGTTCGGGAGCGCGCGAAATTGGTCGTTCGCGTTCAGTGGCGACTACGACATAAACCAACTCACCGAGCTCGCCGCGGCCTACATCGGCTCACTCGACGCGGGCGAGGACGCCGGCGCTGCCGATTTCTCCGAACCGCCAGCGCCAGCGGGCATCGTGGTTGTCGATGCCGAGGCAGGCCAAGGTGAAACAGCCAACGTTTCATTCCTCTTTACCGGTTCGGCCACACCGGCTCGCAGCGACGACGTCACCGCCCGTGTGGTCCGCGAGGTCATCGGCAACCGCCTCACCGACTTCATCCGTGAAGAGCTCGGAGACTCCTACTCGCCGTTCGCTCAGATTGAGCTGGGTGGTGGTGGTGTCCCCCAGACCGAGATCTACATTTCTGTGTCGACCTCTGCCGACTTGGTCGAGGATGTGTCAGCAGCGGTGCTCCGCCAGCTCGAGGATCTGCGGGTCAACGGGCCATCGGATCGGGAATTGAGCAATGCGATCACCACAGTTGGCGAGCAACTGAACTTCATTAACAACGCGCAGATCAACGACGAAGTGCTCGACGTGCTCGTGGACGGGCCGGGCAACGCGTCGTTCGATGAGTTCGTGAATCAGCCTGCGTTGATTGGC
>JBLFZD010000076.1:0-12493 GCA_047610085.1 Ilumatobacter sp. | reverse complement strand
CGGGGGGAACCCGATTGGCGAGTTCCACTTAGGCAAATATCGGTTGGAGCGGGCACACATTGCCGAGGCCGCGAGTGATCGCGAAGTGCCGCTCGTTGACGGCATCTACGAACAAGCTCGCGATAACCAAAAGGCTTACAAGAAGTCGGCAGGCGGTCGGTCAATCACCCATATCAGGGCCCGTCTCGAAGAGCACGAAACTCAGCGCGACCTGGAAGCGGGTAAGGGAAACCCGAAGAAGGTCGAAAAGCATCACAAGGCGGTGATGAAGCACAAGTCGCGTCTTGTCGTGCTTGAGCAGGCAAGAGGCGAAGGTACCAGTCTCGGCAAGCTTGTCCAGCAGGCCAAGATCAGCGAATCAGCACTCCGTGTGAAGCGAATGGGGTTAAAAGAAGACAAGAAGACTGTCAAGAAGGTCAAGGGCCGCGCCGTGGGTTCCCTAAATCACTACGGGAAACTCGCTGGGACCAAGGCTCTGTCGGCTGTGGCTGCAGCCGCAACGCTCGGCATTGTGAATTTCGAGCAGGAAAAGGGCGAGGGCGGATACTCAACCAGCCAGCGATTCACTCCGATGTGGACTCGCATGAAGGGCGAGTTCACACGAATCCAGGACATGGCGGACAAACGACCGTATGGGCCAGCAACCGATCTCCATGTAGTGATGGAAATCTTGAGCATTGAGCTCAAAGAACTTCGCAACGTGCTCGGCTCGGCTGCGCTGATCGCGCTGGCCATTAGCTTGATCCCGGGTGCAGCTGTTGTTGCTGGACCCATCGCATCTGTATTGGGCACCCTGTCACTCGGCTTCGCCGCGGTGAAATTATTTGTCGACCTCATCCTCGCAAGCTGGAGCGTGATTCAGCGTATTCGTACCAGCAACGACCGCAACAAGATGCTGCTGACCTCGCAGGCAACCAGGCAGGGTGTCGCCGTTCTCGAGGGTGCAGCGACGATGGGCATGGCCTTCGCCGGGCCCGCCCTCGGAAATTCAGTCGATGGACCATCAGCGTTTGCGGACCCCACCAAGGGTTTCGTACAGCCCGGCGCAGCGGCAACAACGGCCGGGGCTTCGATTGGTGGCAAGGCCGCCAATGCCGGTATCAAGCAGGCTGGTGGCCTCGCCGCAGTCGCCGGAGGAAAGATTGCCGGAAACGAGAAGGTCAACTCGGCCGCAGCGAAACAAGCAACGATGGGCGCTCAGGCCGGGCAAAGCCGGAGCGCGGCTCACGGCGAAATGCCCAGCAAGTTCGGCAGCGCCGGTGCGGCCGCCGGGCCCGAATGGTTGAAGCAGGCACAAGCAGACGAAGCCGCCGCTCGGAAATCGTCGCTCGATGCTCTCGTTGGAACGCATTCAGCAAAGATCAAGCGTTTCCATTCGAAGACACAGGCCCTGATGGTGGGCACCAGCAAGCTCTCGGGGATCGCACCGGGCCTCGGGAAAGCCGCCAAGAAGAAGCCCGAAGATGGCGACCTCGCAGAGGACAGCGGCACCATTGTCGACATGGCCAAGACGCTCGGAAGGTCGCTCGGCAGCGTCGCTGCCCTGAGTGGCGATGTCGACACCGACGCATTGCGCGCCGACGTATTGGCCTGATCGGGTGCCCACATCACGTCGACCGACCAAGATCGACGAGGTCAAGATCACCCTTCGCACGGGTGGTCACAACCTTCCGGTCAACGTCATCGGCGCATGCGTCGGACCAGCGAATGTTTCGTCCGATCGCAGGTTGCGGATCAAGATCCACGAAGAGGCGTACGCACAGGCGGTTGCACGAAGCTTGTTTGGCCTGACACCGGCGCTGCTTCCCGACCCGCCGTTGCCCGACTCGCATGGCAACGTGATCATCGAGCTGCGTGTGACGGCTGACGTGCCCGAGCCGATCGGCACGTCAGCGGTACAACTCAGGCAGTGGGTTGCCGCCCTCACCGAGTGCACACCCGACGACATTCGACTTGACGCCGCCTCCTGGCTGGTGTCCGGAGTTGGCGGGCCGGCAGCCGCCTCACCAATCACGCCCACCCTGTGGCACTATCTACCCGATCTCTCCATCAGCCTCGACGGCGCGCCGGACACAGCAACGCAGACCGCAATGGAGTCGAGTATCGAAGCTGCCGTTTCGTACCTCACCGATGCTGTCCCGAATGACGCATCGGCGCTGGGGTTGGACGTCGCCGGGCAGTTGCTCAACAACCTGTTGCTTGAGAGCCAGCTTGACCCTGAGCGCGCGATCGAGATCCTCCGAAGAGACCTTGTCAGCCCCCAAACAGCGGTGAACACCGACCTGCTTTCCTTGGCACACGCCGTGTTGCTGCAGGAAGGTACGTCGCCGTCGGTTGCCGCCTCGGGAGCGGCGCTTGTATATCCGATCGACGGGGACAATGGGAGTTGGCACGGCGTCATCGAAGAGCGCATGCACGACGTGATCATCGTGTACTCGCTGGTGCCGGTCGAGCTCCCGGTGGCCCGCGTGGTCGAGCTGCTTGAACTGACAGTACGCCTCAACCGAGACCTCGGCATCAGCAACTTCGATCTCGATCTCGACGGTGGCGACTTTGCGCTCCGCACCGGCATCGACCTCCGAACAAGCAACGATCCTGCCGAGTCGATTCGCCATGCGATTCACGCCAACGCGGAAACGCTCGACGATCATCTTGGGGCGATCGAAGCCTTCATCGCCGGGGCTTCGGTTGCAGACAGCATCGCGCTCTTGGCGTCGCCCGAATCATCGGTGTAATCAGCGCGCGACGCCTGACTTGCCGGAAGCCCGAAGAAACCTCTTCCGCTACGACGTAGCGACTTCGTCGTGGCCTTCTGCTCGTCGGCCAGGCATCAGGAGGCCGATGGTGTGCACGTCGAAGTCTGCTCGGGCGACTTCGCCCATGATCGCGCCATCGAGCAGCACAATGAAGCGATCGGACAGCTCCATCACTTCGTCGAGGTCCTCGCGTGCGATGACGAACTTCTGAAGGTTGCCGCCCGACAAGTCGCCGGTCGGCGTGTCGATCGTCCGCGGGATCGTGTGCGTATGTGCGATGTGGATGACCGGATTCGGCGCTCCGAGCGTGTCGACGATCCACCTCGACCGCCCGATGCGGAACCACACCCTGATGCAGACGATCGCCCACGCCAACCGAGTGTTCCCGAAAACGGCCTGATCGTCGACCACACTGGGGTGTTCCGGAACCTGGAGAAGGCGCTCACCATCTACGTGGCCGCGAATACCGACGTCGACTCGCCGATCCAGAGCAAGGCCGAACTCGTCGTTGCGCTCGGGGTGAGGCCGTCGAAGCTGTTGCGGAGCCGTGTGCGCGCTATGCGTCGATCTCGACGAGCTGTGGCAGGCAAGCGGCTTCGAGTCGGAAGGCGATTGTGGATACCTGAACTTCGTGTTCTCGACGCGACCGGCCGACGCAGCCCGCGGAGTGTGGTTGTTCTCATCCGCTGTCGTACGAGCCAGTAATACGTTCTCGCCCTTCTTCGACGTGGCGAATGGCCGGATGCCAAATTCTGGCACTGTCACGTTTCGGCACCCGACTAACACATTGTTGGAAAGAGTCCCCGCCGAGAACCACAAAAGCCCTGGCGGATCTTGCGATCTACCAGGGCTTGCTAAATGGTGGCGGGGGTAGGATTTGAACCTACGACCTTCGGGTTATGAGCCCGACGAGCTACCGAACTGCTCCACCCCGCGACGAGGTAAAAAATATGATAGGGCTGTTCCAAGCCGATAACAACGCGTCGTGCCAGCTCGTGACGTGACACGAGAAACACAGGGTTGTAGAACCCGGCAGCAAGAGGAGCCTCGGCCGATGTCACGTATCGGAGAGTCGGCGACCACCACTAGGTTGCGGCAGTGAACACGACAGCGACCGACACCCAGCTCGCCGCAGGCGAAGCCCGGGACACGTCGCTTGGCATGCTCGGTGCGGGCGTCGCCGTGTGTGCGTGGTCAGCCGGGACAATCCTGGCCAAAGGCATCGAAATGGGTGGCCTGGCCATCGGCGCCTACCGATTCTGGATGTTCAGTGCGCTGATCATCGGCTTCATGTTCATCCGAGGAACGCCGTTTACGTGGCGCACCTTCAAGTTGTCGATGTGGGGTGGAATCGCGCTCGGCACCGACATCGCATTGTTCTTCTCCGCCGTGAAAGAGACAAGCATCGTCAATGCCACCATCATCGGTTCACTGCAACCGATCCTCGTGGGAGCAGTTGCCGCGAAGTTCTTCGGCGAAACCATTCGTGGGCGCGACGCACTCTGGTCACTCGTTGCCCTTGGCGGCGTGTTCGTGATCATCACAACATCGGCCGATGACTCAGTCACCAGCTGGCGTGGCGACCTTCTTGCCGTCGGCGCCCTCCTTTCCTGGAGCGGCTACTTCATCGCCTCGAAGCGGTCGAAGAACGTCATGAGCTCGGTCGAGTTCACCGCGGGCACCTCGGTGTGGTCGGGCCTGATCTGCACACCACTCGGCTTCCTCTTCGGCCAAGACATGTCGCTACCGTCGGCCGGCAACATCGGCCTCCTGCTGGTCATGATCGCCGTGTCCGGCGTGGTCGGCCACGTCCTCATGAATTGGTCGCTGGTTCGGATCCCACTCTGGATTGGCTCGACCTTTACCTTGCTGATCCCGGTGTTCTCGGCCTTGCTTGCATGGGTCTTCCTCGATGAATCCGTTCTCCTGATCCAGGGCATCGCCATGGCCTTTGTCGTCGGCGCACTGGCCGTGATCGTGCGCGGCCAGTCCAGCGCCGCCAAGGCCACTGCCGCTCACAAAGCTGTACTCAATGACGGCAAGGCCGACACCCAGGAGACAACAACGTGATCCTCGCCATCAGCGGCGTCGACGTACTCGGATACGTCGCCTCTGCACTCGTCATCGTCAGCCTCACGATGCGCTCGGTCGTCCGCCTTCGCTCGATCTCGCTGGTCGGTTCGGTCACGTTTTTCACCTACGGACTCATGATCGAGTCACCTCCGATCATGATCACGAATATCTGCATCGCGGGGATCAACCTCTGGTTCCTCCGCAAGGAATTCCTCGTCAAGCCGTCGGATCGCCACGACCTCGGCGTCTCTCGTATCCGCTCAGACTCACCGTTTTTGCTGGACTTCATCGAGTACCACCACTCCGACATCACAAGTTTCCAGCCCGAGTTTCAGATGCCGACCGGCAACGACGTCATCGCGTTACTGCTCACCCGCGAAGCGTTGCCCGCAGGCCTTGTTGTTGGCCACATTCACGGCGACACCCTCTACATCGACCTTGACTACGTACTTCGCGAGCACCGCGATTCACGCCTTGGGGCGTGGCTCTACGGAACGGGACGATCCGTGTTCCGCAAAGCTGGCATCACCGAACTCCGTGCGCTTGCGGTGACCGCTGCTCACGACAAGTACCTCCGCCGAGTCGGCTTTGAACCGCCCGCCGACAAGACCGGCGAGTTCGCCCTCGTTCTCTGAACAGACACGCCCTGCCCGGCACGTCAATGCCCGCCACATCGAGTTCGGGTACTTGTGACTTGACCCTCCTCGGGTGGGTGACTCCCATCCCCCAACCCGGAGCGTTCATTGCCGAGAGGTCGGGTCAGCAGCTGGCCAGCGGTGCGTCCATCGCTGCAACGCCGAACTCATTGCTCGGGGTGATTGGATCCTCGAAGGTACCCGCTTCGTCCGTGCTTGCCGGCAGCAACGACGGCACACTGGCAACGAAGTTGATCGACATAATCGTGTTCGTGCTGTCGCTGTAGTCCGACACGGTGACCATCTCGCCGTCAACGTCATCCACATCCGCCTCTGCATCGTCCCCGTCAGCGGCATTCGACGCATCACTACCGCCACCACACCCAGTGTGGGAAAGCGCTGCAACCGTGAGACCGGAGAGCGTGTCACGATCATGTCGACGAACTGAGCAAACCGAGGCCGAACTCTGCGCCCAATATTGTGCTCCTTGGGTGAATCACCCCAATACAGGCACCGACTTCATGGCTTCGGCGATTGCCTCATCGGGCAGTTCGTAATCAACCATCTCACCGGAGAGGTACTTGTCATAGCTGGCGAGATCAAGGTGACCGTGACCGCAGAGCGCCGTCAAAATGACCTTCTCTTCGCCCGTCTCCTTGCATTCGAGCGCCTCGCGAATTGCGGCGGCGATCGCGTGAGTCGGCTCGGGCGCCGGGACGATGCCCTCGGTCTTCGCGAACTTGATCGCCGCGTCGAAACACTCGATCTGGGGAATCGAGATCGCCTCGACGAGACCCTCGTTATAGAGATGCGAAACCAGTGGCGCCATGCCGTGATATCGCAGGCCGCCCGCGTGGATCGGCTCGGGGACAAAACTGTGACCGAGTGTGTGCATCTTCATCAGCGGGGTCATTCCTGCCGAGTCACCGAAGTCATAGCGGTACTCACCCTTGGTCAGGGTGGGGCATGCAGCAGGTTCGACACAGCGGATGGTCGGGTTCATATTGCCAGCGAGTTTCTCACGCAGGAACGGGAACGCCAGACCACCAAAGTTCGAGCCGCCACCGGTGCAGCCAACGAGCACATCGGGCACTTCATCGACTTTGGCCAGCTGCAACAGGGCCTCCTCGCCGATGATCGTCTGGTGCATCAACACGTGATTGAGCACCGATCCGAGTGCATACCGAGCGTTGGGGTCTTCGACGCACATGGCGACCGCTTCGGATATAGCGATACCGAGCGAACCGTTGTGGTCGGGATTCTCGGCGAGCAAGGCGCGACCGAACTCGGTGAGCTCCGACGGGCTGGAATGCAACGTGGCACCCCAGATCTCCATCATCGTCTTGCGACCCGGCTTGGCCTTGTACGACGCAGCCACCTGCCAGACCTCGCACTCAATGCCGTACTGCGCCGTGGCGAACGCCAACGCGCTCCCCCACTGACCGGCTCCTGTCTCGGTGGTGAGCTTCGTGATGCCCTCCATGTGGTTGTAATACGCCTGAGGCACCGCCGTATTCGGCTTGTGCGAACCCGCCGGGCTGCCGCCTTCGTACTTGTAGTAAATCCGAGCTGGCGTGTCGAGCATCTCTTCGAGCCGCTTTGCGCGGAACAACGGGCTCGGCCGCCAGATCTTGTACACGTCGAGCACTTCACCCGGGATATCGATGTAACGCTCGGTCGACACTTCCTGCTCGATCAGTGCCATTGGAAACAGCGGTGCGAAGTCTTCGGGACCCGCTGGTTCGTGGGTACCCGGGTGCAGTGCCGGAGGCGGCGGCGTCGGCAAATCAGCGACGATGTTGTACCACTGAGTCGGCATTTCGGATTCGTCGAGGAGGATCTTCTTCGGAGTCTCTTTACCAGCCATGGCGCAAACAGTAGTGGTGGAGTTACTTTGGGGGAGGATCATGGGACTTTTCAAACGACGGGCCGAGACCGACCACGAGATAGAAGCACTGCGAGTCGAGCTGCGAACAATGCGTGAGCGTCTCGACCAGACCGACGGGGCCAAGGCCCGCCTGGCCGACCGACTCGGCCACCTCGACGCGGAGAACGCACGACTCGTCACCCAGCTCAGGACCTTCGAAGCCAAGGTCGGATCGGTTGCTGACCATGTCGGCAACGTCGAGAGCCAAGTCGCCACGGTGGCCGGGTCCATCGCCCCGGCCATCGATTCTGCGGTCAGCAACGCCTCGAACGCCGGCGACGTCGAGACGCTCCGATCCGAAGTTACCCGACTCGGCGAGCTCACCGACCAAGTGGATCTGCTCAACAAGGTCGTCTCTGCCAACGTTGAACCTCCCGCATTGACCGACCTCCGCACAAAGCTGGAGGACGTCGTCACGGCTCTGAGTCGCCAGCAGGAACAAATCGCCGACATCGCACTGGTCTCCACCGATTCAGCCGAGCGAACCGAGCAGGCCGAAGCGAAACTTGACGCCCTCGCTGCGGTCAACGAGACCGCCGACAAGACTCCGCCACGAGATACCGACAGTGAGAACCGCCAACAAGTTGGTCAGCTTGCCGAGAAGGTCTCGGCGCTTGATTCCCGGCTCAACCAGGTGAGCCTCGAACTGACGAATCAGCTCACCGAGCTCGGCGGCGACCTCGATCGGGCTGCGCCTCACGCCGATACCGCCGACTTGATCGAGCGGCTCGGTGCACAGCTGAACGATCTGAACGGTGGCCAGGAACGCCTCGCGGTCGAGCAGGCTCGCTACGCGATCCAGTTCCGCAAAGACCTCGCCGAGCTGGCCGACCGACTCCGCCGCCCGAACGCAAGCTGAAAGCGAGCCGCAGCGCTGGCCACCCGCTCCTTACTCTTCGGTGTCGGCTTCTACCGGCTCGCCAGCGTCGGCATCCGCGTCGGCGTCGGCATCAGCCTCCGGAACTGCTGTTTGCCCGAGGTCGAAGCGAACGATTGCGTCCGTGGCTAGTTCGTTCACTGCGTCCAGCTTCTCCTGAAGGAGCGCCAAATCTCCTGCGTTGCGGGCTGCATCTGCTTCCCGAAGCAATTCGTCGATCTGGATGATGACCGCCTCGGCATCTTGTCCGAGTTCAACCACGGGACGGTTGATTTCGACCGAGACGTTCTCGTCCACCTCAGCATCAAAGCCTGGGAACAACTCGGCCAATGCCTCACCGGTCGACCCGGCAAGCACCGAACGCTCGTCGTAGGTGACGATCACACCGCGGTACTCGGGAGCTTGCGGCGCCTGAGCAATACCGGTCTGAACGCTCACGTAGTACGGACGCACGTACACCAATCCGTCGGCCACAGGGATGGCCTGCAGGTCGCCGAACCGCACACTGGTGCCGCTGTCTTCCTGGTTGTCGTTCGAGATCTGTCTAGAAATATCCGGGTTGGTCGACTCACCGTTCGAGGCCACCCGCAATGGCCCGTCGGGCAGCGACTCGCCGTCAACGGGACGCACGGTGTAGCTCGTGAGCTGGCCGTAGGTCTCGGGGTCCGACGAGGCAACCATGTACGCCTCGAGCTGCGTACGAGAATCGTCGGTCGAGAAGTCGACGAACGGACGGAAGATCACGAACTCCCGGTTACGAGGTTCATCGGCGGCGCTCGTGTCGAAGTACGTGTAGTACGGCACAAACCGGGCGACGTTGGTTTCGCGTGCAAACGTCGAGTTCGCAGCAGTCACTTCCGACGGTGGTACTTCGTTGGTTCCGCCGCCCCGCTCGCCCGGGGTGCTTCCCGGGGCCTGAGCCACCGACCATGCGCCACGGCGTTGGAAGAACGCCGACGCCGAGATCCGGTACTTCGAGTACCGATCGGTCTGCACCCGGAACAGGTCCTCGGGGTAACGCAGGTGACCCACCAACTCGGCAGGCATCTCATCGAAATCGGTAAAGAGATCCGGGAAAGCCGACTGCCACGCCTTGATGATCGGGTCGACTTCGTCGACCACGTACAGCGTGACCTCGCCGGTGTACGCGTCGACCACTGCCTTCACGCTATTTCGGACATAGTTGTCGTTTGGCGACAAGCCAGACCCGCTCGTGAGCTGCACGCTGCCGATGCTTTCGGAGTACGGGTAGCGAGAGGTCGTCGTGTAACCGTCGACCACCCAGACAACGCCGCCATCGAGCTCGACTGGATACGGGTCAGCGTCATACGACAAAAACGGAGCAAGCTTGTTCAGGCGCTCGTTGATGTTGCGAACCCAGAGCATCTGAGAGTCGTTGGTGATCGCTCCGGAGAGCAACACGTTGCGGTCGAGGAACGCAAGCGCAACCGACGCACGACGAGCAAGGGAATTGATCCGCACGCCCATCGTTCCGGTGTATTCCTCGGAGCTTGTGGCTGCCTCGTCATCGTCACGAATTTCGAGATCACACGAGTTTTCCGTCGACGACGTGTTGGTGATCGCGTACCCACCGACCTGTGGGCTGAAGTACAATTCCGGTCGATCCAGATCGGGGCGGGTGTACGACGGGCGGCTGTTGGTAACAGTATTCGCCGCAGCGACGACGAGGCCGCAACCGCGCGTGTTACTGAGGCGCTCGCCCTGCCAGGTTCGGTTCGCCAGGCCAGCAGTGTTGAGCTCCAGGGCCGCAACGAGCACTTGCTCGGGTTCACCGCCAGGCGAGAGTGCGAATCGATCGACGTCGAGGTCGCGGATGGTCAGGTTTGTTTCCTGACCCTGGTCGAACACGAAGCGGCTCAGCATCTCACTCGGCTTGAGCAAGCGAACATTGTCGAATGCTTCGACATCGGCTTCGACTTCGGTCGTGGTGAGGTCATCGAAGGTCACTTCGCGAACCTGCACATCAGCAAGGCCGTAGGCGAGACGAGTGGCGTTCACATTGCGCTCGATGTACTCGGCTTCTTTGGCTTCCTGGTCGGGGTTGACGAAGATGCCCTGAACGATCGCCGGGTAGATGACTCCACCAAAGATCGACACCACGAGCCACAGTCCAGAAGCAATAAACGGCGCCCGGAGTGAACCAGTTCGGGCGACAGAGAGGTACATCACCGCGGTCAGCAAAGCAATAAGAATCAACAGCATCAAGGCCGGAAGCCGAGCCTGCACTACCGAATATGTGGCGCCCTGGACGATACCCGTCTGGGCGTTGGTGAGCTCGAATCGATCCAGCCAGTAGTCACCCGCTTTGAGCACGGCGAGAATTGCAAGCAGCACCGCCACATGAGTCTTCGTGGCGGACCGAATGACCGGCACCGGCGACACGAAGACGACCCCGCCATTCAGGATGTGCGCTGCAATCGTCAGCAACAACACCACGATGACCGCCGCAAACATCCAGTCGAGCAGGAAGGTCAAGAACGGCAACTCGAAGACGTAAAAGCCCACGTCGCGACCAAACTGCGTGTCGGAGCTACCAAATCTCTGCGAATTTCGGAACAGCAACCATTCCTGCCAGCGAGCGATTGCGGGCGTGGCCAGCAGCAGCGCAAACAAGCCCGCTACGCCGTAGCGCAGGAGTCGCAAACGGCGACCGAACACCTCATGAAACCGTTCAACGTACGGATGAACATTGGCCGGGAAGCTGTCGGGAGCGGTCCGGTCCGCGAGGTACAGATTGACCCCGGCAATGAGCGCAAACACCAGGAAGAAGCCGACGAACATCGTCACCTTCGCGCCGATCGCGCCCCAGAAGACGTCATTGCGCTCGAGCGAGTCGTGCCACAAATAGTCAACGTAGAACCGAGCAATAGCCCGGCCAAACACGAGGACGAACAAAAAGAGTCCGCCGAGAACGATCAGGAGTCCACGACCGCTGAAGCGGCCTTGTGGACGGTCGACCGGAAGGTCTTGGGAGCGCCGCATCTCCGGTCAGATTACCGCCCGGTCGCAACCAACATGCAGCGGCAGCCAGGATGCGCGGGCACACAGGTGTGACCTGTGGGGAACTCCTGCCCGGCTGGAACGCTGCCAGCAAGCCGATTGTCATCGCAATCGGGGCACAAATCATGGGCCGGGTCGGGCGTCCACTGCACCGGTGTGTCGATTTCTAACGCAGCGAGGAATCCGCGACCGTGGGCCACACGCAACACGTCATCGAGTTGTCCGTCGATGTGTTTGGTCTTCCACTCGCGGTACGCGGCCCGCACCTTCTGGGTGATGGCCTGATTGTCGCCGTCGCCTTCGGAGATACAGCGTTCAAGGCGGTCGCGAAGCGGCGCAACCAGCGATCCAGCGATCATCTCCGCTGCACAACCCACCGCCTGGCGACCGGCGGCCTTGCGAAGCTTGGCGACTCGTTGAGTGCTCGCGACCGCGGCGCCAGCGTTGGCAGCCAACAACAGATCATCAAGAATCGCCGACGAATAGCGCTCGGCGTGGTGGGGGGCCCATGGCAACAGCGAGTCAAGGTTGACGACCGGATCATTGCGACGAAGCGCATCGAGTACCTCGTTCTGCTCATCGGCCAACACCCGCTTGAGCTTGCGCGCACTGGCCACGATCAGCGGTGTGAGGTCAGCGTTGCGCTGCTCGAACGGTGTGTCATCTGAGGCCTCGGCCTCGTCGTCAGCCAGATCGACGGGTTCAACCTCGGATGCGCCAGATTCATCGTCGGCCACAGTGGCAACGTCGGCGATGACTTCTGCCTCGGCGGCGATGTCGTTGGCTTCGGTGTTGTTGGCATCGGCTCGCAGGCGAGCAAACAGGTCGACAACCACATCGTCAGATGACTCGTCGTCGCCCTCGTCCGCCGTGCGCTCAACGATCTTTTCGACTGGCTCCGCATCGAACCCACCGGAAACAGGCAAACCACCGTCGGCAACGACTTCACCGTCTCCGGGCATTTCGTCGATTGTTTCGTCATGTTCCCCAGCCGGATCGGAGTGCACCAGCTTGATGACCTCAGCCAGCTCGACGACCTCGACGACCTCGACGACCTCGACGACCTCGACGACCTCGACGACCTCAGCGACCTCGACGACCTCAGCGACCTCAGCGACCTCAGCGACCTCAGCGACCTCAGCGACGTTGGTGTCGTCGGCCGCTGGAACAGATTGCGGAGCGCGCAAATCATCACGCGCCACCA
>JBLFZD010000075.1:0-12619 GCA_047610085.1 Ilumatobacter sp. | reverse complement strand
AAACGGCCAGGTCTGCGTCTACACCAGCCGCGCCGCGGAGGTGCTCTTCGATCTGCTCGCCACGACCGGGTCGAGCTTCGACGGAATCGTTCCACAGCGGCTCGAAGACACCCGGCAACCCTGATCCAGCTCGCCCACGGATCGAACGTTCTGAGACCGGCTCGCAAGTTACCGGTCCGTCAACCCGTCAACCGGTGCCAGAATGCACTCATGATTTTTGACGGCCACGTGCACCAGCTGCCTGACATCGACCCGATTGAAACATCCGAGTGGCTCGACAGCCTTGATGCGGTCGTTGATATTCATGGAAAAAACCGCGCGCAGTACCTGTTGTCAAGGTTGCTGGAGCGCGCTCGAGCGAGCCAGGTCCCGATCCCTGCCGCGGTGTCGACGCCATACGTCAACACGATCCCACGTGACCAGGAACCCTGGTTCCCGGGCGACGAACACATCGAGCGGCGCATCCGTGCCTTCATCCGTTGGAACGCTGCAGCCATGGTCGTCAAGGCCAATAAAGCTGCTGATGGCATCGGCGGCCACCTTTCCACCTTCGCCAGTTCCGCAGCGCTCTACGAAATCGGGTTCAACCACTTTTTCCGCGGCAGCGACGACGGCATCCCCGGCGACCACGTCTACTTTCAGGGCCATGCTGCACCGGGCGTGTACGCCCGCGCCTTCCTCGAAGGCCGCTTGACCGAAGACGACCTCAACCACTTCCGACGTGAGATCGGCCGCGGTGGCCGCGGCCTCTCGTCGTATCCCCACCCGCGCCTCATGCCTGACTTCTGGCAGTTTCCAACGGTCTCGATGGGCCTCGGATCGCTGACCGCGCTCTACCAGGCTCGCTACAATCGATACCTCCAGAACCGCGAGATCGATGACACGTCGAAAAGCCGGGTCTGGGCGTTCCTCGGTGACGGTGAATGCGATGAGCCCGAGACACTCGGCGCCATCTCGCTGGCCTCGCGTGAGCAGCTCGACAACCTGGTGTTTGTCGTCAACTGCAACCTGCAGCGGCTCGACGGCCCCGTGCGCGGCAACGGCAAGATCATCCAGGAACTCGAGGCCACGTTCCGCGGCGCTGGCTGGAACGTCATCAAGGTCGTATGGGGTTCCAAGTGGGATGACCTGCTCGCCCAGGACAAAGACGGCGTGCTCCTCAACAAAATGAACACGACAGTCGATGGTGAATTCCAGCGTTACGCGACCGAGCCTGGCGGTTACGCCCGCGACCACTTCTTCGGTCCCGACGATCGCCTCCGTCAAATGGTCTCGCATCTGAGCGATCTCGACATTCGCAACCTTCCGCGCGGCGGCCACGACTACCGCAAGCTCTACGCCGCATATAAGGCAGCATCGGACAATCTCGGTTCGGGTCGCCCTACCGCCATCTTGTGCAAGACCGTGAAGGGCTGGACGCTCGGCGAGGGCTTCGAGGGACGCAACTCGACACACCAGATCAAGAAGATGACTAAAAAGCAGTTGCTCGAAATGCGTGATCGTCTGCATCTGCAGGACGAGATCCCCGAGGAACTGGTCGACGACAAGAACCCGCCCTACATCAAGCCGGGCCCCGACTCCGTCGAATTCCAGTACATGATGGAACGCCGTCGGGCCCTCGACGGTTCGGTACCCAAGCGCTCCACGGTGGTTCGCAAGCCGATGTCGTTGCCCAATCCGTCGGTGTTCGACGAGCTGCGTGCCGGCTCGAACGGCATGGAGGTTTCCACCACCATGGGCTTCACCCGTCTGCTGCGCGGACTCACTCGAGACGACAACGTCGGCGAACGGATTGTTCCGATCATCCCGGATGAAGCTCGTACGTTTGGGATGGACTCCCTGTTTCGTGAGATCGGTATCTACGCATCGCAGGGCCAGAAGTACGAGCCGGTCGACCATGATCTGCTGCTGTCGTACGCAGAGTCGAAAAACGGCCAGATCCTCGAAGAGGGCATCACCGAAGCCGGTGCGATGTCAAGCTTCATTGCTGCGGGTACGAGCTACTCGACCCGCGGCGTGCCGATGATTCCGTTCTACACCTTCTATTCGATGTTCGGGTTCCAGCGTGTGGGCGACCTCATCTGGCAGGCCGCAGACATGCGTACTCGCGGGTTCCTGATGGGTGCCACCGCCGGCCGCACAACCCTCATGGGCGAAGGCTTGCAGCACCAAGACGGCCACAGCTTGGTACTTGCATCGACCGTGCCCGCCGTGCAGGCGTATGACCCAGCGTTTGCTTACGAGGTTGGAGCGATCGTCGAAGCAGGTATCAATCGGATGTATGGCGGCGGTGATCCCGACGAAACCGATGTCTTCTACTACATCACGCTCTACAACGAGAATCACGTCATGCCCGTGATTCCCGAGCACGACGGTGTCGCCGAGGGCATCGTCGAGGGGCTGTACAAGTTCGCCGATGCTCCCGATGGCCCATCGAAGCGGGCAACGATCCTCTTCTCCGGTTCAGCCAATGTGGCGGCCCAGGCAGCAGTGACCGAGCTCGCTGACCACTTCGACGTCGGCGCTGAACTCTGGTCGGCAACCTCCTACAAGAAGCTGCGCGAAGAGGGGCTCGATACCGAGCGTCACAACCGGTTGCATCCGAGCGGTGATCGTCGCACAGCCCGAGTCGCCCAGATTCTTGCTGACGCTCCTGGCGCGATCACGGCGGTCTCGGACTTCATGACGATGGTGCCCGATCAGATTCGCCAGTTCCTCGCCGGCCGCACCTTCACCACGCTCGGCACCGATGGCATGGGCCGCTCCGACACCCGCGAGGCACTGCGTCGCCACTTTGAAACCGATGCTGGCAACGTCGTCGTTGCGGTACTCTCCGGCCTTCTCACGGACGGTGTGGTCGAGGCGTCGGTCGTCGACGACGCCATCGCCCGCTACGACATCGACCCCGACGCCGTCAACCCCTTCATCGTCTAGCCCGACCGAGACGGAGGGGACTGCGTGCGTTGTAGGTTCGGGTGATGGCTGGAACGCTCTATATCACCGGCGACATGGCAGCCGACAAGCTGCTCAACACCAACAGCAACGCACTGCTCTTCGGCATGCTGCTCGATCAGCAGATCCCAATGGAGTGGGCGTTTTCCGGTCCAAAAACGCTCAAAGATCGACTCGGTCACCTCGACCCGAAGAAGATTGCCGCAATGGACGTCGACACGTTCGTGGCGTTCTGCTGTGAGAAGCCGGCAATCCACCGATTTCCCGGCTCGATGGGCAAACGGATCCACCAGGTTTGTCTCGCGCTTGTCGAGAGCTACGACGGCAACGCGTCCAACCTGTGGAACGGCGTTGACTCTGGTCGGGACGTCTTCAAGCGGCTCAAGGCGCTTCCGGGGTATGGCGACGAGAAGTCAAAGATCTTCATTGCAATCCTTGGCAAGACACAAGGTATCGAGCTCGACGGTTGGCGAAAAGCCGCCGGCAAATTCGGCGATGACGTGCCGCGGTCGGTCGCCGACGTGTTCGACGAAGCATCACTCGCCAGAGTGCGCGACTGGAAGAAAGCCCAGAAGGCAGCCCAGAAAGACAAGCAGGACCGTCCGCTCCGTTGAGCCCGACGGGTTCAGCTCCCCGGCATCGGTGCCAGGAGCGGCAGGGAGGTCGGCGGTGTCAGCAGCGGAACGAGCGATAGTGCCGGCGGCGAAACGATCGACGGTACCGGCGGCGACGCCAGCGATTGCGGCGAAGGAGGCGGCGGCGGAGCCAGTGATGGCGGCGGAGGCGGCGGAGCCAGCGATGGCGGCGGAGGCGGCGGCGGAACGAGTGATGGCAACGGAGCGAGTGAGGGAGGCGACGGGGCCGGCGAAGTGACCGATGGATCGGGCAACGTCGCAGGATTCGCTATGAACCTCGTGCCGAAGTCGGCCAGCGAGGCGTCGGCACTCACCACCGAGATGAACGCCGGATTCCCGTTGCCCGGTGCCACGGCACGCGTCAAGGCCACATACGCCAGACGCCTTGCGCGCGCGTCAGCTCCGATTCCGAAGACGATGGCGCTGGACTCCAACCCCTTCAAGCTGTGGAGGGTACATCCCTTCACCGCACTGGCATCGGGCCAAAAGCGATGCTTACGCCAGCGACGAGGAGCGTCTGGGTCGCGGCTAAAAACGTGGTGGACCGGATAGCCAGCGGCTTCGATGGCGCGAACCGCTGCGACGCCATCGTGGTGATAGTCACAGACGAACGAAATATCGCCGGGAGCGAGCGTCGGGTTCGATTTCAGCAGCCGAACAACCTCTCGACCGATCGCGTTTCCCAAATCATTCAACCGTTCAACGCCGTTCCAATGACGAACCGATCTCAATTTCGAGGGCTCTGCACCTGTTCCAAGCAGTTGTTCACCTTCGAGGTAGTGGGCCGCAAAGTCATTCGCGAGCGCAAGGGCATCGGGCGGCATCCGCAGTGAGGTGTCGAGCACGATCCAGTCAGGCCCAAGCGCTGACCCGGGAACCGATTCCGTGTCGTTCAGCCAGTCGAAGCGATCGTAAATATCTTGCGTCGGATCAGCCACGATGAGCGTCTCGCCGCCGTTGCGGAGCACGCGTTCGCTCAGCAGCTTCCACCACGCCGGCATGTAGTCCTGGCCTTCATCGACGAGTACAGCGTCGTAACGCGGGCCCAGTCCGTGCTCGTACGCCTGCTCTGCTTTGGCAACGATGCCGAACGTCCACGGCAGCCCTGGAGGTGCTTCCATGCGAGCACCCGCGAACTCGGCGTCTTGCACGACCCGGGTACAAAACGAGTGGAAGTTGGCGCACGACACGCGGGTTGGGTTGGCCCCGATATCACCGCAGTGGTCGTCGACCATTGACCGCAGCCGGTTTGCGAGCGTCACGTTGAATGTCAGCACGAGAACGTCCTTGCCGTCGGCAGCAAGTTGAGCGGCACGGGCGGTGAGCGCCGTTGACTTACCAGCGCCAGCAGCACCGCGGACACGACGGTGACGCAGGCCCAGAGGATTTTCTGCTATGTCGATCACAGCTGGCGACAAACGATCACTCCACCCTGTTGGATTCGAGGTCACCTCAGACGCCACGATGTGGCGGCGTAGCTTTTCGATCGAATCCACCGGCGGGGGTGGACACCCCGGCCCACGAACGATGTCGTTGATCAAGCTTTCAAGGGCGTCACCGCCCCAAATTTCAACGAGTGCATTGCGCTCGTCATCACCGCTGTTGGCGAAAAGATCTCTGCCAGCAACCGTTGGGTATTCGGGAATAATCACCACGCTACGAATCGATGCCGTCGGTGTACCTCCATGCTCTGGTAGCGCGTAGAACTGGTCGAATATCGATGATCTACAGCGATTCGAACGGTACCGTGGATCTCCATTCGTCGGCACCCAGGTGCCATCGGCTGCCCAGACTTCAAAGCGACCGTCAGCGGTGCGACGCGTTGTGTTCGGCGTCCAATCAACGACGCTGATAGCGCACACGCCGAACCGATCGTGCAGAACCAAAAAGTCGAGACGGTCAAGTCCGACCCGCGGCTTCACGTACGTGGTCCAGCCGGGTTCGAGCATCGCTAGTGCGCTCACGACCTGCGCCTCGCCGATGGTCAATGGTTCAGTCAAATGATCGAACAACTCGGGCGGGCGCTGCATCACGAGCGGAGGAGAACTGAACGGCGACACATTCCACCATCGGCAGATTCTCGACAAATCTTGAACGATCAGCGACAGCGCTGCAGCAGCCGAATCGGCATCCCTCCAAGACCGGTGATCAGCGCTCGCATGTGCACACGTTGCGGCGCGTGGCGTAAGCGCCGAATCGACAGCCACAAACCTCGAGCGATCTCCGCCCCCGAACCGTTCATCGCACTCGACCACAGGCGATTGCGCTCCTGAAGACGTCGCATCTCATCGCCAAGCGCTGAGGCGGTGGCGCTTCCGTGGTGCGCAACCCGCGATGCTGGCACCAGGAGATAAACCCACCCAGATGACGACCGGCGACCACGACGAGCCAGCTCGACATCTTCGTAGTACAGAAAGAAGCGCTCGTCGAAGGTCCCAACATCGGCAACAAACTCACGCCGAATCGCCACCGCACCGCCGGTGAACGCCTCGACCTCAACGACGTGGTGATCGACCTCGCTCACGGGAGTGCCTCGCAGCCGGTCACTCCCAGATCCAGCATCATCGATGATGACCCCTGCGCTATTCACCGTGTCGGACCCGTATTGCGTGAGGAGCGGCTGGACCGCTCCGACATTGTCATCCTTGCGGAACTCGTCGAGGAGCGGTTCAACCCAACCGTCGGCCACGACGACATCGTCGTTCAACAAAATGACGACGTCGGCGCCTGCTTCGAGCGCCGCACCGATGCCCAGATTCATCCCTGGGCCGTAGCCACCATTCTGCACCGACTCGAGTAGCTGAATCCGATCGAGCGTCCCCGCACGGCTCAGACGGGATCGAGCTGACTTTCCATTGTCCACCACGATTAGATCGACGTCGCTGGGCGAAGCCCCAACGACGGAGTCCACCGTCGCCTCGAGCATCCCCGGTGCAGCATCGAAGGTGAGCACCACGACGGCGGCCTGCATCAGCGGCGCACGGATCGCAGCGCTGCGCCGACGCGGCGCCGCGCCGCTCCGACCAACCGTTGAACGCCAGACACGTCCACGATTACCTCGGACTCCTCGGCCAACGCTGCAGCCGGCCGCGGGATGGTGATGTCAAGCATTCGGCCCACGACGCTGGCGACACCGTTGTCGCCGAGGTCGGGCCAATCGGCAACCACAGCCGGGTCCTCAACTCGGCGGCACGTCACGATCCACTGGTAGGTATCGACTTCAGGGTCGCCGGCGAACACTCGGCTCCCAAACTCAAAAAGTGCTTCGTCGATTTTGATCTCGGTGCTTCCCACCGGACGGCTCGACCGAAGCCACGAGACCGGCACGAGGCCAGCCTCACGGATCATCTCGACGAGTGACGCAAGCGTGAACATCTGTACATGAGTTCGGTCGAGTAGCCCATTGTCTCGATAGTCAAACCGTCCGGCAAATAGCGCCAGGCGGACATCGCCGTGTGCCACGTTGGGGATCGACAGAATCACTATTCCTCCCGGGGCCAATGCGCCAACCGCGCGCCGTAAACAGCCAAGTGGGTTTCGGAGATGTTCGAGCACATCGGCCGCCAGAACGACGTCATAGGTGTCGTCAAGCCGGGCAAGCACGTCGTCGGGGCCATCATCGTCAAGGTCTCCGACGATGATGTACTCGGTGCTCGACTCCGCCAGAGCCGCCGCTTTCGGGTCGATCTCGATGCCGGTGAGGCGATGACCTCGTCGGTGAAGGATCTGCGTCATCAGCCCAGCGGAACATCCAAGTTCAAGAATTCGCTGCGGCTCGCCGTCGAGCAGCCCAAGCACGATTGCTCGAGAGTCGGTTGGATTATCGAGGATGATCGGCTCTCCGTAGCGCGACCAGTCGGTGATCGGCTGCTGAGGGTCGCTTTCCATGGCACCTATTGTGTCGTGTTCTGGGGCCGCTCGGTACGGACGCACCGAAGCGACCACATCAGTCCGGCTGAACTGACGCCGCCAACGAGTGCCCTGGGCTGCAACATGTTCGGTTCCATCGCTGCTGCTCAGCCACATCGCTGAGTCGACAGTCAACTCGATCGGTGTCGCTGAATGGATCTCGATGCGACCTCCAGCAACAACCGAATCAGCGAGCTGGTAAGCGAGCTGCTCGCCGTGTTCGGAGTCTGCAGCCAGCGCGATGGCGTGGTCGAAGTCTCGGCCAGCGAGAAGCGCACGCAGGTCAACCGATCGGAGGTCGTTCACGGTTGCCACATCGCCGTCGACTTCACCGGGGAGGGCGTGAGGATTTCCCTCGACGACACGAGTGAGATGCACCCCGTCGATTCCCACCAGTTCGGGGAGCGACGTCGCCTCGACGCCTTCAGAACCCACCGCAAGAACCTGCGGAGCGGAATCAATTGGGCGACCGGCCTTGCGAGACCAAACGGCAAAGGACGACGAGCTACAGAGTTGCCGCAACCGGCTGGTGACCGCGTCGCCATCGGTCGGACTCGTCGAGCCGACCCCGCATCGCTGAGCGAGGTTCGCCCAGACCAGCTGGTCGGATGAGGTTCGGTCGAGGAGAAGTTGCTGGATCGCGTCGAGGTCGCCAGCCGACCGGATCAGCCCCGGGTAGGTCACATCGACCGTTCGATTTGAATGACCGACATCGAGTGGCGTGCCCAACCACTCCCCCAGCCCGTTGACAGCGTGGTCCGAGGCTTCGATGACGCCGGCAAACCCGAACTGGGAAATCTGCGCTGACGCGTCGTCCGCGAGCTGGCCTGCCTCATTGCTGTCGATGAATCGATCACCAATAATCCGTTCGTCGCCCCACAACACCTGGCGCACGACGAGGTTGTCGATGGCTCGAGTCGCTTGCTCCCACGCCAGCAGCTCCACAAGCGGGATCTGCACCATGCGGGCGCCCAAGTCATCGGGATACCACCGGCGACGCTGCGCCTGGGTGCGGGTGTGAGCGAACAGCACATACGACAACAGACGCATCCGGGGCTCGCGCAGCACGGTCGCGATGTCATCGAGGTCGAACCAGCGCCGCAGGGTCCGAAGCGACCAATGCGTCTCGAACACGTGCTGGCCGGGCCGTTCCTCGAGCGACTCATCAAGAATCATGAGTTGCGCGTCAGCAAGCAGCTCGGTTCGGCCGTGCGGGCCGAACGTGTAACAGGAATCGAGCCGAGCCTCTGGTTGGGAAGGGCTCCCGGCTGCGTGGACAAGTGCCTGGGTGAGCGAGGTGCCAGCACACTTCGCGACGTGGAGGTATGCCGCCTGGCGACGGATCGAGGCGGGGACGATGGCGGTCATCTACGTCCCGCAAACCGCGTTGAAAGCGACCGAACCACACGCCCCACTACCCAGCCGGTCTTCGGGTCGATCAGATCCGCTGCCCGGTCGTCGGTACCCGCCGGGATCGGACCTGGATCAAAGGAGCCACACACGCGATCCACCTGCGCCGACCACACCTCGTCAGCAGTCCCCGGACTCACAGCGAACCGAGCCGCAACGTGATCCCAAATCCTGCGGTCGCCCCGGGTGCGATCTGCGAGTGCTCCCTGGTCTGCAAACCATGAGCGATCGATCGCGGGACCGGCGGCAAGCCGAGTGACGTTCACTCTCGGCACGGTGAGGTCAACGCCAAGCCACTCCCCGAGGCCGCTCCAACAATCTTCACCGCGTTCGACCAGGTCGACGTAGCCCAGACGATCGAGCACAGCGGTCGCTCGATCGGTGAGCGCGTCCAACACGTCGTCCTCGATGAAACCGTCGAGAGGAATGGATGGGTCGGCACCAATCAGCATTCGGACCGTGAGATTGTCGGTCTGGGAAGCAATCGCTGGCTGAGACAGGAAGCTTTCCCAGTCGAGGTCGACGGCAGATCGGCTGGCCGCATACGGCGCCCAGCCATCGTGGACCGGACTGTCCCACCCACGCCAGAACGAATAGTGCGACAACAGCCGAGTCCGAGGTTCACGCACGATCGTCGCAATGTCGCTCAGCTCGAAACCGTTCATAAGGGAATCGAGCCCGAAGTGCCCCACAACCACGTCGTAATCGGCCAGCGATGGGGAACCTGGCGCCCAGACAACGGCTGCGTTCGCAGGGTCGACCTCATCGAATCGGTCAAACCCGCCGAAGAGAATCCGGTCGAGAAGAAACGGCGCTCGGCTGGCCTCCGGATTCGCATTGGCCAATGCTCGCGACACCGAGCTTCCCGCGACTTTCGGGATGTGGAGATACGCAAAGCGCGAACGCACTTCGGCACCCTACTGGCGCGGCCGCAAGAGGGCTGGGCGTCGGCGGCTCGCGGTTACGATCACCCGCAATGAGCGACGAGTGCCGAGTGAGCCTGCGGTGACCGCACTCGATGCCGTTCCCGCGGTCCTCCGACGAAATCCGATCGCCCGGCGCATCGGTCGTCGGCTCGCAGCGAACAACCGCCGCCGGGCTCTTGGCACCTCGCCATTCTTTGATGCGCAGTGGTACCTCGAGCGGTATCCGGACGTCGCCGCCGCGGGAATCGATGCGTCGACACATTTTTCGACGCATGGAGAGTCCGAAGGTCGAGACCCCGGACCGAACTTCGACACGGACGGCTACATCTGGCTGAACCCAGAGGCTCGGGGACACGCGCTCACGCACTACCACCGCACGCTCCAAGCTGCCCGGCTCGAATCCAATGAGCTGTTCCCCACCGAGGTGATCGATACGCGGACTCCCGCGATCCGAGACGGTTGGATCGACACCGACTGGTTCGCCGGTCAGCATCCTGACCGTGGTGTCCGGGTGCATCCATGGCTGGCCTATCGCCGGCACGGCGGCGACCCCAGCGCCGTCTTCGACCATCGTCGATATTTGGATGAGATGCCTGCAGGGCAACAAACCCGGAATCCCGTCGAATTCTGGCTCAGCGGTGAGGCCCCCGCAGAGCTGCTTCCCCATGTCGTCTCACAAGCCGACCCAAACGGTCGCCCGATACTCGCTCACCAGGTGAAGCACCGATCGGACCTTGCCGATATTTCCGTCGTAGTGATGGTGCACGCGTTCTATCCCGATGTGCTCGGAGGGCTCATCGCCCCGCTCAAGCACCTTCCCACTCCTCCGACACTGCTCGTGAGCGTCGTCGACCACGACGCTGCGATCGCTGTTCATGCCACGATCGACGAGGTCCTCGGCTGCGAACAATTGCGGATGATCAAGGTCGTTCCGAATCGTGGCCGCAACTTCGCTCCGCTGCTGTCGTCGTTCATCAACGAACTTCGAGCGCACGAGATCGTGCTGCACCTGCACACCAAGAAGTCCTTGTACACCGGCGCAGAACGCACCGGCTGGCGGGAACACCTGGGGCATTCGCTGCTTCGGTCGCCTGCTGCGGTGGACGCGATTTTGTCGTTGCTGGTGTCCGACCACAACATCGGCATCGTGCAGCCGCCCATCTGGGACACGATGCCCGCGTGGGCACACCACTGGCTCGGCAACGAGCATCATGGTCGTGAGCTCTACGAACGAATGGGCGTCACGGACCGCACGGCACGAGGCCCGGTGACGTATCCGGTGGGCGGCATGTTCTGGGCACGCGTTGATGCACTCGCTCCGCTGCTCGATCTGGAGCTCGCTTCCACCGACTTCGAACGAGAGCAAGGCCAGGCCGATCGCACCCTTGCCCACGCAATCGAACGGGCACTCCCGGCGGCGGCATCTGTAGCGGGATTCCACACGGTTGAGGCCGACCTTGATCAGGGTCAATGGCGCCTCGATTGGGGACGCAGCCTCGCTCCGGAATTCGGTCGTGTCGACCTCTCTGGCCTCGAGCGTTCCCTCGCAACCGCACAACTCGTGTCGGTCGATCTGTTCGACACGTTGCTGCTTCGCCCGACACTCGATCCCGCACGCCTCCACGACGTGATCGCCATGCAATTCGATACCGCCACGGGAACGTCTGATGGCAGCCGCCTGGTCGCAGCTCGCATCGCTGCAGAGCGGACCATGCGGGCAACCGATCCTGCTCCTGGCGACGTTGGACTTGAGCAGATCATCTCCCACGCTTCGGCCCAGTCACCTGACGATGCCGCCGCCTTCACCCTGCTTGATCAACTCGAACGGAAACTCGAAACTCGATCGGCGATTGGTCGCACCTGGCTCATCGACGCACTCCACAGGCACCGGGCGACCGCCGCCGCCCCACCTCGGTTCATCATCATGTCCGATACGACCCTTGCGATCGACGCGATCGTTGCGCTGCTCGAACAGATCGGTGCGGCCGACATCTTCGATGACATCTATGTGTCGTCCGAACGTCAAGCCCGCAAGGACAGCGGCACCATGTGGGATTTCGTGCAGGCGGCCGAACAACCGGTTACTGGATCGTGGTTGCACATCGGCGACAACGCGTTCTCCGATATTCAACAAGCAGCCGACCGCGGCCTCGCCTGGTTCCACGTCCCGGCACCCGCTGCGGTCGTCGAGGCCGCAGCGCTGCCGGGGTGCCACCAACCTGATCCCGGCAGCCGAACCGGAACGGAACTCGTCACCGGCCACGGGCTTGCCGCCCTGGCGGCACGGCAGCGACCTGGCCAAGCCACAAACCTCGAGGCATTCGGCTACGGAGTCCTCGGCCCGCTCACCCTCACGTTCGTGCGCTGGCTCGTTGATGAAGCCGCCCGGCGAGGCATCGACCGCCTGCTCTTCACCGCCCGTGATGGCGAGCTCGCCCACCGCATGTTCACCCAGATGTCTGATGAACTACCCAGCGCGCCCCGGGCGGACTATTTTGCGATGTCTCGGCGCGTTGCACTCGGGCTTGCCCAACATGACGGTCCGCACCTCGGTGCGATGTTCAATGCCGGCGAGTACCAAGGCACCGTCGGTGGGTTGTTGCACACCCGACTCGGCGTGCAGCTCCCCAACGCTTCACGTGGCGTCGCCGAGACGATCATTTCGCTACCCGCCGACCACGATGCGCTGATCGAACTTCTCGCGCCGCATGGTGATGCCATCCGGAGTCACGGCCTCGCCGAACTTGCTGGCTTCAAGCGATATCTCGCATCGCTTGGTGTGAGCGA
>JBLFZD010000074.1:0-12978 GCA_047610085.1 Ilumatobacter sp. | reverse complement strand
TGGAGCGTCATGACCGGCGACAGCCGATGGACGTGGGCCGGGAAACTCTCGGCCATCGAGTTCTCCATAAACCCGAGGTGATAGTCCCGGTGCGGCTCCTGGGCCTGCCCGCCAGGGTTCACAACGTTGACCTGTGAGGTGACCTGGTAAGCCGGGCCGAGCCAGGCGGTCGAAGCGAGTGCAACGATGTCGTTGGCGTAGTAGTCGGCGAATGTCCCGGGGTCGCGAAGCGCCATCTTTTCGAGCGCGTTCCACACACGGTCGTTCGCCCCAGCCTTCGCAAAGTGATCACCGCTCGCGACGCCGGCTGCTTTCTCCGCGTCGATGATCTGGTGGAAAACAACGCTTGCACGTTCGACAACGTCTGCCTCGAATGCGCCGGCGAAAACCGCGATCCCGGGTCCGTTGAGTAGCACGTCGGCGATCTCTGAAGAAATCACCTGCGGAGTCGAGGTGGATGCTCTCAGGGCGATGGAGTCGTAAACAACAGCGCCCTTCTCGATCCGATCAGCATGGGGGTATGAATCGATCGACGATTGCACCGATACCTGTTCGATGAACTCGTCGATCGAACAGTTTTCAGTTCGCAACCAAGAATCAGGGCTCTCCATCCCTCCATTCTGGCCAACTCAAAGAGAGAAATCCAGGTTCAGCTGCCACTGCGACTCGAATCGTCAGGTTGGGAACAAGGTCCAGAGCAACGGGCGAAGCGGAGACGATGCTCGCTGGCCTAGTGCGAGGAGACCTCGCCGGAGGTGCGGTCGTGTAGGTCGGCGGCGAACCGGTTGAGGCCAACGAGGTGCGCCTCGATGCCTCGTTCGGCAAACTTGGCGACCACGGCGTCGAGCGCCACGATTGCACTGGTGTCCCAGACCCGCGCTTCGGTCAGGTCGATCTCAACCCGCTTGACCTTCACTGCGTCGTAGTTGAAGGAGTGAACGAGGTCGTTCGTCGACGCGAAGAACAGCTGACCCGTCACGGCGTACAGCCGCTCGTGGTTGTCGGGGTCGACCACGCTGGTGACGTTCACGAGGTGAGACACGTGGCGCACGAAGAACACTGCTGAAAGCAATACACCTGCAGCAACGCCGTAGGCCAGGTTGTGAGTGATCACGACGATCGCGACGGTCACTACCATCACGGCGGTCTCGGTCTTGGGCATCCGCTTGAGGGTTTCTGGCTTGATGCTCTTCCAGTTGAACGTGCCAATGGCGACCATGATCATCACTGCAACGAGTGCAGCCATCGGGATCCGAGCGACCAGGTTGCCCAGCGCCAAAATCAGGATCAGGAGGAACACGCCTGACGCGAGTGTTGACAAGCGGGTCCGGCCGCCGGAGCGATGGTTGATCATCGACTGGCCGATCATTGCGCAACCGGCCATGCCGCCGAGGAAGCCGGTGGCGACGTTGGCGATGCCTTGGCCACGCGACTCAAGGTTTTTGTCGGAGTCAGAGTCGGTCATGTCATCGAGCAATTGTGCGGTGAGCAGGGACTCGAGGAGGCCCACGAACGTAAGTGTCAACGCGAATGGGAAGATGATCCGCAGGGTCTCAAAGGTGAATGGCACGTCGGGCAGTGCGAAGAAGGGGAGGGTGTCGGGCAGTTCACCCATGTCGCCAACAGTGGGGAGTTCCCAGTCCATGGTGATGGCGAGCGTTGCGAGGACGGCGATCGCGACGAGCGGTGACGGAATTGCACGGCCGATCGCTCCGAGGCGGGGCAACCCGTAGATGATTGCGAGGCCTGCCAGGACGAACACGATGTTCAGCGTGAGCTGGTTCTCACGGACAAAACTGGACTCGTCGGACAAGAGAATGTGCGGTATTTGAGCCATGAAAATCAGGATTGCCAATGCGTTGACAAACCCGAGCATGACCGTGCGTGGGATGAAACGCATCAGTGCTCCGACACCGAGGAAACCGAAGGCGATTTGCATCGCCCCCGCCAAGATTGTTGCAGCGAAGAGGAACCCGACGCCGTAGTCGGCAACAAGTGGGACAACGACGAGCGCCATCGCTCCGGTCGCTGCGGAGATCATGCCCATCCGGCCGCCGGTCATCGAGATGATGATGGCGATCGAGAACGAGGCGTAAAGGCCCACCTTGGGGTCGACGCCAGCGATGATCGAGAACGAGATTGCTTCGGGGATCAGAGCGAGTGCGACCACGAGGCCCGACAAGAGGTCGGCCTTGGGGTTCGCCAGCCACGCAGTCTTAAAGTTCGTGACTTTGGATTTGTCGAGGTCAGTGCTCGCCACGGGTTCGGGCATGACAGTTTCGGTTGCAGACATTCGTTTCCACCATTTCGGGTCTCGGACGTTTCCGGACCACCGATCTGGTGGACCACATCACAGCGCCGGGCATGTGGGCGCCTCTACCATCTCATCGGCAGCACAGCAAAGGTACGACAGCCAGCTGGTGAATTTGTGCCGTGTTGCATGTGTCACGTTTTGCGGTCAGCCGAGCGCAGGGTGCTCCGAGCGTCGCCACAATTCGATCGAACACGATGGCGCAATGCTCCGAAACCTGCTGCTTGAACGAGGAGCTGGGCTGCAGCAGAGCGGACTCGGTCGGGCAAGGTCGGATCAAGCGTTGCGGATCGACTCGGCGAGGCCGTCAACATCGAGCCCGTATCGAGCATGGATGTTGTTCGCTTTGGGGTCGTGTGGCAAGAACTTGGTGGGCAAACCCAGTGGGGCGACGGCAACCGAGCCGTCGATCTCACGGACCTGGGTGGCGATGGCCATTCCAATGCCACCGTCACGGATGCCGTCTTCGATGGTGACCACGGCTCGGTGTGCGGCTGCGTCGGCGATCATCTCGGGGTCGAGCGGAGCACAACAGCGTGCGTCCCACACTGTGACGTCCGCGATTCCCCGTTCGGCCAACTGTGCTGCGGCCTTCTCGGCTGTTTCGAGCATCTTGCCGATGGCGATCACACAGACCGAGTCAGCGGGGGTTGACGAGGCGACGACCTTGCGACCGTGCAAGCCAGCGCCGATCTCCTGCTCGGTCACCTGCCGCGAGGCGCCGCGTGGGTAGCGAATTGATACAGGGCCTTCGTCGGTCAGTGACGTTGCGTCATGGAGCATCTGTGCGAGTTCTTGGGCGCTCGACGGCGCAAATACGCGCATGCCGGGCACCTTCGAGAGCAGTGCCATGTCGTACACACCGTGATGACTTGCGCCATCGGGCCCGGTGACGCCAGCGCGGTCCAGGCAGAAGATCACCGGAAGTCGGTGCATGGCCACGTCGTAGACGACCTGATCCCAGGCCCGGTTGAGGAACGTGGAGTAGACCGCAACGACAGGCCGCAGGCCACCCATCGCCATACCCGCAGCACTCGTGACGGCATGCTGCTCGGCGATACCCACATCGAAGAATCGGTCGGGGAACCGCGCCTCGAAGGGCAACAGGCCAGTCGGGCCTGGCATCGCTGCGGTGATCGCAACCAGTCGGGAATCGGCCTCGGCTTCTTTGACGATGGCGTCAGCGAACGCCTGGGTGTAGCCCGAGGCTTGAGCCTTCGGCGGGCCGACGGCGATGTCGAACACCGGTGCGTCGTGCAGATTCTTTTCGGTGTCGTCCTCAGCAGGCGAGTAGCCGCGACCCTTATGGGTGAGCACATGCACAACGATTGGTCCCTCGGCCGACAACGTGATGGCGTTCTCGAAGGCCTCTTCCATCTGAGCGATGTCGTGGCCATCGAACGGGCCGATGTACCGAGTGCCCAACGCTTCGAAAAATGACGGCGGTTGAAGGAACTCTCGAACGCCGGCCTTGAACGCGTCCATTGCGGAGCCCGCCTGGTTCCCGACGACGGGAAGGCCGTTCAGGAACTCTTCGATGCGCCGTTGACGCCTGACGTACACCGGGTTTTGGCGGATATCGGTGAGCGCCTCAGAAAGCTTGCCGGTCACTCGGTCGGTGATCGACGGGTGTGAGGCTTGTTCGTCGAAGCCCTGGCTGTTTGCCGAGAGGTTTGAGATGGTTGGCGCATACGACCGACCGTTGTCGTTGAGCACGACGATGACGCCGCGACGATGGTGACCCATGTTGTTGAGGGCTTCGTAGGCCATGCCGCCGGTCATTGCACCGTCACCGATGACCGCCACGATGTGGCGACGGTCGTTCGTGCCGAGGTCGCGTGCTGAGGCCAGGCCGTCGGCGTACGACAGCACCGTCGACGCGTGGCTGTTCTCAATGAGGTCGTGCTTCGACTCTTCCCGACTGGGGTAGCCGGAAAGCCCGCCTGCTTGACGGAGTGACTCGAACGCCTTTTGTCGGCCCGTCACGATCTTGTGGACGTAGGCCTGGTGGCCGGTGTCCCACATGATTGCGTCACGGGGGGACTCGAATACGCGGTGGAGAGCCAGCGTCAGTTCGACCGCTCCGAGGTTCGAGCCAAGGTGGCCGCCGACTTCGGAGACCGCAGCAACGATGAAGTCTCGAATTTCACCAGCGAGATCTCGTAATTCGGAGTCGTCGAGACCTTTCAGGTCTTCGGGCTCACGAATTCTCTCAAGGTACATGGGTTCCGTAGGCTATCCCGGTGGCCGTCAGGCCGGGATCCTTATGTCAGTCGGTACACCGAAACGTGGTGGTCGGCGTACTCGTCGAATGCTTCGCCCGCCATGTCGGCCAACCGGCTCTCCAGCTCAAACCCGGCTGACGACGCCATCGCATCGAGTTGCTTGGTGGTCGCCCACCGAATTGCCCAGGGCCGCAGGCGGACTCCTCCCGCCTCGGTGAATTCGATGAATTGCCCGCTTGTGCGCTGCTGCTCGGGTCGGTGGTCTGAGACGGAAAGGACCACCCTGTCGGATGACATCGAGCGCACGCTTACATCGCCGCCGGCGGGAGCATCGAGATCCGGCACAATCGCTTCGACGAGAAATCTGCCGCCGGGTGCCAACCGCGCTGCGACGTTTGCGAAGCAACGTTGTTGATGGTCTTCGTCGAGCAGATTGAAAATCGTGTTGTACGCCACGAGACATGCGTCGAACGGGCCATCGGGAAGGTCATCGACCATGTCACCACAGATGGCAACGATCCCTGACCCGTTGGGCACCCGGTCGAGCATCGCTTGGCTGGAGTCGATGCCCGTGACGCGTAGCCCAGCGGCGGCCATGGGTGCCCCAAGGCGACCCGTACCCACACCCAGTTCAAGCACATGACCCCCGACACCAGCGGCGGCGATCATCTGCTGCACGGTGGCCGCCACGTCGGTGACGTCGCTGTACCAGTCGTCGTATACGTCGGCAAAGCTGTCGCCGTAGCTGGTTGAGTCGTAGCCGTGCATCGTCGGGAAGGGTACTGATCTGGCGATCGTGGCGTCATCGCTGCCACTCCATGATCCATGATGGGGCGATGACTGAGCGGGGCGAGTGGGAGCGACTCGATGCTGTCGCTGTCGTACCTCGTCGCACTGCGAGTGCTGGTGGGTCGTCGTCGGGTGGCCGTGGGCGGCCATTCCGGCTCCGGAGGAGCCGTGGGCCGGTCCTCGCAGCGCTTGACGGTGGTGGAGCGGTGTTCCAGCGGCGACTCCGTGACGTAATGATCGGGGCCACGGCGATTCTGGTGCCAGCCGTTGCACTCAACCTCTGGGTCACCGTTCTCGCTTTCGATCGCGTCAACCCGAACGACTCCGCCTTTCCCTCGTTCCTCACCGACGAAGCCAGCAGCGGCGTTGAGGACCTCGTTGCTTGGTTGGCCACGGTGTTCGTGAGCTTTGTCACTGCCGTTGTCGGGTATTTCGCCGCTCAGCTGCTCCTGGGCGACCGATTTGGTACGCCGATATCACTCGGGCGCGGGCTCCTTGCAACGCTCAGGCGGATACCGGCGATCTTCGTCGTCTGGCTGTTCACGCACTGGTGGTTCCCGCTGATGGCGTTGATCGTGGTCACCGCCAACTCGGGATCGGTGTTCTTGTGGCTCTTCCTGTTCACATTCCTGTCGTGGTTCTCCTCGGCAGCGACCCTTCCGGTGATCCCGGCGATGGCTGCCGAGGGCCTTGGACCGTGGGCTGCCGTCACGCGCAGCTGGGGCCTTGTCAAGCTTCGCTATGGCTTGTGCGTCGTCTTTGTTTTGGCGGCGACGGTGCTGTCGGCGCTGTTGCTGGTTGGCATCGCGACGCTCGTGCCATTGCTCGAAGCGACCGGTTTCGTCCAGCTCGGTAGCGCGGACTGGGTCGTGCAGGGCGTGATGGTGCAACTCGCCGTTCTTGTGGTCGTTCCGCTCATTGCGCTGGGCACAGCGCAGGTGTATCTCGAGCTGCGGCTCGATGGCGAAGGCCTCGACCTGATGATCGACGCCGACGCAGCCTTTGGGCCCGCAACCGGTCCGATGGGGCTGGGGGGATCATGACATTTGCTGCGCTCGTCGCGGGTCGGGTTTGGCCCGCTGTCGACGCGTTTGTTGGAACCGGACCGCTCGGACCCAACGACATCGATCCAGACGATGCCCGCGACCGAGCGTGCGAAGTGACCGCTCAGCCGGGCATCTGTGACCCAGCCCCGAACGAACCGCTCCTGCCGTCTTCGTCGTCCGGTGGTGACTCTGGCACCGGTGCCGGATTCGTCGGGCAGTTGCTCGTGGGCTTCCTGGTGGTCGTGCTCATCGCTGGAATTGTCTGGTTGGTTCTGCGCTGGGTGCGGGACGGCCGTTCAGCCACCGACAGCGTCGACATCGACGAGAGCGATGTCGACGAGGTGGTCGACGAAGAGGTCGATGCTCGAATCGTCGACCACGAAACACCGCCCGACCGTTGGCGGAGACGAGCTGCGGAGCACCGCGCCCAGGGCGACTACCGCGAGTCGATTCGTTGCGAGTACCGAGCGCTCATTGGTGACCTGGCGCGTTCGGGCTACGTGGATGAGATCCCTGGGCGGACATCGGGCGAAGAACGTGGACAGATCGCCGCCTTGGCGCCCGAGCTCGGCGAGTTCGGCTCCTACGTTGCCGAGCAGTTTGATACCGCAGCCAACACGTTTGACGACGCCTGGTTCGATGACGGCGTTGTCACCGCATCCGACGATGAGCGGTTCCTCGTGGCGGAGCGAACCGTTTTGGGCTCGCTTCCCCGTGGCGTGGCAGCGCGCCGCGTCGGGGTCGGTCGCTGATGGCCCGCTCAGCCGAACAAAGCGGTGGCTCAGCCTCGGCGGGGTTCAAGGCGGTCGGGGCAATGGTCTTCGTGGTTGCGATGGCGCTCGTTGTGTTGCTGCTTGTCAGCGCCCGACCTGGCCCTGAGCCGTTCGACCCGCGATCCGGACAGCCCAGTGGCGCCCGCGGCTTGGTTCTGACGCTTCAGAGTGCGGGAGCAAACGTCGATGACACTCGAACCGTTCCCGGCATCGACGAAGTGGGTGTCCAGCGGGTCCTTGTCCTCGAAGATCGACTCAACGACCAGCAGCGAACCGACCTGCTCAACTACGTCGAGGCCGGCGGCATCGTCGTGGTCGCAGATCCTGCAAGCTCCTTACATGGAGGCTCGGGGCTCGACGGCGGTGCGCTCGAAGTGAGGTCGCCCCCGAGCGGTGCCAACCGCAGCAACGTTCGAACCGAAAGCAATGTCACTGCGGGGGCCTGCACAATCGGTGCCCTGGCCGAGTTGCGCGGTGTGTACGTGCCGAACGGCGTGCTGTTCCCCGTCGGCCCCGATGAGCCGCAATGTCTCACCACCGAGCTCCCAACCACCGACTTCACGGGACACTCCTTCGTGATCGTGCGAGAGATCGGGGCTGGCCTGATTATCGGTTTGGGTGACAACGAACCGTTCATCAACCGCAATCTCCGCCGAGCCGACAACGCTGGCCTCGCTGTTGTGCTGCTCGTGCCCGAACGAGACGTGAACGTCACGTTCCTTCTCGGCAGCGACGCGACGCAGTCCGTGCAAGATGTTGGCGCGGGCGATGACACGCTGCGCGATCTTGTGCCCACGTGGGTTTGGATGTCGATCACGCTCAGCGCGATCGCGTTCGTCCTCTTCGCCGTCTCGCGCTCGGCTCGCGTTGGCCGACTCGTTATCGAACCGATCGCCACGCCAATCGCTGGCAGTGAACTCGTGTCGGCAACCGGCAATTTGATGCAACGGGCTGGCCACTCTTCGCATGCCGGATGGCTCCTCCTTGAGCACCTGCACTGCGATCTCTGTCGAACACACGGCATTGATGTTGCCGCACCGATTGCCGACCTCGACCGTGCAGTCGCTCAGCGCTCAGGCATTTTGGAGGGCGACGTCGATGCTGTCCTGCGTCGAACCGTGAAGGATGCCGCCGGGTTGATCAACCTCACCGTCACCATCGACAAGCTGCGTCATCAGGTGTTCGGCCCGCCCGATGTGATGCCGGCGTCGTTGACTGACACGAACATCTCTCCCACCGAGGAAAAGGTGACCACACCATGAACCAGCAAGGCGAACCAGCATTCGGTGCCGGGCCATCTGCGCCGCCCCCGCCACCCAGCGGAGCGAGGTCGACCACTTCGGTCGGCGAGTCGGCAGCGAGACGCGCGATCATGGATGTCCGTGAAGAGGTCGGCAAGGTCATCGTCGGGCAGCAGGGTGTTCTGAGTGGGGTGATCACCGCACTGCTGGTGAATGGTCACGTGCTCCTCGAAGGCGTGCCCGGTGTGGCAAAGACCTTGATGGCCAAGACGCTCGCCGCGGCGTTCGACATGCAGTTCTCACGCGTCCAGTTCACGCCCGACCTGATGCCCTCCGATGTGGTCGGGCTCTCTGTGCTCGACCAGGTGCCTGGCCAGGCACCGCAGTTTCGGTTCCGTGAGGGTCCGGTTTTCACGAATTTGTTGCTCGCCGACGAGATCAACCGCACTCCGCCGAAGACCCAGGCCGCACTCCTCGAAGCGATGGAAGAGCGCCAGGTGTCGATCGAGGGGACAACGCATCTGCTCCCGAACCCGTTCCTTGTGATTGCGACGCAGAACCCGATCGAGTACGAAGGTACGTTCCCTCTGCCCGAAGCACAGCTCGATCGCTTCTTGTTCAAGCTCGTGGTCGGCTATCCGTCTGAGGAGCAGGAGCATGACTTGCTCGTTCGCCATCACTCGGGTATGAACCCCCACGCAACGAGTGACTTGATTCGCCCGGTCGCATCGGCTGCTGACCTTGCAGCGGCGCGTCGAGAGATCGACCAAATTACCGTTGAGCCGGCGGTCCTTCGCTACATCGTGCAACTCGCTCGGGCCACACGTGAATCACCGTCACTGCAGTTGGGCGTGTCGCCCCGCGGCATGACCTGGCTTCTTCATGCCTCGAAGGCATGGGCGTGGTTGTCGGGTCGGGCCTACGTGACCCCCGACGAGGTGAAGGCGATTGCCAAGCCGTGTCTGCGACACCGAGTGCTGGTTCGACCCGAGCTGGAACTCGAAGGCACGGCCGCTGACGCCGTTATCGACGGTCTGCTCGCAACGGTCCCCACGCCGCGCTGATCGATGCCGTCGTCCACCGAGCGCAAGCGCCCGCGGAGCGTGCCGGTCCCCACGGGTTGGGCCGCGCTCGTGGTCGTACTGCTGGCGATCCCGTTCGGCATTCTACGAGCAGAGAATTGGCTCATCGTGCCGATCGCGATCGGTGCCGTCATCGTGATGATGTTCATCGACTTCTTCGCTGCACCGTCGCCGAACGGCATCGATGTGGAGCGGGAGTTTCCCGCGTCGCTCACGCTTGGGGAGCGTGGCGACCTCCGCTGGCTGGTGAAGAACCGCACCGGCCGTGCCACTCGGCTTACCGTTGCCGATGCGCTCTGGCCGAGCTTTAATGCATCTCGCCGTTCCTCGGAGTTTTTGCTGGCCGCCAACAAGCAGCATCGCTTCGGAGCCGTCATCGAACCTCAGCGGCGCGGTCGGTTTCCCTTCGGTGCAGTGACCGTGCGCGCCGTCGGTCCGCTTCGACTCGTTCATCGCCAGCAGACCCGCATCGTTCCCGGCACGCTGGCGGTGCTTCCGGCCTACCCCTCTCGCGATCTCATGCGCACGCGTTTGCGGGTGCCACTCGAGACCGGAATCCGCAGTGTTCGAACCCGAGGGACCGGTACCGACTTCGATCAGTTGCGTGAGTATCGGCCTGGCGATGACATCCGTCGCGTCGACTGGGCGGCAACGGCACGCCAACAGAAGGCGATCGTGCGTGACTATCGCGCCGAACGCAACCAGCATGTGGTCGCCATGCTTGACAACGGCCGGCTGATGGCCGGGACCGTGGGCAATGCACCTCGCGTCGAGCACGCCATGGACGCTGTGCTTGGGCTCACCCAGGTCGCCTCGCAAATCGGTGACAACGTTGGCCTCATCACCTTTGATAATCAAGTGCGCGGGATCGTCCCGGCGTCGAATAGTAAGTCGCAGTTCGCACGTGTCACCGAGGCGATGTATCTGCTTGACCCGCAGTACGACGAAAGTGCGTATGGCGTTGCGTTCACGACCGCCGCTTCGCGGTTCCGGCGCCGGGCGCTTTTTGTGGTCTTCACCGACCTCGTCGAATCGGTGGTCGTTGACTCGCTGCTGCCCGCGATGCGCGCGCTCACCAAGACTCACTTGGTGATGGTGGCTGCGGTACGCGACCCCGACGTGGTGAGCTGGGCGACCGATGGGAATCACGCCGATGCGTCGGATGCGTTCCGTTCCGCTGCGGCTGTTGCATCGCTCAAGGCTCGTGACCGAACGATCGCACAGCTCGTCGCAGTGGGGGCAATCGTTGTCGATGCCAAGCCTGGCGAACTCGCAACCGGCGTCGTGGATCAGTACCTGGCGCTCAAAGCCCAGGGTCGCCTGTAAGCGGGAGCGGCAAATCGCTGGACTGAGTCAGGCAGGCTCGGTCGCGAGGATCTGGTCAGCACGACGGCCGTACATGATGGTCCACCCCCAGAACGCTGCGAACGCGATCACACCAATCCCGACGCGAACCGAGGTTGGCCACGGCTGCCCTGTTACGAATCCTTCGATCAACCCGGCAACGGCGAACGCAATCACGAGCCCGATCACGACGTTGCCCACATCGCGCCCCTGAGCGGTGAGTGCCGCCCAGCGGGTCTGGTCACCTGGCACGATCACCGTCCACCCGAGTCGTAAACCCGCGGCGCCTGCGACGATGACCGCCGAAATCTCCAAGAGGCCGTGGGGGAGGATCAGCCCCCAGAAACGCTCCCACTCGCCCACATGGGTGAACAGGCCCCCGGCGATCCCGACGTTTGCCCCGTTGTATACGAGGATGGACACGGTGAACACGCACAGCAAGATGCCGGCGGCGAATGCGAGGATTGCGACTCGTACGTTGTTCAAGAACACTTGCCCAGCAAAGTTTTGTGCGGGTTGGCTCGAGTAGTAGTCCTCGAAGTCTCTCTCGATGTAGCTCGCCGTCACTGCGGGGTCGCCGGTGAGATCGAAGGCTTCGGGGGAGATTCCGATCCACACGGTGAAGACGATCCACGGGACCATCGTGAGCAGGGCGGATATGACAATGAAGCGCCGGATTCGCCACACGGCAGCAGGGAAGGTGAGTGTGAGAAAGCGGGCAACCGTCGAGCGCATGTTCGTCTCTCGTCGTCCGTAGAGAACGCCGTGGGCTCCGGCGACGAGAAACGTGAGTCGGCCAACGATTGCATCATCGGCGCCGTACTCGATTCGAGCGTGTGCGAGGTGGCCGCTGGTGCGCTGGTAGAGCCCGACGAGTTCGTCGAGTTCGCCTGGCGACATGTTCGTGAGCTTGCGTGCGCGCTTGGTGAGGCCTGCGAGGTGTGTCCACGAAACTTGGTGCGTTGCAACGAACGCATCGATGTCCATCGCTCGTCTACGGTAGTGCTCTCATGAGTGGCATACCGATACACCCTGGGAGAAGGGGCTTCGAGTCGTCGACGTCTTCCGGCGGGCGTGACTCAGCGGGGATTGTCACACCCGAAGCCGTGCTGCTCGATGTGGAGACCGCTGGTTTCGCCTCGCGCATTCTCGCCGGTCTGATCGACCTGACCATCCAACTCGTGATCTTCACGAGCACGCTGTTGATCATCAGCGTCGTTGTTATTCGTGACAACTCGGGTCTCCTGACCGCGACCGCCGTGCTGACCTTCTTGATTTTGTTCGTCTACCCGGTCGCCTTTGAGACCTCGCTGCGCGGGCGAACGCCCGGCAAAATGGCGCTCGGTCTCCGTGCGGTCACCCTTGATGGCGCCCCGATCCGGCTTCGTGAAGCCACCTTGCGTGCGATGGGCGGCGTGGTCGATCGGCTGCTGCCTCCGGGCGGCGTCACCGGTGCGCTTTTCGTGACCTTCACGCCTCGGCATCAGCGCGTGGGCGACCTGATTGCCGGCACGATCGTGATCCGCGATCCAGAAAAATGTGTGGTGACCCCGGCACTCTGGTTCAGTGCACCCGTGGGCCTTGAGGCGTATGCCGAAACCATCGATCCAACCGCCATCACGGTCGAGCAGTACACCGTGATTCGCTCGTTCCTCACCCGCGGGTCGAGGTTGTCGATCCCGATCCGGAACTCGCTGGCGCTCGACTTGGCGCATCGGCTGAGCGCTCGGATTCGTCATACTCCACCGAACTACGTGCCGCCCGAGGCATTCCTGATCTGTGCAATGGCGCGGTACCAACGACGTAACGGCCCGGGAAAGTCTGCGTCTCCCGCGGCCATCGCACCTCGGTTCTGATCGACGGGAGACACCCCCCCCGTAGCATGTGAGCGTGAGTGACACGATCACCTATCTCGATCACGCTGCCTCGACCCCGATGCGCCCTGAGGCGATCGCAGCAATGACGCCCTACTTCGCCACCATGTACGCCAACCCGTCGGGTTCGCATCGGTTTGCTCGCCAAGCCCGCAAAGCAATCGACGAAGCTCGCGACATCGTGGCCGACGTGGTTGGATGCCGGCCCAACGATGTGGTGTTCACGGGCTGTGGAACCGAGAGCGACAACATGGCGATTACCGGAGCCGTTCGTCGCATCGGGGGAGTCGCCG
>JBLFZD010000073.1:0-13025 GCA_047610085.1 Ilumatobacter sp. | reverse complement strand
TCCGCCATGGCAAGCTCGGCGAACTGTGGAAGCGCCGAGGGCGACAGCCAAACCGTTTGGCCCCAAGCGTCGGTCAACGCCGGGGTGTGTTGATCGGCGCCATGCTTGGCGTGGCCCTCTCGATCTTTGCAGTCGGCAGCATGGCGACTGCAGAGCTCAAGCAGAACAATGTGCAACAAACGCTTGAAGACGCAGAAGAATTCGTGTGTGACGCGCTGCGCGATATCGGGTGCGATGGTGTGGACGACTTCGACGAAGACGGCAATCCGATCACGGCACAAGGTGAAGCCGCTACCAGCGCCACGGATTCCGGTGGGGGAGCCATCTTCAGCCCGAACGAGGATCAGTCCGGCGAGGTCCCTGTCGAAGGTGGTCTTCCGGCCAATACCGATTCGCTGGAGGATCCGAACGCCGCTGACGTCGAGGGTGCGGTACCCGGTTCGATCGCAGTCCCCGTCGTGGAACCGGTGCTGGCAGCCATTGCGAAGCTCGCTGTTGGCGACTCGGTCATGCGTGGCGCCGCCGCGGAACTCGCAAAGGATGGTTTCACCGTCGACGCGATCGAGAGTCGTGCCTGGGTGAATGGCCTTAGTTTCGTCGAAGGGCTTGGTCAGCAGAACCGACTCCCCGAGACCATGGTCATCCACCTCGGAACGAACGGCTCGATCGGCGAGGCAAACATGGACCGGATGATGACCGCTGTGGCCGAGGTGCCCACAGTGGTCTTACTGACCAACGATGTTGACCGGTCCTACACCGCAGACAACAATGCGCTGATTTACGACGCAGCCTCGCAAAACGCGAATGTGACCGTGCTCGAATGGCAGGCGCTCACCGCGAGTTGCACCGATGATTGTTTCGAAAGCGACGGACTTCATCTCAAGCCCGCAGGTCAGCGCTACTACGCCGCACTGGTCGACGGCCTACTCGAACAATTGTGAGCCTGGGGCTGCGAACGTGACACTCGCCGCCTGTGACTTGCGAGGGTGACCGCACTTGGGGCGCGATGATGACGATACTGCTACCGAGATGACGACGATTTCCCCGCCGACGTCTCACTCTTTTGATGTGAGCGAGCACAACGCTCGGATTAGCCGTGTCCCGTACCTCCCAGGCCTTGACGGGATGCGCGCCCTTGCGGTGATCGCGGTGATGATCTATCACGCGAACTCCACGTGGCTGCCCGGTGGGTTCCTTGGCGTCGAGATGTTCTTTGTGATCTCGGGATACCTGATCACCCTGCTGTTGATCGCTGAGCGGGAGAAGAACTATCGGATTTCGCTCGTTGGCTTCTGGAAGCGCCGTGCCCGCCGGCTACTTCCTGCGCTCTTTGTGCTGATGCTGCTCGTCACGCTGTACACAGCGATCTTCGAGCGCAGTGCGGTTGGCCAGCTACGCGGTGACGTGATTGGCGGCTTCTTCTATGGGTCGAATTGGTACCAACTGTTTGTCGGGCTCGGCTACACCGCGGCATTCGACTTCGCGCCGCTCCGGCACTTGTGGAGCCTTGCGGTCGAAGAGCAGTTCTACGTGCTCTGGCCGCTGGTGATGGTTGCCCTTCTGGGACGTAAGGGCACCCGCAAGGTGGCCGACGTGAGCCGCTGGTTGTTCGTTGCAGCGGTCGTCATCGCGATCGTCACAGCGCTGCTGTACCACCCCGGTGTGATCGGTGATCCGAGCGAAACGCCTGAGGCGTACTGGTTCATCGGCGATCGCCCGATTTCCAAGCTTGACTTCCTCTACATCGGGACGTTCTCTCGAGCGTCGGGGATTCTACTTGGTGCGGGATTTGCGATGCTGTGGCGGCCGTACGCGGTGATGCGTAGCCCGTTACGCACGAAGGGCTCGTTGTTTGACGCCCTGGCACTACTGGCGCTGGCCGGATTTGTTTGGATGTGCTGGAACATCTATCTCGTCGGGCCGAGCGGTGCCGCAGATGCACGTCTCTTCCGTGGGGGCATGTTCGTGGCGTCGGTGCTCACGGTGGTGATGATTGCGGCGGTGAGCCACCCCGGTGCTCGCTCGAACAAGGTGATTGGCAACCCGGTGCTCGTTTGGATCGGCGTTCGCTCGTATGGCCTGTACCTCTATCACTGGCCGATCTATCAGGCGATTCGCAAGCTGGCCGGGAACAAGCTCAGCGTGTCCGAGTTCGTTCTTGCGATGGTCCTGACCGTGCTTGTCACCGAAGTCTCGTTTCGGCTAATCGAAACGCCAATTCGCACCGGCACGTTCATGGAAATGGTTCGCCGCGCTCGATGGAGCCACACACCGACACCGCGTCGGATTCTGGCCGGAAGTGTTGCCGTGGTGGCGGTGTTCTCACTTTTTGCGGGCGTCTCGCTCGCCACCGCTGAGCTCCAGCAGAACGAGATCGCCGACGGGTTTGACGACAACCAGGATTCGATCACCGACCTGGGGGCCACCGACGCCTCGGTGCCGAATCAATCGTCGCTCCCCGCGGTCAGCGTGCCCGCAAGCACGGCACCGCCGACCACGATCCCCCCAACCACGATCTCCCCAACCACGATCCCGGCCATAACGGTTGCTGCCACGACGGTGCCACTCGTCGAGGGTGAAACCCCGCCTGCTCCAACGAACCCACCAGTCACCGTTCCACCGACGACCGCGGCCCCCGTTTCGGGAACAACGGTGCCGCCCGCCCCGGACCCAGCGCCGGAGCCAGCGCTCACATCGCTTGGCGTCGTCACCGATGCTGCCACCATCACGCCACTTGCCGTTCCCGAACCTGGCAATGGTGAGTTCAAGCTGATCGGTTTTGGTGACTCGGTGATGCTCGGGTCCGCGGAGGAACTCGCAGCTCGCGGATTCACTGTTGATGCAGTCCAGAGCCGGCAGTTTTCTGCCGCGCTGCCGCAGTTGCAAGCCATCAGCGACAACGGCTTCCTCGGATCGGCTGTGGTGGTCCATCTCGGAACCAATGGATCGTTTCCGCAAGCATCGCTCGACCAGATGATGGGAATCCTCGTCGACGTCCCCATCGTGGTTTTTGTCACCGGTAAGGCCGATCGCGGCTGGATTGCTGGGAATAATGACAAGCTTCGCGCACTGCCGGGGATCTACTCCAACGTCACGGTGATCGACTGGGAAGTGTTGGGCCCGCAGTGTGCTGGCGACTGCTTCTACGACGACAACATCCACCTGAACGGCAACGGTCAGACGTACTACGCCGACCTGATTGCACAGGTCCTCGGCATCGCCTGACGCTCTGCATCGACCGCCAGATTGGGTCAGACGCGACGGGCGCGTAGTCTCATGGAATATGAACACTCCAGTACGCGTCGCCGTCACAGGGGCTGCCGGCCAAATCGGCTACAGCCTCCTCTTCCGTATCGCGTCGGGCACCATGCTCGGCCCCGACACCCCAATTGCTCTGCAGTTGCTCGAGATTACGCCGGCACTTGGCGCACTCGAAGGCGTCCGCATGGAACTCGACGATGGCGCCTTCCCGCTTCTTGATTCGATTACCTGCACCGACGACGCCGACGTGGCGTTCGGCGATGCAGACGTCGCAATGCTCGTCGGTTCGATGCCGCGCAGGGACGGGATGGACCGCTCCGACCTTCTCGCTGCGAACGGTGGCATCTTCAAGCCGCAGGGTGAAGCACTCAGTCGTTCAGCCAAGAAGGACGTCAAGATCCTCGTTGTGGGCAACCCGGCCAACACCAACGCCGTCATCGCCATGAACAATGCCGCCGATCTCGACAACAGCCGCTTCACCGCCATGACCCGCCTTGACCACAACCGTGCGATCAGCCAGCTCGCAACTCGCCTGGATGCATCGGTGAACGACATCAAGAAGATGACCGTCTGGGGTAACCACTCGAACACGCAGTACCCCGACCTGTCGAACTGCGAAGTCGGCGGCAAGAACGCCCTCGAACTCATCGGCGATCAGGAGTGGTACGCCAACGAATACATTCCGACGGTGGCGACTCGTGGCGGAGCGATCATCAAGGCCCGCGGTTCGTCGTCAGCGGCTTCGGCCGCATCGGCAGCCGTCGACCACATCCGCGACTGGACGCTTGGTACGCCTGACGGTGACTGGGTGTCCATGTCGGTGCCGAGCGACGGCAGCTACGGCGTGCCCGAAGGCATCATCAGCTCGTTCCCGTGTGTCTGCGAGGACGGCAACTACAAGATTGTCCAGGGACTCGACATCAGCGTATTCAGTCGCGGCAAGATCGATGCCTCAGCAGCCGAGCTCGTCGGCGAGCGTGACGCAGTTGCTGAACTTGGCTTGATCTGATGAAGGCCGTGCGCTGCTGACGCACGGTGAAACGAGCGGCGGGCGAGGCATCGGCTTCGTCCGCCGTTGACGTTTTCAGACCGAATCAGATTCTGGAATGAACATATCGCGCAGCACGGGCGACCGCTTGCGGGTGATCAGCACGGAGATCCACGAGCCGGCACACAGCAGGGCGACGCCGATGGAGAACGGAGTCGTCGAGCCGCTGACTTGACCACTCACGAGCGTTCCGAGCACGGCGCCACCCCCGAGCCGGAGGGCACCGGACAGGGCCGAAGCCGTGCCCGCCAAGTGGCCGACGGGGGTCAATGCCGCGGTGTTCAGGTTCGGCATGAGGAACATGAACGAGCCGAGTGTGAGGGCCAGCACTGGCATGAACACCCAAAAGTTGGGCTGCCCGTTTGCGGTGACAGAGATGGCGACGGACAGCAAGGTGAGGGGGATCAGCACGCCGAACACACCATTGACCAAGCGGTGAATTCCAATCAGGCCAACGACTCGACCGTTGAGGACTGCTCCGGCGGCGAACAATACCGCGACCGCACCGAAGATGTAGGGGAACTGGGCTTCGCGGTCGAACACCTCGGTGATGAGGAGTTCGCTGCTCGCGAGGTAGCTCGTGAAGACGCCTTGCAGGAAGATTGTCGAAATTGAGTACCCGGCGGTCACCCGAGTGCGAGCCACCTCTGCGTAGCTCTGCATCGTCGCGCCGACACGCATTGGCCGACGGTTGGCCGGGTCGAGAGACTCGCGCATTCGCAGGCTCCACACCATGATGAACACGGCCCAGATTGCGCAGAACCAGAACACCCCGCGCCAGGGGAATAGCGCGATGATCGCCGTGCCCAGGGTCGGGGCCAGGATCGGCACGAGCATGAACACCGCCATGATCTGAGACATCGCTTTGGCCATTGCTGTGCCTTCGAAGCGGTCACGGATGATGGCGGTCGCCACAACTCGAGACCCCGCAGCGCCAATACCCCAGACGAATCGGCTGAGGAGTAGCAGTTCGAACGTTGGAGCGAGTGCTGAGCCGATAGCGCCGACGATGTAGATCGCGGTGCCGGCGTAGAGCACCGGCTTGCGGCCGAAGCGGTCCGCCAGTGGCCCCCAGACGAGCTGGGCCACTGCAAGACCCATGAAAAAGACGGTGATGACCTTGCCGGTCTCGGGTGATCCCTCGCCGAGGTCGAACGCTTCGCGAATGTCATCGAATGCTGGAAGCATCAGGTCGATGCCGAGCGCCATTAACGCCATGATCGCCGAGATAATCGTCAGGAGTTCTCGTGGCTTCATCCGATACTCGCGCTCGGTGCGCGTCGTATCGGCCGCCAGTTCAGTCATACCCAGACGTTAACGACCGGTGTTCGTGTGGCTGCGGCTGAGCGACGAGGTTCACCCGGGCCGACGATTGTTGCCAGGCGATGGCGATGCACTCTTTCGGGTTTGTGACACTGTTGACGTGCGCTCTTCTAGATGAATTCGGCTCAATATTCGCGTCGTTTGTGCCGATGGGTTCCCTGTGAGATTGAAGAGGGTCGATACCGTGGTGGAGGAGAACCACCAGCCGTCTGGTTTGACGGAGTCAGGGGTCCCGAGCCGGGATTCCCCGACGACGGTTTCTCGTTTCGGCGCCCTCGTTGCTTGTCGATTCGTTGCGTTGCTGTTCCTCGCTGGGCTGAGCGGGTTCGGGAGCGACGAGGCGGGGCCAGCGGTCAGCATCCTGCTTGTGCTCGACGCGTGTGTGCAACCGATCGTCGCAGCTGTGGCGGGGCGCTTCGGGGTGGTCACGGGGAGTTTCTTGGCACACGACGTCGCTCTCGGTGCGGTGGTTGTGCTGATGGCACCCAGCTATTTCTGGCTGGTCGCTATTGGGATGGTGTCGATGATGGCGGTCCAGGCGGTGGCTGCCCCGTTGTCGCGTTACATCAGAATTTCGATTGCAGTACCTTCGTTGCTCGCCATCACCGGAGCCGCGACCCAGACGGCATACTTCGAACGCTCAGTCGGCCTGGCAGCGGTGCTCGCAGTCGTCTTCAGCGTCATGGGCCATCAAATTCGCGGGTCGGCCGAGTCGATGCGAAGGGATTTGAATTTCGCCATCGATGCCTCGGGCGGGTACACCCACGTGACCAAGCTTGGCGTCGGATTGCTCGATACCTGGGGAGACGTTGAGCATGTGGTGGGCTGGCCGCGTCGCGAGTGGATGACGATGGATCAGTTCCGGGTTGTGCACCCTGATGACCACGACCGCTTCAGAGTTGAGGCAAAAGACGTCGCACCTGGCGATGTGATCGACCGGATGGGCAGGGTCCGAACCAAGGATGGCCGATGGATCTGGTTGCACGATGTGTCGCGCGTTGTCGATGCGGGTTCCCATCTGGAACTCCATGGCTTCATGATGGACGTCACCGCGCAGCAAATCGGGCTCGATCGAGTCACGGCGGAGGCCACGACCGACCCGCTCACGGGACTCGCAAACCGTCGGGCGCTCATCGCCGAGTTGACCGACCTGGCTGATGTGGGTCGTCACCACCTCGTGCTGATCGACCTCAATCGTTTCAAGGAGGTGAATGACACGTTGGGCCACGAAGCTGGCGACGCGCTGCTGCGTGTTGTTGCGGATCGCATTGCCGCGTCGATTTCTGCTGACGAGTTTTTGGGACGACTCGGTGGTGACGAGTTTGCGATCATTTATCGCAAGGATGTGGAGACCGCCGTTGTGGTCACGCGGCTTTCGACTCTTGCTGCCGAGTTGATGCGGCCAGTAAAGATCAACGGTGTCAACGTCTCGACGTCGATTTCGGCCGGGGTCGTCCGTGCCAATCCATCGAAGAGCGACCGGTCCACCATGCTTCGCCATGCCGATATGGCGATGTATTCCGCGAAGCGTGGGAAAGTGACCGCTGTGGTGTTCGACGACCAGATGGGGGAGCGGCTCGAACAGCGGCTCTCGTTGTCGAACCAGGTCGATGATGCGCTACCGGCGGGCGAGATCGTGTTGCATTTTCAACCGATCGTCGACGCTCGCTCGGGCGTGATCACGGGTGCCGAAGGCCTCGTCAGGTGGGAACATCCTCGTCTCGGGTTGCTCACCCCGGATGCATTCCTTGATGTGATCTTGTTGTCGGAGCGTGCCGGTGACTTCACTCGTTGCATGGTCGAACAGGCGATCAGCGCAGCTGCCTACTTCGTGTCGATCGGATTGTCTATCCCGGTGTCGGTGAACGTGCCGGTCCGATCGATCGAGGACACAGATTTCGAGAAGTGGTTCGTGTTGGCGTGTCGCTCGGCGTCCGTCGCTCATGACCGGATTGTGTTCGAAATCGCAGAACGCGATCTGCACGACGGGGTCGCCACCGTGGAGGCGGTCGACCGACTTTCGGCGATCGGTGTTGGGATCGCTGTCGACGGCTTTGGTGCTGGCCACGCAACGTTCGACCGGTTGGGTTGGCGAAACGTCAATCAAATCAAGTTGGACCGAGGCATTACCCGAACCTCGGCTACAGACGAACGCGACGGCGTCATCGTCCGGTCCATCATCGACCTGGCTCACGCGCTCGGCTACTCGGTAGTTGCCGAGGGGGTCGAAGACATTGACCAGCTTGAGGTGCTGTGGGAGATGGGTTGCGAAGATGTTCAGGGATCCTTGTTCTCACACCCGCTGCCGCTGACCGATTTCACTGAGCTGCTTCGCCGTCGCCGTCTGGTCCCGATAGCGATGGTGTCGGCGCTCCCAGCGAGCGGTTTCTAGGATCAGACTGGGCGCAAGCGCTCAGGAGACGGCGACTTGGCAACCGATGTGCATCATCTGATCCACACCCTTCTTCATGTCCTCATCGGAGATACGTATGGTCTCGCCGTCGCCCTCGCCGATCATGTCGCTCACGGTCATGAGCGCCAACGCCTCCATGCCCTTCATGGCCGCAACGGTGTACATCATCGCCGCTTCCATTTCGACAGCGACATGGCCGAGGCTCTTCCATACGTTGAACTTGTTCCAGTCGGGTTCGTAGAACAGCCCAGACGTGACGATCGGGCCGACGTGGACCGCGCCCATTGAGCCTTCGCGGGTCAATCGTACGGCGGTCTCGACGAGGTCGTAGGTGGCAGTCGGGGCGATGCAGTCCATTTGGCTCAACTGGCGAGGGGCGTAGTCCTCCGCTGCAGCGGTGAGCGCAATGACGGTGTCACCCATCGACATGCCGTCGGAGAGACCACCGCAGGTGCCGACGCGAATCAGACGCTTGGCGCCGAGTTGCGCGAGCTCCTCGAACACGATGCCAGCTGAGGCGGCGCCCATACCGGTGGTCTGGACGCTCACTGGTTGACCCTCGAATGTGCCGGTAAACCCAAGCATTCCCCGTACATCGTTGACCTGTTTGAAGCCGGAGTCGAAAAACGTTTCGGCGATGTATTGGGCCCGGATCGGGTCGCCGGGGCAGAGGACGTTTGGTGCGTAGTCGCCGGGCTCGGCGCGAAGATGGATCGGCATAGCGCCAGGATACGCATTCGCGTCGCTCAACCGGGTGCCGTTGCGGTGAGTCTGCGCGACCCAGATGCGCGCCGGAAGCTGACCGGGGAGGCGGGCCCAGCGATCGGTGCCGTCATGTTGTTGGTTCTTCTCAAGGCCCGCCCAGGCGTCAGGAGCCACCGATGGCCCGTTTCGCTGCCGAGCTGATTGATCACTTCGCCACTCACCACGACATTGCGAGCGACTTTCAGCTCGGTCTTACGAGTGGCCGCATTATCGGTCTGGGTCACGCTCAAGTGTTCGTGCAGCCACCCAAGCGGGTTGACCGCCTGGCGGTCGTTCCATATAAATGGGCTGCACTTCGAGATGCTGACGTCGGTGACCGCGCCGATGGGACCAAGGCCACCACACTGGTCCGGACTGCGCTCGACCGGTCCCTGCATCTCGGTGGTATCGACCTGCTCGTTTGGGCCTTGGAGTGCTGTTGGCGCGGCGGGTGCTCGAGGTCAAACGATTCCCGACTCACTTCCAAGCGCAGGGCTGCGGTGACTCGACGCGACACGGATTTGCAAAGCAAGCGCATCGCACGTGAGTCCTGGGGGCGGACTATTTGAGGAATTTGCTGGTGGTGTTGTCGGCGAGGATCTTGCCACCGGTCTGGCAGGTTGGGCAGTAGTTGACCGTGTGACCGGAGTATTCGATGGCGCGAATCGTGTCGTCGCCATGATCGTTCGAGAGGCGGCATGCCTCACCGGTTCGGTTGTGGACGGCGCTCGTTCGCTGCTTGGACGAGCTCATGTCGCCGCGAGCGCGTTCTTCGGCGAGACCGTCTGCGATGCAGGTCGCTATTGCGTCGACCACAGTTGCGGCTCCTTGCGCTCCCAGCCGCTTTGTGGTCGCGAACGGTGAGATCTTGGCGGTCCAGCAAATTTCATTTGCTAGGCGACGGCCGACTCCAGCGACCATTCGTTGGTCACGGAGGAACCAGTGGATTCGCATCGATTTCTCTGCGAATCGAGCGGCCAACTGGTCGGCGTTGACGTCGCACGCTTCGGGTCCGAGCTTGTCGACCGGGGAAGTGGCCTCGACCTCGCCTGCAGCGATGCACCACACACCTGCTCGCCGTTCCCTGCCCTGCTCGGTCAGCAGCAGGGCGGTTTCGTCGAGTGAGCTGTCGTCACGTTCGGACGGTTCGAAGACAAACCGGGCTTGGCCGCCTCGAGGCTTGGCGGACAGCTTGTGGTCGGCGAGCAGGCGGCCGCCCTGCATCAGATGAATCACGAAGGTGACCGCTTCAAAGTCGAGGAGCAGGTACTTGCCGCGTCGGCGGACCGAGAGCAACGGATGGCCGTATGCCAGGTCGGGTGCAGGAACGACGGTTTTTAACGCCGTGAAGTTGAACGGCGTGAACGTGGTGAGAACGCGCCCGGCGAACTGATCCTGTAGCCGCTCCGCGTGCGCCTCGATCTCGGGCATCTCTGGCATGCCCCAAAACTACGCACCAGCGCGGAGTGGGTCAGGCACCCTCCGCGCATTTAGGCGTAGATAGTGCGGTCTCGGACGGAGGCGAAGACCGAGTTGAGCGCGCCGAATACGGGCTGGGATTCGAGCAGCTTTTGTTGATCGCCGAAGAGGCGAATCCGACCGCCGATAAACGCCTCTTGCGCGTTGAGTTCGCCCGTCGCCACGTCAACCGCCGTTTTCCAGTCCTGTTCCATCTTGACGTCTTCGGGCTCCGCAGCCCCTGCTCCGAAGGATGCGTGCCCATCTGCGACAAGCAGGTGATACGTGACGTCGCCTTCGGGGCCGCCGCTGATGACCTGGGTGACGCCGAGGGAATGATGCTGTGCGACGTCGCGTATTTGCTCGCTGATAGCGACCTCTGCGGACAACGCATTGATCCAGTCGAGGCTCAGGTAGCGCAGTTGCGCGGCTGGCGGGGCGGTGTTCGTCTCAGGTGGCGTATCGGACACGCCCGTAGTCTGCCTGATCGTGGCGACGAACGACAGCACAACACCGGTGCACGACGGCCGGCATCCGCAGACCGTTGAGGAGTGGGTGTTCGCTGCATGGACCGTTGATGCCCAACTCGGCGTGATCTCCGGCCACCGAATCGTCGGGTCCACCGCCTGGTACTGGGCAGCGCTCGCCCGGTCCGGCCGACCGTTGCTGCACATCACGGACTACGAGGTACCCGTTCGAGCGGATCCCTTCATCTTGAAAGGAGAAGCAATGTGGGCTGAACATTTCTGCGACGATCCGATGAAGCAATGGTCGATCGGCAACGAGACCTATGCCGCTGCACTCGATGATCCCGACGACGCTTTGGGTCGGGCGTATGGCATCCCGACACCGATTGCGTTCGACCTTGAGTGGTACGCCACAGGCGAACCTGCAGGGCTCGTTGTCGACGGTGGAGCTGGCTACGAGCAGCGAGGTGTCGTTCACGGAGCGCTCGATATTTTTGGTGAGCCTCGAAACGAACTCGAAGAGGTGCTGGCTCACCGCTGGCATCGATGGACGGAACCTGCCCGGGACGCCAATGGCGGGATGGCGTCAGGCGAGCCCACCTCCGCGTCGCTGGGGATGGGACCGATTCCCGTTGACGCTGCAGTGGCCCACTCAGGTGTTCGGGCCCCGTTCAAGTTTCCGAACGGGGCATCGATCGACCTGGTGCTGACCCCCTCTGGCTGGCGCCGTCGTCCTTGGTGACCCGATCGTTGCGAGTGACCTGGATGTCGTCGACCAGGGTGCACCCCATGGTATGCCGACGTGCCGCGACCTGGGTTGATTCCCGTGCCACACTCACTTGCCCAGACATCAGCGGCCCGATCGGCGCTTCAAATCCGTGAGAACAACAGCTTCGTGACACCTCCTATCGACATCCTCGACGACTTCGAACAGCAGAAAAAGAAGCCGGCCTATCCGAGCGTCACGGTGGAGTTGGGGATGTTGATCGAGGACCGTTCGAGCCACTTCACCGGCGATGTCGTCCGGTGGAGCGCCGAAGGCGTCACGCTCCAGGACCGTTATGACTACGTCCGACACTTCGGTTGGAAGCCCGGCGGATTCCTCATCGAAGGCAAGGCGGTCACGCTCGTCCGCCCGAAGCAGACCGCAAGCGCAACACAACGGATCACGGCCTCAGGGTCGGTGGCGGGCGACGGTCGAGCCAAGGTCGCTCGCGCCAGCCGGATCTGGGTTGAGGGTAAACACGACGCGGAACTCCTCGAGCACGTGTGGGGCGACGACCTGCGCGAACTCGGCATCGTCGTCGAGCCGCTCCACGGCGCCGATGACCTTGCGGCGGCGGTGAGCGACTTTGGTCCGTCGTCGCAGCGGCGCCTCGGCGTCTTACTCGACCATCTCGTGCCGGGTTCCAAAGAGACACGGATCGCCCAGACCGTTCGGGACCCAAACGTGCTGATCACCGGCCACCCGTTCGTCGACGTGTGGGCCGGTATTCGTCCGAAGGTGGTCGGGCTCGAGGCCTGGCCTGACATTCCCTACGACCGCGATGTCACGTGGAAAGAGGGGATGTGTCGTGAACTCGGTGTGGAGCTCGAAGGCTTCTGGCCGCGCCTGCGCAACCAGGTCAACACATTTGCTGACCTCACCCCCGAGTTGGTTGGTGCCGTCGAGCAGCTCATCGACTTCGTTGCCGATACGCCAGACGGCGACTGAACAACGGTTTAAGACAGACGGAGGAAGGTTGTCCCCGCGGGTGATGATCGTCATGACCTTCAGCAACATTGGTGGGGACAATGGGTGTTCGTGAGGCCCCGAGTTCCGACACACGGAGCCCCACGAAAATTGAGTCAGCTGTTGGCGAAGACCCGGACCTGCGCGATGAACTCGTACACGTCCGACTGGCCGAAGCCGCCGAGCCAGAACGACTCGCTGAAGCCAACGGCGATCACGACGTCGTCAGCGGGCGAGTACTGCAGGGCGACCGAGCCGCCGTTGTGGCCGTAGGAGGTGGCTCCCACCGTGCCATCGCCGTTCGGTGTGCACGGGCAGACGGGAAACGTGCCAAGGCCGGCGTAGAGCAACTCGTCGATGGCGGTCATCTGGGCGAGTGAGCCTGGTGACACGACGTCGCCGTCTCGGTAGAGATGGGCGCCCCATGCAGCGAGGTCGTTGACGGTGGAGGAGACACCGCCAGCAGAGTCGCCGATCCAACCCCGGCGCGGCGTGGTGTCGACCGAGGTGCCAAACAGTCCGTACGGCTCAAGGATGCGCTCAGCGAGAACCGTCTCGTAGTCCTGGCCTGTTGCGTTC
>JBLFZD010000072.1:0-13045 GCA_047610085.1 Ilumatobacter sp. | reverse complement strand
GAGATCTCGGGCACCGAGTAAGTGGTCGTTGCTGAATTGGTCATGTCGATCTCCTACGAGTTGTATCGGTCAATTTGAGTTGGTCAGGCCACCACAGCACGACGGGGTGCTGCGGGTTGTCCGGTGGTTGATGAGGACGACGGCGAAGCCGTTGGAGTAAAGCGTCGGAGGCGGATGCTGTTGAGTACGACGCTGATCGACGAGAACGCCATTGCGGCGCCCGCAATGAGTGGGCTGAGTAGACCCGATACTGCGAGTGGGATGGCGATCGTGTTGTACCCGAATGCCCAGAACAGGTTCTGCACGATGGTGCGGTATGTCCGTCGCGACAGTTCGATCGCCGTGACCACTCCAGCGACGTCACCGCGCATCAGTGTGAGATCGCTTGATTCGATGGCCACGTCGGTACCGGTGCCGATGGCGATGCCAAGGTCGGCCTGGACGAGTGCGGGGGCGTCGTTGACACCGTCGCCAACCATCGCAACGATCTCGCCGGCTTCCTGAAGACGTTGCACTTCGCTCTGCTTGTCTTCAGGGAGTACCTCAGCGATCACTCGGTCGATACCGGCGGCGTCGGCGATCGACTGGGCGGTGCGGGCGTTGTCGCCAGTGATCATGGCCACCGTGAGATCGAGGTCGTGGAGTTGCTGCACGGCGGCAACCGCCGAAGCCTTCAACGTGTCCGCAACGGCAATGACGCCTCGCACTGCGCCGTCCCATCCAGCGAACACTGCGGTGCGGCCTTGGTTCTCAAGCTTCACCGCTTCGCCGTCGAGCCGTGCCGGAATCTCGAGCGACGCCTGTGCTGCCAGTTCGCGGCGACCAACCCACACCGGTGTGCCGTTGACGTGGGCGCGGATCCCGTGCCCGATGATGGTCTCAAACTCGGTGACCGGGTCGAGTGAACCGTGCGATTCTCTTGCCGCGTCAGCGATGGCTTGGCCGATTGGATGCTCGCTGTCGGCTTCGACTGCACCTGCCCTTGCGAGGAGTTCGGCCTCAGTCGTTCCGTCATCAGTGACGATGTCGGTAACCGACATTGCACCTTCGGTGAGGGTGCCAGTCTTATCGAACACAACTGTGGTGATGCGTCGGGTGCGTTCGAGCACTTCGACGGACTTGATGAGAATGCCGAGCTGAGCGCCACGGCCAGTCCCGACCATGATCGCCATCGGGGTCGCCAGGCCGAGCGCACAGGGGCAGGCAATGATCAAAACTGCCACAGCGGCATACACGCCGTTACTCATGCTGCCGCCAATGACGGTCCAGCCGAGGAATGTGAGCAGCGAGATCAACATCACGATGGGGACGAACACCGCCGAGATCCGGTCCGCCAAACGTTGGGCGGATGACTTGCCGGTCTGGGCGTCTTCGACGAGCTTGACGATCTGGGCAAGTGCCGTTTCCAGGCCGATCGCGGTTGCTCGGATGGTGAGCACCCCCGATGAGTTGACCGTGGCGCCCGCAACGTTGTCGCCCGGCTGCTTGTCGACGGGCAGCGATTCGCCGGTCAGCATTGATTCGTCGACTGCGCTCGCTCCGTCGACGACTTCGCCGTCGACGGGCACCTTCTCGCCGGGTCGGATCTTTATCAAGTCGCCGACCTGGACCGACTCGACCGGCACCATCTCCTCCACACCGTCACGCACCAGGCGTGCTTCCTTTGCTCCAAGTTCGACGAGTGATCGCAACGCCTTGCCGGCTCGTCCCTTTGCACGAGCTTCGAGGTAACGGCCGAGGGTGATGAAGAACATGATCACCACGGCGGCTTCGAAGTACAGCTCCATGCCGCCGGTGAACAATTGATACGTCGAAAAGATGAACGCCGACAGCGTCCCCATCGCGATGAGCGTGTCCATGTTCGCCGTCAAGTGTCGGGCGCGCTGTGCGGCGCCGACGAGGATCGGCCACCCGACGTAGAACTGGATCGGGGTCGCAAGACCAAATTGCAGCCAGCGCAGCCACGTGTTTTCCATCGCGAAGTCGTGGTAGAGCATGGTCGAGACCATGAACAATGCGACCGGCGCCGAGATAACGGTCCGCCGCAGCCACAACGAGCGATGCGCTGCTTCGTCGACGTCGGCTCGATCGGCACGCTCGGCTACCGTCGGCCCTGAACCGGCTTTTTCGGCAACGGTGTCGATGAGGTCGTAGCCGGCATTGCGCACGACGGCCGCCAGCAGCGCGACGTCAACGGTTTCGCCTGGCAGCGGGGTGACCGTTGCCCGGCCCGTCGCGTAATTCACATCAGCGTCAGCGACTCCGGGCTGATGCTGGAGCACCTTCTGGATACGCGCTGCGCACGAACCGCACGTCATGCCTCCGACAGCGAACTCCCCCGCCGCTGATTCGGCAGGCTCAGGAGCGTGGAGGGTGTATCCGGCTTTTTCCACTGCTGCCTGCAGCGCAGCAAGGTCCGCTGTCTCATCAATGGAAAGGCGAGCCCGGCCGGTCGCGTAGTTCACCTCAGCCTCAGCAACTCCGGGCTGACGCTGAAGCACCTTCTGAATTCGCGCAGCGCAGGACCCACAGGTCATGCCGTCGACATCGAGGTCGACGGTCTGGATGTGTTCGATCGGTTGATCGGTCATGAAATCAACGTACGCCTTCCAGTCCAGGGCAAGGTCAAGCGACAGGGGACACATGCCGCCGAATCGAGTCGGCCCGCGCGTTCGCACATCACTCGGAGTCCAACTCGCGCTGATCGAAGTTCACCGATCTCGGCGTTGGACCTCGAAGCGTCTGCGACCGACCATCTGAACCAATTGCTCGAAGAATCGACGACCGAAGACGAGATCTTCGTCAGCCTGGACGACCCGCTCACCGCGATCATCCGCAACTCCCAAGGTGCGCCGGTGATTGTGATCGGCTCGCATCACTCCCGACGGATCGACGGATTCCTCGCCGGGGCGATTGCCCAGCACCTCCCCGCAATCAGCCCCTGCCCAGTCGCATTGATCCCACTCGCCGAATGACACGGATGCGTCACGACGCCGTTGCCTGGATCAGCCAAGATAGTTCTCAGGTATCACACGACATGACGAACGACACCGCAGCTCCTGGCGCCCCGACCACCGTCGTCATCGTCGACGATCACGAGGTCGTCGCACTCGGCTTGAGCGCACTTCTCGATGACGCCGACGGCATCGAGGTCATTGGATTGGCGACAACGTGCGAGGACGCCATCGAGCTGGTTATCAAGAAGCGGCCAGATGTCGTCCTCATGGACTACCGGCTTCCTGACGGCACTGGGGCCGAAACGGCCCGCGCATTTAAGGATGCCAAACTCGAAACCAACGTGGTGATGATCACCTCGGTCGCCGATCGCCGCGTGCTGTCGCAGGCCCTCGACGCAGGATGCTGCGGCTTCCTGTCAAAGAACAGCGATCGAGCTGACCTCATAGACGCCATCAGCGCCGCAGCCGCGGGCGAGTCGTATTTCACCCGCGACGTACTCAAGCACCTCGTCCACCTCCGCCGGTACGACGACATCGGCCAAACCGAGCTATCAGACCGTGAGGTCGAGGTTCTTCAACTTGCCGCCAATGGGCTGCACCCCGAAGAAATCGCCAAGAAGCTGCACCTCAGCGCGCACACCGTCAAGAACCACCTCCGCCACGCCATGACCAAGTTGGATGCGCACACCAAGCTCGAGGCCGTTGTCAAAGCGGTGCGGGCACGACTCATATCGATCGAGGACTCGGTCGACTCATGATCAGCGACGAGCGCAACGCAGCTGCACCGAAGACACCCCCCGGTACCGACGAAATGACCATCGGTGTTGTCATCGCCGACAACGACCACAACGTACGAACCGCGCTCGCCGACCTCATCACCGACCACCCGCGTCTCCACCTCGTCGGTCAAGCAAAAGACGGTCTCGAAGCCGCGGAACTGTGCGCACAACATCTCGTCCACGTGGCACTCGTCGACGTACGCATGCCCCACGGTGGAGCTGACGCAGTTGCTGCGATCAAGGCCGCCAGCTCAGGAACAATCGTTGCTGGCTACACCACGCTCAACGATCGTCGCACCCGTGAGCGTCTCATCGACGCCGGCGCTGCGGCTGTGTTCGCAAAGGGTGGCGGACTTGACCTCGGCGACGAAATCGCCGACCTCGCCGTGACCTGATCCCGGTCCTCAAGCTGGAAGCACGCCATGCAACTCCATCAACTCTCGATCAAACCCGCCCGACTCACCTGGCGCCGACACCCTGCCGTCCGAGGTGAGGAGCAGCTCACGCTCGGCGAACGTTCGGCAGATCGTCTCCGCAACGGCATGGGTTCATGGGTATTTGTCATCTCCGCGATCTGCTTCCTCTCACTCTGGATGGGGTTCAACCGAGGAACCGGCTTCGACCCGTACCCCTTCATCCTCCTCAACCTGCTTTTGTCGTGCCTCACAGCACTCCAGGGCGCGGTTCTCCTCATTGTCGCTCGCCGTTCGGACCAGATCACCGCCGAGCTCGCACAACATGACTACGACACCAACCTCAACGCCGCCGCCGAAATCCACGAACTACACGCCGGCGTACAGACGACCCTCGAACGACTCGAACGACTCGATACTTCTGCAGTCGATCCGATTGGCTGACACGTCGCGGGAAGAGGACGTCGCCCCAACTCGTGGAGATCTGGCCCGGCTGCCCCTCGCTCTCGGGTCGGCCCACCGTTGCCCACAGTTCGGCGAGTTGGCGGAGTAGGCCCTGCGAAGGGACGGTCGTGTACGAGGTGAGCAGGGAATCGCGACCGGACACGGTCATGAACCACGGTGTGCCCGCCGCTACAACCGGGCGTTCTCACTGACGAGGCAAGGCACGTAGCGGTTCGACTCGTCAGGGTCGACGAGCACGCCCTGTGTTCCATCCCACTCAAGAACGCAACGCCGACCAGCCCGCCATGACGCACTCAACAACGTTGAGTGCGTCATCGAAGACAAACGACCGGCGTGCGCCGGTTCTGTTCCTCGCTCGGAAACGATTCCCCGTCAGTCGGCAGTTGGGGTGGTGTCCGTTACCTCGTCAGGGGAAAGGGTGCTGTCGGTGACCGAGTCGGGAGTGCCCGGACTGTCCGACGGTGTCGTGCTGTCGGAGCCACAGGCTGCCGCTGTGAGAGTGATCGCCGCAGCAACGGCAACGGTTTTGGCGATGGTGATGGGGTTTCTCATGAAGAACAGGATCGCTTTCGAGTGAATTCGTGGCGGAAGTGCCGGACACCGTTTTCGCAGAGCCAAGGAATCGGTGCGTGACTCAGACGCGCCGTCTGCCGTGACACGAACGAGTCATTGCGGTGTTCCCATACGAACCAAATGACACAGGCACCTCATGCGCGCTGCCATCGATGCGAGGAAGCTCGCCGAAGAGACCCGGCCTGGAGCAACGAGTCGCAGCGCTCGCTCACCACCTCGACGACGACCACTGGGAAGCATCGGGACGTGATGTCGACACCTTTCTCCACACACTCGAAAACCTGTTGTGGCCGTCTCGGTTCATCATCGATGGCGGCGTCCGTAGCGAATTCGACGAGTTCGAGCTCTACCTGAGACTCCGCACGCCGGTGGTCGCGGCCGATGACGTGCCCGTGCCACTCAAACGACTTCCAGGGCGTCACGTGCGCCTTGCCAACGAACGACGAGTGCGGAGATCAAGGAACCACCGCCACAAGCAATCGTCGCTCGATTGCTGAAGCTTCCGATGCAGCACCGACGGACATCAATCGCCAGCCTGAGGTTCGCCACCGGCACCGCTCCCCAGACGGGGGGACAGCAACCGCAGTCCCGGGAGACCTTGTTACCCAGCGCGCTCACGACGCGTTTGCCCGTGGGCACGACGGAGAGCTGAATAGCTATCATCTTTTCGTCGCGTTCCCCCTTCATCTCGACCGGCATAAGTGAGCGGAACCTCTTGCACTCGATGTTCAGCACGATTCCGTCATTGCGGACCTTGCCGACCTTGCGGACGGTCATGATCGAAACGGCGACAAGGTGCCGCAGGACCAGCTCAGGTCGCACTCTCCCACGCCTATCGCGCCAAACTCGTAGGTCTCTGGCACGAGCCCGGCGAGTTCACCCAACGAGCACACGTCGATGCGCATGACACGGATGCGTCACTGGGCCAGCGTGACCGAGTCCTACGCTCGTGCGTATGGACAGCGCAACGGACGAGGCCGCCGAAGAACGCGACCTGTTCAACGTGTTCAGTCAAGGTCAGGATGCTGTCCTCAAGTTGCTTGCGGCCCACCGTCCGGTGGGCGAGACGATGCTTGCGATCTGCTCGCACGCCGAGGCATTGGTGGCCGACTCGGAAGCAATCGCGATCAGGATTCTGAACGAAGGGACTCTCGACTTCATGTCCATTACTGACGTCGACGACGGCCTACGCTCCGCGATCTCCGACCTGATCCGCACGGAGGCGAACCCTGCACAGAGCAGTGATTTACCCACGCACTTCGACATTGCCGACCCTGCCAACGCGCAGCGCAAGGTGTGGGGCATCATCGTGCCGGGTCTCGGCGGCCAACCGCTCGGCGCACTGTGCGTCGCCCACAACTCGCCGACAGAACTCCCGGAACGGGCCGTGGCTGCCCTGTACTCTGCGGGCCACCTACTCCAACTTGTCATTGAGCAGCAGCGTGCCGCTCAGGACGCCGTGACGACCCGCGCCGTCGAGCGAGAACTCATTGCCAATCAGCTCCATGACGACCCGATCCAAGCCGTCACCGTGCTCAGCCTGATGTTGCAGCGTCTCGAGCGAGATGCGCCCGACAAGATGCAGGCACCGCTCGATCGAGCAAGAAGAAAAGCCGACGAAGCAATCGAACGGATGCGGCGGCTGTTGTTCGAGTTGCACCCTTTCGAACTCGAAACCGACGGTCTTGCGATCGCGACCGAGATCTACCTTGAAGAAACCATGGAGCCGCTCGGAGTTACCTGGTCGGTCGACGATCGTCTCGACGCTGAACCCGACGTGACGACGGGGGTCCTCGCGTTCCGGCTCGTCCACGAGGCCCTCGCCAACGTGGCAACCCATGCCGACGCCAGCCTCGTGTCAGTTACCTGGGAAACCGTCGATGATGGTGTGAGTGCACAAATCGTGGATGACGGTGTCGGGTTCGACCCAGCCACAATCCCTCCACACCGCCCAGGTCACCTCGGTATTTCCAACGTTCGCTATCTCGCCCAACGAGTGGGTGGTCGCTTCGACATCGATAGCACCCCAGGCGGCGGCTGCGCCGTCCACATCTGGGTTCCTCTCAACCGGCAACTCCGCGACTCCTCCGAATACTGACGCACCCGCGGCATCAACGAACGCTCGACACGGCAGACTGGGAGCTCCGATTCCGCCAAGGTTCAGAAAAGGAACCATCCGACATGACCACCCAGACCCTGCTCCGGCCTGACACGAACGTCATCGTCACTGCGATCATCAGCCTTGATCGTGCTACCACCTCAAGGATGGAGCGGTGACGATCATTGTTTTGCTTCTACAGGCCGTGTGGTTTGCGTTCCTCGCTCGCGTGATCTTCAGCTGGTTTCGCCCATCAGAAACGTCGCCGATCCGACCCGTTGCCGACTTTGTCCACATGGTCACCGAGCCCGTCGTCACTCCGATCCGCCGCGTACTGCCTCGCACCGGCGGACTCGACTTCTCGGTGACGATCGTGCTCCTGGTTCTCACGTTCGTCCTAATCCCCATCGCCACCAGCTTGTAGCCGAGGGAATGTCGAGCCTGAACCGGCGGCCCTCAACAGACCGGACGTGGCCTGGTGGCGATGAGCCGTTTGTTAGAAACCCGCGAAGAATCCCCGTTTCAAGAACTTCAACCCTGTTTCGTTAATCAAATGGCGACGGCGACTCCGATGACGTGACCAGGCCGGCATCGTTGTGGGGAACTCGACGAGACACCCCGACCGAGATTGGGAGAGGATGCAAACATGAGCGATGAGCAACTACACGTGGTGATCATCGGCGGTGGGTTCGGTGGGATCGCCACCGCAAAGGGTCTGGCCGGCGCCGCGGTGCGGATCACGCTCATCGACCGACGCAACCACCATCTCTTCCAACCGCTGCTTTACCAGGTGGCAACAGCGGGTCTCACTCCGGCCGACATCGCACACCCGATCCGGTCGATCCTCGCCGATCAACCAAACGCAACCGTGATCCTCGGCGAGGTCGACGACATCGATCCGGACCTGCGCAGGGTGCACCTTGTCGACGGCGCACACGTCGACTACGACCGACTCGTGGTCGCGACCGGCACGCGCCACTCCTACTTCGGGAACGACGAATGGGAGCAGCACGCACCCGGGCTCAAGACGATCGAGGACGCGATCGAGATCCGTCGGCGCGTCCTCTTGGCGTTCGAGCGAGCGGAGCGGACACAGGATCCTGAAGAACGACTGGCACAATTGACCTTCGTTGTTGTTGGTGGCGGACCGACGGGCGTGGAGACCGCCGGCTCGATAGCGGAAATCGCATTTCGGACGCTGACGAGCGAGTTCCGCTCAATAGACCCTGCTTCGGCACAGGTGATCCTGCTCGAAGCCGCCCCACGCATCCTCGGCGCATACCCCGAGCCACTGTCAGCGAAGGCGGAACGCCAGCTCAGCGAGCTCGGCGTTGACGTACGTACCGACGTGAAAGTCACCGGTATCGACAGTCAAACCGTCGAGACCTCAAACGGCACGATCACCGCGCGAACCGTCATCTGGGGAGCGGGGAACGAAGCATCACCGCTCGCCCAGTGCATCCGAGCTGACATCGACCGGGCCGGGCGCGCGATCGTGGGGCCCGATCTCGCCGTGCCGCGACATCCCGAGATCTTCGCAATCGGCGACGTTGCGCACGCCGAGTCGAAGGGCACGATGGTTCCTGGCGTAGCACAGGGCGCGATGCAGGGCGGCAAACACGCGGCTCGTGCGATCCGTGCCGACATCCTCGGCCAGAGTCGCCCGATCTTCCGGTATCGCAACAAGGGCGAACTGGCCACCATCGGTCGTTCGTCTGCAGTCGGGACTATCGGCCGGCTTCAACTCTCGGGATGGATCGCCTGGATGGCCTGGTGGGCGGTCCACATCGTATTCCTCATCGACTTTCAAAAGCGCTTTTCCGTCTTTATCAGCTGGGCCTGGAGCTACCTGACGTTCCAACGTGGGAGTCGGTTGATCACCGGTATCTGGTCGCCTCGCGAGCGTCCCCCCGCAACGGGCTCAGCAGAAACCGACACGCCACCAGCACCTTCCAACCAATAACGGATCACGCCCGTTACAGGTCGGGGTCTGTGAGAGGTGCCGTGTCGAAGTACTCGGCGCCGTAAATGACGTGACCGCCTTCGCGACGCCGGACGCTTGTGCCGCGGGTCATGAACACCCGACTCCCGTCGGCCTGCATGGCCATTTGCTGCCACTCCTGCACCGACGTGGCCCCATCATCGAGTCGCGGTCCGAGCGGCTCGAACACGACGTTTCCGAGGCCACTCTTTTTGGCAGCGAACATTGCCCGAATCGCTTCGCGGCCGCGAACCTCACCGGCCCTCGGATCGAAAAAGACCGAATTGGTTTCGTGGAACTCATCGGCGATCGCATCGACATCGAGCGATTGAGCGATCGTCTCGGCAGCGTCTGGGTCTCGATGCCATACGGTGCGCGGCCAGTCAGGGATCGGCTCAGCATCGACATCGATCTCGGCGTCCGGAGGCGGCGGCACGCGGAACGGGCCCGTGTCGTACACGTCGCACGCCCAGGTGATCCACCCTTCGCGGAATCGACGGACACTCACGCCCCGTGACAGCGGAATCTTGTCGTCGCCGAACACCGCGACCATCTCCCACTCGTCAACCGACGAGCCGCCCGATCCATCATCGAAGAGTGTGTGCGGCGCGGTCGTAATGAACTCGATGAAGTCGATCGTGGCCATCGTGGGAATGAGCCAGTTCCGGGTCGCAGCCTGGCCGTCGAACGCTCCGTAAATCGCGTCGTAGTACATCGACCCGTCGGGCGCCATCCAGTCACACATCATCTGCAGCGCGACCGGCTGGCGCCCAGGCGCCGTGAACCATGGATTCGCGAGCGCCTCCACCATCCCGGCAGCGTCAAGACCCGCTGACCGTCGGACGAAACGATCGACGGTGACCTCACGTTCCCCATGCTCGGCGACGTACGACTCGACGTATTCGTTGGCAGTGACACTCATAACAACACCCCCGTGTTGGTAGAAGCACGAACCTAATCGGTCGCCGCTAACCGCCCTCGAGTTGGCCCAGACACGGGGAATCCCGGCTCGTCCAACCGGCGATCTGTCGCGATGTAGAGTCGGCGCATGGCCAACGAGCCGCAGTCACTCAACGATGTCACCGCCGATTGGCTCGCCAATGCGCTCGGGTCACCGATCGAATCGATCGAGGTGCAACCGATCGCAGCCGGTGAGGGGTTCATGGGCCAACTGGCTCGCGTTACCATCGAGTCGACTGATGCGAGCGTGCCGAACTCGGTCATCGTCAAGCTTCCAACGTCAGATCCCGGCGGCCAGTTCATCGGCGAGATCATGCGCGTCTGGGAACGCGAGCACTGCTTTTATCGGGACGTCGCACCGCACATGAGCATCCGCGTGCCGATCGCCTACGTGAACATCGCGGAGCCACCGTGCCTCGTCCTCGAAGACCTCGCACCCGCCGTTGTCGGCGATCACGTTGCGGGCGCAACACTCGATCAAGCCGAACGCGCCATCGACACACTCGCAGCGCATCACGCCTCATGGTTCGAGCATCCTCTACTCTCCTCACTCGAGTGGATGCCCGGTCTCGATGACCCGTCGATACTCACGCTGAAGGACACCTTCGCCATGGGGTGGCCGATATTCCTCGAGCGGTTTGCGGATGAACTTCCCGATCGTTGTTTGCGATGGTGTGAGCGATTCGTTGAGCACATCCCCGCGTGGATCGCGAGCCACTTCGACGAACCCGTCACCATGGCGCACGGGGACTTCCGGCTCGACAACCTGTTCTTCTCCGAGGACGGAACGGTCGCGGTGATCGACTGGCAGCTCAGCATGCGAGCCCCCGGCCAGGGCGACTTCGTGTACTTTTGCGCGAACAACTTCACGACCGAGATGCGTCGAGCCCACGAGGATGCACTTCTCACTCGATACGTCGCCGGCCTCCATGCCTCAGGGGTGCCGACCGATGCCATCACGGTCGAGTCGGTTCGCCAGGGGTACCTCGAGGGCCTCGTCTTCTACGCGGTGTCATTCGGTGCCAGCCTGCTCACCATCGACCCCGCCAACGAGCGCGGTGCGGCGCTCTTCGATGCGCTGGTGCGGCGAACCTTCGATGCGGTCGACGACCTCGATGCCGGCCTCGCCCTCGGCTACGACATCGATGGCTGACGGCAGGTCACGTCCGTACATGTTGTTGACGCAGTCCGTCCAACTCGTCGCACGATTTTTGTGCAAGCTACCTTCGATACATGTGATCAGCGTCACACCCGGCCACGCTCCCCCCGCAACCTGAAAACGAAAACAGCAGGACACAACTAACTCACGCTCAGACAACTCAGGAGTCATTTCATGTCGGTCACCGAAGAAGAATTGCCCATGCATCTGCGCGGGAATTGGGCCCCGCTTCAGGAGGAACGCACGATCACGAGCTTGAAGGTGACCGGCACGATTCCCGCCGAACTCAATGGGCGATATTTGCGCAACGGTGCCAACCCGATCACCGGGTTCAGCGACCACCCCTTCCTGGGTGACGGCATGATCCACGGCATGCGGCTCCGAGACGGCCAAGCCGAGTGGTACCGCAATCGTTACGTGCAAACGCCGTTCATTGTCGAGCCAGACCGTGAGGTCATCGACCTGGACAACAGCCTGACCGACATGACGTCTTCCAAGGCGAACACGAACGTCGTTGGCCACGCAGGAAAGATCCTGGCGCTCGAAGAAGGTCACTTCCCGTTCGTATTGGACGGCAACCTCGACACCGTCGGCCCAACCGACTACTCCGGCAAGCTCCCTGGATCATTCACGGCTCACCCGAAGGTGTGCCCAAGTACCGGTGAGATGGTCGGCTTCGGCTACTCGTTGATGGATCCGTACCTCACCTACCTGCGTGTCTCGGCAGCCGGTGAACTTGTACAAGCCGAGAACATCACCGTTGGCGGCCCGACGATGATGCACGACTTCAACATGACCGAGAACCACGTCATCTTCATGGACCTCCCGGCGATCTTCGATCTCGAGATGGCGATGAAGGGCGAAATGCCAATCCGCTGGAGCGACGACTACCGAGCACGGCTCGGCGTCATGCCCCGCAACGGCACCGATGCTTCGGTCGTCTGGTACGACGTCGACCCCTGCTACGTGTTCCACCCGATGAACGCCTACGAGGAAAACGGGAACATCGTCATCGACGTCGCACGCCTATCCCACATCTGGAGAGACGGGCCGATGGACTTCCCGAATCCCGCGCTGCATCGTTGGACGATCGACACCGCCTCGGGGCGCGTCACCGACGACCAAATCGATGACATGCCTGCCGAGTTCCCACGTGTGCCCGACGCCCGCGTCGGCATCAAGCACCGCTACGGCTACATGATGGCGAACGCCGCGTCGTCAGCCTTCGAAGAGCCGCTGTCCGCGAACGGCGCCATTCTGAAATACGACATGGAGACCGGCAAGCGGACAAGCGTCGAAGTTGGAGCCGGGCGTCTTCCGGGGGAGTCATCCTTTGTTCCCAAGGCAAACGCCGTCAACGAAGACGACGGATATCTGATGACGTATGTCTTCGATGCCAACACCGACTCCAGTGAGTTCATCATCTTCGATGCGAGCTCAATGAGCAACGAACCGGTTGCGAGCGTCGAGTTGCCGCGGGTGCCGTTCGGCTTCCACGGCAACTGGGTACCAAGCGCTACCGCCGACTGAATCACGTCAGCGTTGGCCCGACGGGGGTCGGGCCAACTCCGACCGAATATTCATACCGATTACCGATTACCGATTACCGATTACCGGGGGAATACCGAATCGATGCCACTCCGGCATCACGCAACCTTTT
>JBLFZD010000071.1:0-13204 GCA_047610085.1 Ilumatobacter sp. | reverse complement strand
TCGAGATCGTGGTGGCAACACCGCTGCGTTTGATCGACCTCATCAAGTCCGACGAGGTCAACCTCGACGACATCCAGATCGTCACGCTCGACGAAGCCGACCGGATGGCCGACGACGGGTTCACCCCTCAGGTCGAGTGGATCTTGCGCCATTGCACGAACCGCAACCAGACGATGTTGTTCTCGGCAACGCTCGACGGCGACGTTGGGCACTTGATCCGGGCATACCAGACCGATCCAGCAACGATCGCGATCGACGAGGCAACCGACACGGTTGGCAACATGAGCCACGTGTTCCTCGGGATTCATCACATGGACCGTGACAAAGTCATCGGCGCGATCTCCCGCGGCATCCCGAAGCTCGTCGTGTTCTGCCAGACCAAGCGGCAGTGTGACCGGGCGACCGAGAAGCTGCAAGACCTCGGTATCGATGCGCTGGCAATTCACGGCGACCTGCAGCAGAAAACCCGTGAGCGCGTGATGCGTTCTTTTGCTGAAGGCAAGCTCCAGGTGCTCGTCGCGACCGACGTTGCGGCCCGCGGTATCGACATCGACGACATCGGCGCGGTCATCCATTACGAGCCAGCCAAGGACGTGAAGGACTACTTGCATCGTTCGGGTCGTACCGCTCGTGCGGGTCGTGACGGCTGGGCGGTCACGTTGTCTGAGTACAACCAGGTCACCCAGGTGCGCATCCTGCAGCGGATGATGAAGATGGAGCCGAGCAAGCCCGTCGACGTCTTCTCGAACGACCACCGTCTACAGAAGCTCGAAGATTTCGGCGACGACGTCAAGACCTCGGCGGTCAACCCCAGCAACCTGTAGCGCTGCCGCTCCGTGTTATCGCTTCCTCGACGAAGCGATAAGACGGCGGCAAATACCGCTCGCCTCGGATCGAGTACGAGTAGCCCCGAGGCACCCGCCGCTCTCGACGGCTTTGCTGTGCGCAGCGGCCAGCGCAACACCGGCTGATCATCATTCGCCCCATAGTGTTGTTGGTCTGCGAACCTGACGCGATGGGAGTGCAGAATATGCCAGCAGCCGAGATCGACATCACCGCTGGCCTCGTTCGGTCCTTGTTGAGCGAGCAGCACCCGGATCTCGCTGGTCTCGCCATTGTTGAGGTAGCTCATGGCTGGGACAACGTGATGTACCGGATTGGTGACGACCTTGCCGTTCGGCTGCCGCGCCGAGCGAAAGCCGCTCGGCTGGCGGGGCACGAGCAGCGGGTTCTCCCCGTGTTGGCGCCGATGCTTCCACTTGACGTCCCTGTGCCCTTGCGCATCGGCGGACCGACCGAGGCGTACCCGTGGGCATGGACTGTTCTGCGGTGGCTGCCGGGAGAACGGCTGGCCGACTCGGTAGTGAAGGACGCTCTGCTCGAGGCTCGGCGGCTCGGCGAATTCATGGCGGCCCTCCACGTTCCAGCGCCAGACGATGCGCCACCGAACCCCTATCGCGGCCACTTCATTGGAAACAACACACCGATCGTCGCCAAACGGCTTGAGGCGCTTGTCGATGATTCTGCGGTCGACGCTGTTGCTGTGTTGGACCGTTGGCATGAGTTGGTCGACGACGTCGAGCCGTTTGCGCTGCCTGCCGCCTGGATCCATGGTGACCTGCATGCAATGAACGTCTTGGTGCACGACGGGGCCTTCAGCGCGGTCATCGACTTCGGTGACGTGTGTGCTGGTGACCCGGCAACCGATCTGTCGTGCGCCTGGGCATTCTTTGATAAGCCTGCACGCGATGAGTTTCGCCAAGCAACGGGAAGCGGTGGGTTGGGGATCGATGAGGCGGTGTGGCAGCGGGCCGAGGCCTGGGCGTTGCACTTCGCGGTGATCTACCTGGGGCAATCGGCCGACAACCCGACGTTGCGCCGAATGGGCGAACAACTCATCGCCACGCTCATGAGGACCGAACTCCGCTGAACACGACGTGGTAGGGCACCGATGTTCATCTGCACGCAGTCCGAGGCTCATTTGGCCGTCGATGTCATCGGCTCCCGCACCTGACCAATCAGCTTCGCTTCGACCCCTCGACCGTGTGACACTGCTGTCATGCCTGCGGACCTGAAGAACGCGCCACTGATCGCAGCGCGGTCGCTCGTTAAAAGGTTTGGCGAATTTACCGCGGTCGACGGCATCGACGTTGAGGTCGCACCTGGGGAGTCGTTTGGATTCCTCGGCCCCAATGGGGCGGGCAAGACCTCGACGATGCGGATGATCGGCTGCGTGTCGCCGGTGACCTCGGGAGAGTTACGAATCTTCGGCAAAGATCCAGCCGTCGATGGCCGCTCGATACGCGCCCGTATGGGCGTGGTGCCTCAGCTCGATCAGCTCGACAAGGAGCTGACCGTCATGGAAAACCTGGTCATCTACGGCCGGTATTTCGACCTCTCACGCAAAGACGCCAAAGCGAAGGCCGCCGAGTTGCTCGACTTCGTGCAACTCACCGAACGAGCCGACAGCAAGGTCGACCCGCTGTCTGGCGGCCAGCAGCGCCGGGTGAGCATTGCGCGGTCGCTCATCAACGACCCCGACCTCTTGCTGCTCGATGAGCCGACCACCGGTCTTGACCCGCAAGCCCGCCACGTGCTCTGGGACCGCCTGTACATGCTCAAGGAGCGTGGCGCCACGCTCGTGGTGACCACCCACTTCATGGACGAAGCCGAGCAATTGTGTGATCGCCTCGTTGTCATGGACAGCGGCCACATCGTGGCTGAAGGCTCACCGCAGGGGCTGATCTCCCAACACGTCCGACGCGAAGTCCTCGAAGTTCGGTTCGGTCATGGCAAGAACGTCGAGCAGGTTGCGAAGCTCGACGGCATCGGCGATCGCATCGAAGTGCTGCCCGACCGGCTGCTGATCTATACCGACGACGGCGATGGCGCGCTCTCTGAACTCCACCGCCGCGATGTCGTGCCGGAGAGTTCGTTGGTGCGCCGCAGCAGCCTCGAAGACGTGTTCCTGAAGCTCACCGGAAGAACCCTCGTCGAATGAGGCCGATGCGATGGTCATCGATCCGGTGCCAGGCACCGGATCGACGCAATCGACGGGTGGTGGCCTGATGGGCACGCCCGGAGCCATCCGCGTCGTCGAGCGCGATCTGGTGTTTTTCCGTCGCATCTGGAAAGCGGTCGTGCTGAGCGCGGTGATTCAGCCGGTGATGTTTCTGTTGGGCGTTGGGCTCGGCGTCGGATCGCTCGTCGACAGCGGGCCGGGAGCGGCAGACGTCCTTGGCGACGTGTCGTACTTCGCGTTTTACGCGACGGCGATCATCGCAACCGCGACGATGTTTGTCGCAGGCCAAGAGGCGCTCTGGCCAACGATGGATGGGTTCATGTGGTCGAACGCGTACCGTGCGATGTTGTCGACACCGGTGGTGTCGCGCGATGTCGTCTTCGGTCAACTGTTGAAGTTTGCGTTCCGTGGAGTAATCACGTCGGCAGGTGTCTCGCTCGTGCTCGTGTTCTTCGACGACACCCGATCGTGGGGGCTCATCCCGGCGATTGTGTTCGGCATGCTTACGGGGCTGTCGTTCGCCATGCCGTTTGCTGCGTGGACGGCGACACGCGAAAGCGACCAGTCGTTTCCTGCGATTTTGCGGTTTGTCGTCATCCCGATGTTTTTGTTTGGCGGAGCGTTTTATCCAATCACTCAACTTCCCACAGCGTTGCAGCCCGTTGCATGGTTCACCCCGCTGTGGCATGGCGTCGAACTGTGTCGGGGATCGGTGCTGGGTGGGCTGAGCGCCACCGATCTACTGGTACATATCGGGGCGTTGATTGCCTACGTCGTGGCGGGCACCGCGGCAAGCATGGTGACCTTCGATCGGAGGTTGCGGTCATGAGCGTGCTGACGAACCCGGCTGCCGCCACGCGCATCGTGCCGGCGATTGTGTTCGACATTCGTCGTCCGCAACGCATGGTCGAACGCAGCGTGATGACGTATCGGCGCAGCTGGTTGGTGCTGGTTACCGGATTCTTCGAGCCGCTTTTTTATCTGTTGTCGATCCGGATCGGGTTGTCAGCACTAGTCGGTGACGTGGAGACCGGGGGAGTACTCGTCCCGTATGACCAATTTGTTGCCCCTGGGCTGATGGCCGCATCGGCGATGAATGGGGCGGTTTTTGACTCCACGATGAATGTGTTCTTCAAGATCAAAGTCTCCAAGACTTACGACGCGGTCCTGACGACGCCGATGACGGCTGCTGACGTGGCGCTCGGTGAGATTTCGTTCGCCGTGATCCGAGGTGGGTTGTACTCAACCGCGTTCATGTTGACGATGTGGGCGCTCGGGATGGTCCAGTCGCCGTGGGTTGTGTTGGCAGTGCCTGCGTGCATCCTCATTGGCTTTGCGTTCGCCTCGGTTGGTATGGCACTCACGACGTTTATGCGCAGCTGGGAAGACTTTGAATACGTCCCTGCGGTAACGCTTCCGCTGTTCTTGTTCTCCGCCACTTTCTACCCGCTGTCGCAGTACGGGGACTGGGCATGGATCGTGCAGATCAGCCCGCTGTACCACGGGGTCGAGTTGGTGCGAGCAGCGAACCTCGGCACGTGGGACAACACGATCATCGCTCATGTTGCGGTGCTCGTGGCGTTGACGATCGTCGGTGCAGGAGTGGCTGCCCGACGTATTGAACGTCTCCTGCTGACCTAACACGTTGGAGGTCGGGCTCATCGGTACCGTTGTCTCTATGACCGTCGAATCCCGTGCTGCCGACATCATCCGCGACCGGAGCAACGAGGTGTGGGACGGCATCGTCCCGGTCCTGCACGACTACATCGCCATTCCCAATGTGTCGGTCGACTTCGATGCGCAGTGGCGCGAGCACGGGTTCATGCGGCAGGCGGTTGACCTGATCTCGAACTGGTGCCATGACCGTCCGATCCCCGGCCTGACCGTCGAGGTATTGGAGCTCCCCGGGCGTACCCCGTTGATCTTCATGGAGATTCCCGCAGTGGGCGATGCAGGCTCCGATGCCGACACAGTGCTGCTGTACGGACACCTCGACAAGCAGCCCGAGATGGAAGGCTGGCGCGACGACCTCGGTCCATGGAAGCCGGTGATGGAAGGCGATCGGCTGTACGGGCGGGGAGGCGCTGACGATGGTTACGCCACCTTTGCGAGCCTCACTGCGATCGAAGCGGTCGACGCTGCAGGGTTGTCGCATGCCAGGTGCGTCGTGCTGATCGAAGCGAGCGAGGAATCGGGCTCGATCGACCTGCCCGCCTATGTCGATGCACTCGATGAACGCATCGGCTCGCCGAGCCTCGTCGTGTGCCTCGATTCCGGTTGCATCGACTACGACCGGATGTGGGTAACCACGTCCCTCCGGGGAATGGTGTCCGGCGTACTTACCGTCGACATCGTGACCGAGGGGCTGCACTCTGGTGACGCATCGGGAATGGTGCCGTCGTCGTTCCGAGTCGCTCGTCAACTCCTCGACCGCGTCGAAGACTCGGTGACCGGTGAACCGCTGCTCCCCGAACTGATTGTCGACATCCCCGCAGGCCGCCTGGCCGAGGCTGCAGCGACCGCCGCCGAAATCGGAGCGATTGCCGATCATTACCCGTTCGTCGAGGGTGCTTGCCCCACCACTTCTGATCCGGCCCAACAGCTACTCGCTCGCACGTGGCGAGCCACCCTCAGCGTGGTTGGTGCCGACGGCTTGCCGCCCACCGAGCGAGCCGGCAACGTGCTGCGCCCGTCAACCTCACTCAAGCTCTCGTTCCGGCTGCCGCCAACAGCGGACCCCGAAGCAGCCCGCTTGGCGATCGTTGCGGCCCTCGAAGCGGATGCTCCTTACGGAGCGCGGGTGTCGTTCCACGACGTCGACTCCGCACCGGGCTGGAATGCCCCGGCAACAGCGCCGTGGTTGGTAGCAGCGCTTGACGCCGCGTCGACCGCCTCGTTTGGATCGTCGGCTCGCACCTTTGGCGAAGGCGGCTCGATCCCGTTCATGGGCATGCTCGGCGAGAAGTTCCCCGACGCCCAGTTCGTCATTACCGGCGTGTTGGGTCCTGATGCCAACGCCCACGGACCCAACGAATACCTCCACGTGCCAACCGCTCGTCGCCTCACGATGGCGGTCGCGCACCTGCTTGACGCCCACGCCCGTCGATAGTCGGTATCGACCTCGGCTCCATATCTGAGGGTTCGCGTGAGGTTGTTGCGGTCACCAGTAGCAACAACCTCACGCGAACCGTTGACTGCTGGGTCGGGTTCGGGTGTGGGGTCGGGTTCGCGAACCGTTGGCTGGTTGTTCGGTCAGGCGGCTTGCTCGCGGGAGCGGGTCGCGGTGAGTTCGGCGATCACGGCGCTGAAGGAATCGCGAAGCTCTTGGTCGTTGACCCGTTCGACCTGCCAACCGATTCGATGGAGCCTGCGATCTCGCCCCTTGTCGCGCTGCGCATCGATCTGGCCGCCGTGCCACGTGACGTGATCCACCTCGATGGCCCAGCGGATTTTTGGGTCGGCCCCGTCGGGATGAACAATGATCCCGTTCGGGAGTTTGAGCGGATGCTGTCGAACGAGTTCTGGAACCCCGCGGGTTTGAGCGCCTTCAGCACGCGCAGTTCCAGCTTGGAGCCAGCAGGCCGTTGCCATGTAGATCGCTGCGACAGCACCCGCCGCACACGTGCGAGCCCGGGGCGACCGCGAGCGTCCATTTCCCGGACCGTTCGCCAGAGGGTCGGCGTCGACGAGTGGTGGTCGAGTACCCACTCGGTCATCGCTTCGAACCGGTCATCGTTGAGGTCGCGACCGCGGTCGAACCAGGTTCTTGGTGGACTCGCGATGGCGATGCCGTCGTCGCGCTGAACTCGATGGATGGTGGTGAGCACATTGGTTCGGCGGATCGTCACGCCCGGTGCCAACGGATGGCGACCGTGCTCGACGAGGGCGATCGGTGCGGTGGGCGTGCCGGCATGCCGGAACCCCCAGAGACCGGCAGCAGCGAGACCGGTGATCACAATTGATGGGTCAGCGATACATGCTGCGGCACAAGCCGATTCAAAGGTGGCAGGGGACGTGGCGACCCGGTACACGCCGTTGTGGCACCGAATGATCACGTCGTGAGACACGAGCTCACGAATCTGGTGGTGTGTTGCGCCGTCGGCGACCAGTTGGGTGTTGGTGACGACGCCGTACGTGTCAGCAACCTGCTGGGCAAGTTCGATCGAGATGTTGTACATCGCATACTCCTGAGGCGGTGGTTCAGGGGACGCGCTGGTCCGATGCGGGCAAAGCTGTGCCGACAACAGGACGATATCGGATCACGGTGCGCTGATTCGTCCAATCCCCAACGTCTCAGCTTTCGCGTGAGGTTCTTGCCGCTGAGGGCCGCAATAAGCTCACGCGAAACCGAATGGGAGGGACGGAAGTGGCCGCGACAACCTCACGCGAACTGAAATGGGGGGCGACGGTGGGAGGGTTGTAGCGGCTCGATGGCCGCGAGTTGAGCTCAGTCGATCCGGCGAGCGACGAACACGGGAATATCCCGGTTGGTTCGCTTGGCGTAGTCGGCGTAGGTGGGGAACACCTTGACGCTGCGATCCCACCAGGTTTGACGCTCATTGCCCCGCACAATCTCGACGGCGTAGTCGTGGGGCTCGGCGCCGTCTTGGATTTGAACGATGGGGTGACCGAGGAGGTTGTGGAACCATGCGGGGTTGTCGGGTGCGCCACCGATCGAGGCGACCAGCGCGTACTCGTCATCGTGCTCAACTCGCATCAGGGCAAACTTACGTACGTTGCCACTGCTCGCTCCGAGGCAGGTGACCACGATGACCGGGATGCCGGTATCGCGCAGGGTATTGGCCTCTTGGCCATTGGTGCGTTCGTACGTGTCGACTTGTTCGCGAACCCAGTCGGTGGGGCTGGGAACGTACTCTCCGGTGAGGGGCATCTTCTCACGGTATCTGTGCGTGTGGGTGCCGACGTGGGAGGGTCAGGACAGATTGCGAAGCTCGGTGTTGCGGACGTAGGTCGTGGTGACCACGGTGAAGCCAACGATTGCCGCACCGCAAATGGTCGCACGGGTTCCAACGTTGGTGGCGACGATGCCCAACACCAGGGCGCCGAGCGGGAAAAGGCCGTTGGCGACCAGTGTGTAGACGCCCATCACGCGGCCCATGAGGTGCTGAGGTGTGTTGGCCTGGATGAGTCCTTGGTTCATGTTGATGAAGAACCCTCCGGAGAGTCCCATCAACCCGCCGAGCACGATCACCTGCCAGAACTGCGGAGCGATCCCGACGAAAAACGTGATGACCGTGCCCATCATCATGGCGCGCTGGAAGACGGCGCCCTTGTTGGCCATGTCGCCCTTACGCATGAGGTAAAACGACGAGATCGCCATGCCAACGCCCATCGCGGCAAATGGGTATGCGGCGTCGCCGGCATCACGCCCAAACTGGTCTTTCACGTGTGCTTGGACCGTCACCATGACCGCCGGGCTAATGGTCAGGCTGGCGGTGAACAGCAAAGTGAAGAGCGTGGTGAGGTGCTTGTCATCGAGGATGTGGCGCACCGCCTCGAGCGTTTCGGTGATGATGGGTCGCTTTTCGCCTCGTTCGTGATCGGGGATATTCACCTTGGTGAGGAACAACGAACCAATGATGAGCAAACCGGCCTGGAACCAGAACGCTCCGTCGAATCCGAATTGATCACCGACGACCTTGATCAGAACCGGACCGAGGATGAGCGACAGGGTCATCGCAATGGCGTTCAAGGCGATGGCGCTGAACAGCTGTTCCCGACTGACAAGAGCAGGGACCAGTGAGGACCGAACCGGCTGGCCGATCGCCGTCGCTGAGCCAGCGAGAAGAGTGAGCGCAACCAGCCAGCCGAAGCTGACAGCGCCTTGGCCAATGACGACCGCAGTCGTCGCCATCACCGCCGCCCCCGCAAGCTGGGTGCTCAACAGAAGTTTCTTGCGGTTGAGGCGGTCAGCCCAGACGCCCGCCTGCAGCACGAGGAGTGCGGTAGGGGCACCGAGCGTGAACACGATCAGACCCTGTGACCCTTCGTCCTTGAGGAGAAGGTCGAGCACAACCCAGCCGAAAGCGAACCGCTGCGCGTTCATCACGAGGAAGAAGGCGACGTTGCACGCCCATAGGTTTCGGAACGATGTGACGGTGATTGCGTTGGCGGCCCGTTGCCCGCTCGCTTGGGTTGCCGTCACTGCACGATTCTGTCAGGGAGTAATGCTTGGCCCCGAGTTGGCGGTGCCCGATCACGTGGGCGCGAGGCGACTCACCCGCAATGTCTCCAACGAACGTTGGTGGTCAGCTCGGCAAGTAGCTGGGGCGATTCGCTTCGAAGGTGTCGATGGCGCCAGCTTTACCCATGGTAATGCCGATGTCATCGAGGCCGTTGAGGAAACGGTGTTGCACATCGGATTGCATCGGGAACGGCGCATCGATCCCGGCAGCGGGCACCTCGACCTTGAGCTGCTCAACATCAACCACAATCGAGGTCTGCGGGTCGGCCTCGATAGCTGCCCAGATCTGTTCGACGATCGCCTCGTCAAGCACCACGGGAACGAGTCCGTTCTTGGTGCAGTTGTTCTTGAAGATGTCCGAGAAACTGGGAGCGATAACGGCATCGAAGCCATATTGCTGAATCGCCCACACGGCATGCTCGCGGGACGAACCCACGCCGAACGCGGGCCCAGCCACGAGGATGTTTGCGCCGACGTACCGCTCATCGTTCAGAACGAAATCTTGTTCGTCGCGCCATGCCGAGAAGAGGCCCTTCTCGAAGCCGGTCCGCTCGACCTGCTTGAGCCACACGGCTGGGATGATCTGGTCGGTGTCGACGTCGGAACGCTTGAGCGGCACGCCCGTTCCGGTGATGATCTGGACAGCCTTCACTTGGCCACCTTCGTGTTGGTCTGAAGAGGCAGGTCGGCGGGGGTGCAGAACGTGCCCCTGATCGCTGTGGCTGCCGCAACGGCGGGTGAGACGAGGTGGGTGCGGCCGCCGGGCCCTTGACGGCCTTCGAAGTTGCGGTTGCTGGTCGACGCAGCGCGTTCCTTGGGAGCGAGCTTGTCCGGGTTCATTGCCAAGCACATTGAGCAGCCCGGCTCTCGCCAGTCGGCGCCTGCGGCGGTGAAAACCTTGTCGAGTCCCTCCTCGATTGCCTGGTTCCTTACCCGGTGGCTTCCTGGCACGATCATGACGCGGGGCACGGTGACCGTGCGGCCTTCCATCACCGCTGCGGCAGCGCGAAGGTCTTCGATGCGGCTGTTGGTGCAGGATCCGATAAACACGGTGTCAACACTGATGTCACGCATCGACTGTCCGCCTTCGAGACCCATGTAGTCCAGCGCTCGCTGGACGGTTTCCCGCGTCGTTTCGTTATCGAAGTCGCTTGGCGAAGGGATCGGCGAGTCGATCGAGGCGACCTGGCCAGGGTTCGTGCCCCATGAGACGTGCGGCGTGATTGCTGCGGCGTCAAGCACAACTTCCTTGTTCCAGGTCGCATCGGCGTCGGTGAAGAGTTGCTTCCAATCGGCAACTGCAGCATCCCATTCGTTACCCCTGGGCGCTTGGTCGCGGCCTTCGAGGTAGTCGAAGGTGGTCTGATCGGGAGCGATCAATCCGGCTTTTGCGCCTGCTTCGATCGACATGTTGCAGACGGTCATGCGGCCTTCCATGGAGAGGGCTTCGATGGCGGAACCGCGGTACTCGATCACGTGGCCGAGGCCGCCGCTGGTTCCGATCTCACCGAGAATCGCGAGGATGACGTCCTTTGCTGTGACCCCGGGCTGGAGGTCGCCGTCGACGGTGACCGACATCCACTTCGGGCGTTCCTGGGGCAGCGTTTGGGTGGCGAGCACGTGCTCGACCTCGCTGGTGCCGATACCGAAGGCGAGTGACCCGAAAGCGCCATGCGTGGCGGTGTGGGAGTCGCCACACACGATGGTCATGCCCGGCATGGTGCGGCCCTGCTCCGGGCCAATCACGTGGACGATGCCCTGGTCGGGGTCGCCCATCGGGAAGTTGGTGATGCCGAATTCGGCGGTGTTGGCGCGCAGCGTGTCGACCTGCTTACGCGAGACCTCATCAGCAATCGGCTGGTCAATGTTTTCGGTCGGGACGTTGTGGTCCTCGGTGGCAATGGTGAGTTCAGGGCGGCGCACAGAGCGGCCGGTCAGACGGAGCCCGTCGAAGGCCTGTGGGCTGGTGACCTCGTGGACGAGGTGCAGGTCGATATAAATGAGGTCGGGTTCACCTTCGCCCGACTGGACGAGATGGCGTTCCCACACCTTTTCTGGCAGTGTCTTTCCCACGCTGAGCTCCTTGATCGACCTTGGTCAGAGTTGCCGTCGTCCCACAATGTGAGATACAGTTCTCTCGATATGGACAGTGTAACGGGTGTTGGTGTGCTCGACAAGGCGATGGTGGTGCTGCGTGCGATCGCGGTGGAACCCCAGGTGCTGACGCAACTGCAGAAGTCGACGGGCCTTCCCCGCGCAACAGCGCACCGGCTCGCCGCAGCGCTCGAGGCGCACGGCGTGCTGCGGCGCGATGACGAAGGCCGTTTCGAGCTCGGGCACGATCTGGTCCGGCTCGGGCAACTCGCTGCGGCGCGGTTCCCACTCGTCGAGATGGCGCGTCCGATTTTGGCGGTGCTTCGTGACGAGACTGGCGAAAGCGTGCAGTTGTTTGTGCCTGCGGGTCAGCAACGACGATGCGTCGTATCGCTCGAGTCCCCGCATGGGCTGCGATGGATCGTGCCGGAAGGATCGGCGTTCTCGCTCGACGTCGGTTCGGCAGGCCGTGTGTTGTCCGGGGAGCAGACCGCTACCGGGTGGACGGAGAGCGTTGGGGAACGTGAGGCCGGCGTTGCGTCGGTGAGCGCTGCGATCGTGGTCGACGGTGTAGCGATTGCCGCAGTGTCGGTGAGCGGGCCGATTGAACGTTTATCGAAGAACCCTGGCAAGCGCTTTGGTGTTTCGGTAATTGCTGCCGCCGCTGAGCTGTCACGAATGCTCCGGGGCTGAGGCAGCGTCAGCTCGGCGTCACGTCTCGAAGAACACGTCGGTGAATGTGCTTGCGGTATGCACGGTCATCGAGTCGACCTCGTCAGCTGGCACGATGAAGCAGAGCTGACCGACGACCGGGTTTTGGTTCGTAACCAGGCTGAACCCGTCGAGCACATCCGGAGTCACACCCCAGGCAGCCGCGTACTGGATGTTCGAGTCGCCGACCGCTCTGGCCTGTACCGCGAACGGAGCCTTGTCGGTGGTCTCGACGTGGTCGATGCGCATCGGTACCCCGAGGAACCGGTCGGGGTCGATTGTTGTTTCTTCGATTGGCGTTGGGTTGGGCAGGGTCGGCTCCGGCTGATCGGCCGGCGCTGCGGGCTCATTACGGTTGGCGACCACAGCGAGCCCGCGCACGAGCGCGATCGCTGGGCCAAGTTGCGTCGTACACGATCGGCAAAAAGAGTCAAGAGTCCAGTTCCTTTCTCAGAGCGCCGGGCATGTCGGCGATCTCCGACGCTTTGTGGCCTTGCCGTAGCTGAGTACCACTGCAATGCGCTGGTCTTCAGGCAGCTTGCTCCATACATCCCAAAGTCCACTCGCATCTTCGGCCAGGCCTGCGGGTGGTTCCAATGGGCGCATGGTCGTTGCCCGGCCTGTGGACTTCATCCAGAGGTCTCGCCGCCTCGACGAAACTGTCCTGGACGAGGTCGTCGGCCCCGGCGTTGTTGCCAACGAGAGCGTCGGCAAGGCGAACCGCGTCGGTGTACTCGACGCGCAGAGGCGCTCGATTATCCCGCTGTGTTCGGCGACCGGTTTGGTCGTTGATCTCACATTGTCCATCACCCTCCACCGGCGAACGAACCACCCAAACTGTTGCACGCTGTCGAAAAGAATTTGTCCGATGAGTACGTTGTCCCGAATGAGGATCGGGATCAACGCCACCACACAGCTGGGACGATCGGATATCGCTGGCTTCACCGCACATGCGCTCGCAGCGGAGGCAGATGGCTTTTCGAGCTATTGGCTCGCGGAGCATCCCGTTGGTGGTTTTGACGCGCTCACGGCCCTCGCGGTGATCGGGCAGTCGGTTGAGCGGATGGAGCTCGGCACGGCGATTATCCCGACGTATCCGCGGCACCCGGTCACGCTGGCTGGCCAAGCGCTCACGACGCAAGCAGCGATTCGGGGGCGGCTATCGCTCGGAA
>JBLFZD010000070.1:0-13422 GCA_047610085.1 Ilumatobacter sp. | reverse complement strand
CCGCAATCGTGTTCGGTCAGATTCTGGGCGGCAAAGAGTGTGAACGCGTCGGGCTTGCGTTCAAGTCGGTGCCGCGTGATGAACTCGCTGACTTTGTTCAGGCCTTTGCCGCTCGGGCTGCCTCGGCACCCCGAGAATTGGCGATCGAGACGAAGAGGACGATCTACGCGATGGCCGACATCGACAACCATCTCGATGCGGTGGCACGTGAACTCACCCCCCAGCTGTGGTCGACTCAGCAGCCGTGGTTCGCTGAGCGCATCGCTGCGCTAAAGGCGAAGATCACATCGAAGAAGAAGTAGCGCTGCCGGTCGCTCCAACAGGTTCGCCTCGGTCGTGTCGGCCCCGTGCGGCTTTTACGTCTCGCTCAACACGAGAGAGCAGCGCCGAAACTCGGCGGCGATCGATCTCGGCCGGGAGATGCGTCAGATCGAAAGCGACCTGGTCGAGTTCATCGGCAACCGCGTGGGCCGCGGCGCTCGCTGACGACTCGCGTCCAAACACGTTGCTGAGTTCGAGAGCAACCCGGGGAGTGGTCACCGCCGCAACCGCCAGTGCCGTGAATCGGTCGTGCAGCAGCACCCACGGGCCGCGTGCTCGGCGGCGGCGCAGGGCCATCAGCAGTCGCGCAGTGCCGAGGCCACCGAACCCGAGCGCGAGGGCGCCAGCGGTTTTGAACGGAAGCGACAGCACTCCGCCAAGCAAGGCGCCAGCGGCGTCGGCGGCGTCGGCGCCGACGGTCGACCGGTCAGCGTCGCCAGCGAGCGGTACTTCTGGGTTGAGGTCGAACGACTCCCAACCGGTGTCGGGGAACCAGACTTCGACCCATGCGTGTGCATCGCTGGCTTGCACTTCGAAGACACCAGAAATACTGGTTACTGGTCCCGGGGATGTATGCGGTTGCGAGTCGCGGGGCACACCCTGTGAGCGCAGCATTACGACGAGCGGCGATGCAATCTGCTCGCAGAAACCACGCGGTGATTCGATGAGGAAGTCGTCGACAGCGTTACCGCGAGGCACGGGCGAGTTGAGGTCGTATTCGGTGATCTGGCTGAGCCAGTTCTGATATGCCAGCACCGTGTCGTAGATGGATTCCTCCACGCGTAAGTCGTTGGTAAGGCCCAGGGTCCGTCGAGTGGTCGAGTCAGGAATCGCGACGAACGGCGCGATGTCGGAACGGTTGACGAAGGGTACAAACCGCTTACCGAGGTCTCGCTGAGCTCGAAGCGTTTCAGCGGTGACTTCGACCCGTTTCGATACAACGGAGTACACGGTGCCAGCAGTGAGTGCGAGGTCGGCGCGCAGCGCACCATCGGTGCGAATGGTGACGTTGCCGTCAAAGATCACGGTCTCGATGCGGCCGGCGCCGAAGATGACGTTTGGAAGATCTGCGACGGCGTTGTAGGTCTGGACAAATTCCTGGGTCGGCGTGCCACGCGCTGGCAGGTCGCCAATTGTGGGTGGGACCGGGATCGTCGGCCCTTTCAGGGTGAGCGGTTCGACATCTTCGGAGACCCGCCAAAAGCGGCCGTCAAAGTCGGCGAAGGTTTGGCCGCGCCAGAATGCTGGCTCGGGTGCGCGTACGTGTATCGCGACCTCGTCGCCGAGTTCGCCACGAACCGATGTGTCGAGCGTGTTCGAGACGCCGGTCTACCCGCCGGCTTGGCCGAGTGTTTTGCGGCTCGGAGACCCTGAGTGAGGGCTTTCAGGGTTGCCGTCCGGGCCCACGAGCGCACCATTTTGGTTGACGAGTGCGTCGTCGTTGAAGAGCGCTGGCAGCCCCAAGCTCGCAGGACCGTCTGGAACGGGAACGAAGGCGGCGATGCGATGGTTCCGATGAGCCCGGCCGCGGACCATACAGCGATACGAGGTGCCCGTCGGGACGGTCGTTCGCCAACCGGCGCGCCTTCCCATCGACCGTTCCAGTGAGGAGGGAGTCGTGTCTCGGTCGTGCAGAGCGCAGCGATCGCGGTGATGCTCCAGGCGAGCATCCACCAGCCAACAGCTCCGTCGATTCGCAATCCAGCTGCGTACGCGGTGATGACGCCGGTGACTGCGAAATGCACCCTGTTGGCTCGTCGATCAGCGGTCTCTGCTCCGTGCAGAATGACGAGCAGTATGAGGAAATCAGGCATCGGCCCGCGGAGGGCTTTGAGGAGGCCACCGATTCCGGATGACTGAACAGCGATTCGGCTCTGTGCAGTGAAAGCGAGTGCCACAGCGACGATGCGTGTCCACAGGGGGCGTTTGCCATCCGCGTACTACAGCGAGGCCGCACCGGCAATCGTGACGCCAAGGAAGGTGAGGCCGCGTGCGGAAGGCGAGGCCCGCAAGGCGCCCTGCAGCATCCAGATCGCGATGATCGCAGCCACACTGGTGAGGACGCGCGGCAGGGGCCCACCCGGTGAACGTTCTCGGGCAACCGACCAAACGAGAGCTGTCGTTTCGAGACCGAAAGTCCCGCGGCAACGGCGGTTCGCCGGAGTTCTGCCGTTGGGCTGCGAGCGCCGACCAACGGACAGCGTCGCCAGGTTGTCGAATCGGGATCGGTTCGCTGTCATCGAGCCCCTCGTGGGTTGCCGTGTCAAGGGCTCCGATCAGGGCGATTTCGTGTCCGCGCCCAAGCCCCTCCTCGATCGCGTATCGGAGTCGCTCGGGGGTGGCGTTGAGCGTCACCGCCCATTGTGACGCTGCTGAGGTTTGGTGATCGTGCGCGATGATCTCGGAGGAACGCATTGTCGATGGCCAGTGGATCGACTGCTGGTTCTCACCCGGGCGCCAGGGTCGTGCGCCGTCGACTTCGCCGGCCCTGGGTCCGGCGCTTCTCAAGATAGATCCACTGGCTGGTGCTGGCACCGTGTCAACGGTGAGAACCGGCCCGGCTGCTCGACGAGCCACATAGACGGGGTCGATCGCGATGGAGAATCGGCGATGCCACCAGACCAGTGCCGGCGCGCCAGGGGTGGACACGGTCAGCTCAAAGTGATCGTAAACGCCTGGCTCGCGGATCGTTACCTCGATGGCGTGGGGCGTGCAGAGGTCAAGCGCATCGCGTGTGCCAACCACATCGATCCAGGTCGGCAAGCGGGATCCGGACCGATCGTTGTGGTCAACGGTGATCACAATATTGTCGCCAGCTGTGACGAATCCGGGTATCGCGATTGCGACGACATCGACGGATCGAAGCTTCCGCCAACCCGCCATCGCCGAGGCGATGAATCCGACAATCGACGCAACGAGGAGGAGCGCGACAATGGCCAGTGCCACCAACCACGCGACGATTGGGACGAAGGCGCCTTTGGAGAATGCAAAGGCGCGCAGGCCGTCGCGGACCCGATGACCGACGACGTTCATTGGATGTTCGGGCCGTCGGTGCGGTCACCGCTGCCACGCACTCTGCGACGAGTTCGCAACCCGCAGTGGTCGCACCGCTGTTGTTTGCAACGAGCACTCGGTGGCCGAGTGAGGTGACGGCGAGCGACGCGATGTCGTCGGCCACGACGTAGCTGCGACCGCGCATCGCGGCGCGAGCTCGAGCGAGCGAGATCAATGACACGCCGGCTCACGTTGAGGCGAGCGTGCGGGTGCGATCGAGTTGCGATGAGGAGGTTAACGACATAGGTACCAATGGCGTCTGAGACGTTGTCGCGCTGGACCTCATGCTGGGCGGCGGCGATGACCTCGGGCGTGGTGATCGGTTCGATCGCTGAGAGCATCGAGCGGCCCCGGCGACCCGTGAGCACGTCGAGTTCGAACTCAGGGGCAGCGCGGCCGGGAGTCACGACCGCAGCGAACCGATCCAGTGATCCTTCCCCCAGTCCGTAGGTTCCAGCGATTTCGATTGGGTTCTGTATGGCAGCGAGCATGAACGGCGACGGGAGTGCGTGGGTGTTTCCACTCACGGTCACCGTTGCCTCTTCAGCTGCTTCCAAGAGTGCGGACAAGGTGCGCGGTGTGGCTCGGTTCAATTCATCGAACACGACCACGTTTGCGAAAACAGGGCCAGGCTGGAAGGTGAGGCGAGTTCCATCATTCGCGTCGTGGAAGGGCATCATCGAACCGGTTACATCACCGGGCAGGAGATCAGGGGTCCCCTGAATGCGGCCGAATGATCCGTCGGCTGCTCGAGTAATGACTTGGGCGAGCAACGTCTTATCGACGCCGGGGATGTCTTCGATCAGGAGGTTGCCACAAGCGAGGAGCGTCGCCACGGCGATCTCCGCGACGTCGTGGTGGCCAGCAACGACAGCGTCGATCGAGGCGACAAGGCGGGTTGACAATTCGTGTGTATCAGGCGTGAGTGAGGCTGACGTGTGATCGCTCGGTGGCGTCAAGGCTGGCGAAAGCGCGGTGAATGATGGCGGGGTTTGCACACCTTGATCTTCGGCTGTTCGCTTGTGTTCTTTGACCGTTACCCGACAAGGTTTCGCGCCGGGCCAGCACGCAACGTGTGTTTATTGAACCGGGGAGGAAAGAAGTGGGTAGGCCGTTGGTGATGCCGGCACTCGAAGCGACGTGACGAAGGTCACCAAAAAGCGCGCACGATCGTTACAGAATGCCAACACAAGGGCAACGCAAGGTGTCGTACTCTTAAAGGGTCAGGAAACCGAAACCACCGCGGCGTACCAACCTGTGCCGCAAAGCAGGAGGTCACCAATGAGCCAGCGCAATCGCGACACCGACGCACTGATGCTGCCCAGACAGGAACGGCGAGCGCACGCTCACAGCGAGCGCCACCGAATCCATGTCGAGCTGCAAAATGTTGCCCAACACGTGTCTTCGGGTGTGGAGCCCGAAGATCTGCACGAACCGGGCCGAGCGTGGAAGCCGATGCACCATCACGATGCCGAGGTTGCCAAGAGCAAACTGGCCAAGCGAGGTCGTGCCAAGCGCCATTGGAAAACCAAGATGTGGAAGCGTCGTACGCAGTTGCGCAACGAAAAGACCGAGGCCCTTCAGATGACCCGAGACACGGGATTCGTGGCCTCGTAGGCCACAGCTGAGCGTTTCAGCGTTCCTTCAGACGATCAGAACGCCGTCGTTGCTCGAGCTTGCGCTCGGGTTGCGGCGGCGTTTCTGTATTCGCCGATCCGGCGAAGCTTCACGTCCTCGTAGCCCCGAATGTTCATGGGCGATGCGAGCGCCGCAGTGACGGCGTCGAAATCGCCTGGGTGAATCGCGACGTGAGCCAATTCGACATTGAGCGCGGCCAGATATTCCTCAACGAGGGACCGTTCTGTGCGGCGCATGTGACTTCGACCGAACGGATCGAGTCGAGTGCCGCGCAGCCGTTTCCCTCGCGCAAGTGCGGCCATCATGGGTCGGCCGACGGTGTCGGGCAGCGCAACCTTTGAGTTCCGGCCAAGGGCTTTGAGTATCGGCGGATGAAGCTTCCACGTGATCTTGGCTCCCGGCCCGCCCACTCGCTCGGCTGCGGCACGTGACTCATCGGCGATCAGTAGGCGAGCTACCTCGTACTCGTCTTTGTACGCCATCAGCTTGTGGAGCGAGCGTGCAACCACATTGGTGAGCGCAGCGTTGGCTGCGTGCGTTCGGGCGACGTGGCCGAGAAAGACGGTGGCGTACGCGTCGTTCTGGTAGCCCACCAGGTCAGCCGCGAGCAGAGTGAGGGTCGCACGGAGGTCGCTGTCGCTGGTGATCTTGTCGACTCGGCTCGCTAGAACGCGTGGCAGTGGCTTGACCTCGACGACCGGAACAGCTCCGGGGCCTCGCGCTGCTGCAGCTTCGACCACGGTGGGGTCGGCAATCCAGGCTCGGCCCCAGCGAAATGCAGCGATGTTCGTGTCGACCTGGACACCGTTGAGCCGGATGGCTTCCTCGAGCGACGATGCGGTGATTGGTAGCGCGCCGTGCTGGAGGGCTGCGCCGATCACAAAAATATTCGCCGTGGTCGCATTGCCGAGGAGCGACTCCATCAGCAAGCCAGCGTCCGCGAGGCGGGTGGCAGGGGAGTGGCTCGCTCGATCGAGTTGGCGTCGCAGCTCGTCTGGCGTCGGGATGCGGAGGTCGGGGTGTCCGATCATCGACCCCGTCGGTGTTGGTGTGCTCGACCCGACGATCACTGTATGGTCGGCGCCGCACGAGGCAAGTGTGAGTCGGCTTGCGGCGGTGACGAGGTCGAACGCGAGCATCACGTCTGCGGTGCCGTCACCGAGGAGGTTCGAGTCGGGTGCCGAGGCCGATGAGAGCCGGAGGTCGCTCACGACCGGCCCCGCCTTCTGCGAGAGGCCCGTCTGGTCAAGTCCGCGGCTGTCGAAGCCGTCGAGCAGTGCTGCGGTGGCGATGATCTGCGCTGCGGTCACCACGCCGGTGCCACCGATTCCGGCGATTCGAATGTCGACCCGATCAGCGGGTACCCGCAACGCGGGGACGGGAAACTCGTTTGGCACCACTTCGGCGACGTCGGCGTCTTGATAATCGTCGGCGGGCTCGACCGACATGAAGCTTGGGCAGTCCCCGCCGAGGCAGGAGAAGTCGAGGTTGCAGGTCGTCTGGTCAATCGTCGTCTTCACGCCCAGGGGTGTGTCGATTGCTTGCACCGACAGACAGTTGCTCACTTCGCCGCAATCGCCGCAGGCCTCACAGATGCGGTGATTGATGACGAGCCGCTGCGTCGGCGTCGGGATCAGCCCTCGTTTGCGGAGCCGCCGATTCTGAGCTGCGCATGCCTGATCGTGAATCAGCACCGTCACCCCCTTGACCTCAGCGAGTACCTCTTGGGCCTCCACGATGCGGGAACGATCCCAGACCTCGACCGTGCCCGCTTCGTCCTGAGGGAGGTTGCTACTTCGGTATCGATTGGCGTCGTCAGCGGTGATGATCAAACGCCGCACTCCGTGGGTGATCAAGATTTTTGCAATGTCAGGCACGCTGAGTTGGCCGACAGGATCTTGGCCGCCGGTCATTGCGACCGTCCCGTTGTGGAGGAGCTTGTAGGTGATATTCGACTCCGCAGCGATCGCGGCCTGAATCGCCAATTGCCCCGAATGGAAGAACGTGCCGTCACCGATGTTTTGGATGAAGTGCGCTCGTTCGACGAAGGGTGCCATCCCAATCCACTGCGCTCCTTCGCCGCCCATTTGGGTGAGCCCTGCAGTGGTGCCGACTTTGTCGTCGTCCATCAAGAGGGTCATCGTGTGGCAGCCGATGCCAGCGCCCACGAGCACGTCATCGGGAACCTTTGAACCCCAGTTGTGCGGGCAACCGGAACAGAAGTACGGCGATCGTTCGACGCTCAGCGCAATGAGGACCTTCTCGCGGTCGGACCGGGCCTCGGGAGCCAATCGGTCACCGATCCGACCGGCTAATCGCCGCCGGAGTGCGGGGCCGATCGTGTCGGCGGTGAGCACGCCGTAGTTGGGAAGAAGCACCGCGCCGTCTGGGTCGCGCTTGCCGACAACCCGTGGGGCGTGCGCGGATCCGTACAACGCGTCCTTCATCGCGAGCTCGAGTGTCGGGTCTTTCTCCTCCACGATCACGATCTCGTCGAGGCCCGCACCAAACCGCCGTGCGACATCAGCGTCAAACGGAAGCGGAAGCCGGAGTTGTAAGAGTCGGATGCCCGCAGCAGCGATGCTCGAATCGGTATCGAGACCCATCCGGCGAAGGGCTTCGCGCACCTCGCCATACGTGACTCCCGATGCGGCGATGCCGAGCCAGGCATCCCCGCCGCCGACCGTGATCCGGTTCAAATCGTTGGCGGCGGAATAGCGGCGGGCTCGCTCAAAGCGAGTCGTTCGAATATCACGCTCAATCGCCATATTGTTCGGGGGGAGGAGGCGAGCATCGGGTACGTGAATGTCGGGGATGCCATCGATCGCCATGTCCGGGATCACGATCCGAAGACGGTCGGGCGAGATATCGACCGTTCCGGAACCATCGGCGACGGCAGCAACGATCTTGATCGACGTCCACAGCCCAGTGGCTCGGCTCATCGCAATCGCGTGGCGACCGAGGTCGAGCGCCTCTTGGACGTTGGCCGGGAAAAACATCGGTAAGTGCAGGTCCATCAGGGCGAGGTCTGAACTCGAGGGAACGGTTGAACTCTTCGCTGCCGGGTCGTCTCCGACGATCACCAGCGCGCCACCGTGTTGTGAGGCGCCCGCGTACACGCCGTGGCGGATCGCGTCGCCGGCACGATCGAGTCCGGGCGCTTTGCCATACCAAATTCCGAGCACGCCGTCGTGGCGAGCGTCGGGTTGGCCGGAGGCCAACTGACTGCCCATCACTGCCGTTGCGCCGAGTTCTTCGTTGACGTTGGGTTGCACAACAATGTTGAGCTGAGGAGCCGCTGCTGCGGCACGAAGTAGCTCCTGATCGAGGCCGCTGAGCGGTGAACCTTGATATCCCGACGCGAACGCAGCGGTGTCGAGCCCGTTGGCGCGGTCAGCTCGGAGCTGCTCAACAGGGAGGCGCGCAAGTGCGTGAATTCCGGTCATGAACACGGTCGCTGCCTGTTCGGCGTAACGATCGCTCAGTTCGTAGCCGGGTGGCTTGGCAACGATGTCGGACACGGATCCCCTCTCCGCCCACGTTCAGCGTGCCATCTGGCACGCTCCTGCACTCTTCCACCTGCGTGACTCAGCATCAAGGTGCTGGAGGAGAAACCGGGTGTTGCCGGTGATCGGATCAGCTCGATCGATTGATCCAGTCGTGCCCGATGTCGGCGCGACGTTCATGCCACTCTTCGCTCGTCATCCCATAACGCACGTGGTCTTCCCACACTCCGTTGATCTCGAGGTACCGCTGAGCGACACCCTCGTCGCGGATGCCAAGCTTCTCTACGACACGGCGGCTGCGGTGGTTGCGCGGCACGATACATATCTCAACACGGTGCAACCCGAGCTGCTCGAACGCGAACTGCATGACCAGCGCAACGCCTTCGACGGTGTACGCCTGCCCGGCGTGATCCTGATCGATCCAATACCCGACGGTGCACGACTGCATGGCCCCGCGAATGACGTTGTTGAGGTTGACCTCGCCAGCGATCCTCTGGCCGACAAACAGACCGAATTGAAACGCTGTTCCCGTTACACGGTCACGGTCTCGCTGAAGGCAACGGGACGTGAATGCCGACTTATCGGTGGTGGGGTCGGGTTGATGTTTAAATCGGCTCGGTTCCCACACCGTGAGCCACTCGTCGTTGCGCTGACGGACTTCACTCCACGCTCGAAAATCGTTGGCCGCAAGTGGCCGCATCATCAACCGCCGTCCGTAGAGCTGGATCGGGGCGGGAGGGCGCGAGGGGTGCCGGAGTGCCATGATTAATCGACAACGGTAGCGATTGAAGCCTGCGTGAGCTCGAGGCGCCGCATCACAGCGAGCACCACGCAGCTGACACCGATGATGGTCTCGATGTCGTCGGGGTCAAGCCCAGGGTTGTGGATTCGCTCTTCCCTGTGCTCGGCAACAAGGGTGCGGAACACTTCGTCTGCGTCGCGGCGTTCGACGATGTAGTCAGCGGGCAGCGCGTCGACGCCAAGCTCGACTCGGCCGAAGCTGACGGCATGTCGCCCCGTGAAGGTGACGTCGGGAGCGTTGAGCATCTCGGGTGAATCGCGCACGACGTCGTCAAGGTGATCGATCACGATGCCGAGTGCGTTCGTGAGTTGTTCTGGTGCGGGCCGGTTGGAACGCTCAAGTTCGCCTTCGACGAGTGAGACGGGCCCAACCGGGATGGTCCATGTGCCGCCGTCGATCATTTCGATCGTCATTTCTCGGTCACCGATTGCGATGAGCAGCGAGACGCTGGTCATGTCCACCGCTCGGTTCCGGGCGTGCCGACCGGTACGCGCTCAAGCGTCCATGCTCCGATTTCGTCGTTGCCGGTGGCGAGGGCATGAGCGACATGCGCATGCAGGCACTTCACCCCAGTGCGCGTGCCGCCGACGCCACCCGATGGGCGCGGTCCGACGTGGTCATCGCTGATTGCAGCGTTGCGTTCAGCCTCGTAACGGGCGTGAATCGCAGCAATGACTCTGTCGTCGAGTTCGGCTTCGACTTCATCGACTGCGCCGATGGACTCGATGCGGCTGACCGCTTTCACGAGCGCGCGGCCAACGAGGTAGTAGCGAGTCGGCATCGGTGTGCCATCGGCGAGAAATGGCGCGTTCCGCAAGACCACCGGGTCCCCGGTGGCGTCGCGCACCACGACCTCGAATTCGCCACGCGGCACACGACCGAGCAACTCGGCGACACGTTCTCGATCACCAGCAACGTCCGTGCCAGCTTCTGGGTACTCCATCAGCTCCGGCGACGCAGGAAGAACAGGATGAGGAGCAATGCGGCCAAAGCCGGGGCGGCGCGCTTGACGATTGAGCTGCCGCTGACATCCATTAAATCGATTGGTTGGGCGGCGGGTCCGTTGATCTTGCGCACGCTCGACGCCTCGGCGGCAGTTTCGGGTGCGGCTCTTTCCTCGGTGTCCGAGGAGTCGGCTGCTTCCGGCTCTGCTTCGGGTTGGCCGACGCCATCTTGGTCGATCATGGTGTTCAAGTTGACCGAGAACTGCTCAATCAACTTCGAGCTCACATCGCCCAGGATGCCGCGTCCAAATTGAGCGACCTTTCCGGTGATGTGGAGATCGGTGGTGACCACGACCTTGGTGCTGGTGGGCGACAGGCTTTCGGCGTGAGCCGTAATGTCAGCTGACGCATTGCCGCGCCCGCCGGTGTCTCGGCCCTTGCCTTTGAGCACGGCCTTGTAGTTCTCGTCATCACGTTCGACGAAGTAGGCATCGCCCTTGAACTGCGTCGAGATCGCACCGAGCTTGACCTTCACAACGCCCCGGTACAGCTCACCTTTCTCAGGATCTTGAGCGATTTCCTGCAGCTCCGCTCCGGGAAGGCACGGTGCAATCTTCTCGACGTTGGTGATGATCGGCCATGCCTCATCGATTGGTCGATTGACCGTGAATTCGTTGACTAATTGTTCTGCCATCTTCGGAGGTCCTCTACGGTGTCAATGTCGGTGGGTGAACCCGTGCACGGTACTTCACGTACGAGTTCAGGGCGAAGAGCCATCACACTACGTGCACCTTCGTCGCCAGCGGTTGTCAAAAGGTCCCAAACATCGTGGCGCAGTGCAACGGGGTTCGCTCGGCGACCCGAGTAGGTGGCGACGGCAATCGGTGCGCCATCGAGGGCGGCGTTTGCGACGGCTCGCCATGCGTCTGGGGTGATGCCGGGCTGGTCGGCGAGCCCGATCACGGCGATCTCGCTGTCGCGCTCCCTGGCGACGTCGAGCCCGTGCTGTACCGATGTCGCTTGGCCGTCCCCCCAGTCGCCGTTGTGTGTCACGAAGATGTCGTTGTGGCGGAGAAGATCGCCCAGGCTGAGTTCGCTCTGCGACATTCGACCCGTGACGACGACTAGGCCGGTGGGGAACGCTCGCAGCGCCGCGGTGGTCGATCGCATGACCACCGATTCGGATGGGCGGTACGCAGTGGAAGGGAGCATCGCAAGAAGCTTGTGACCAACGTCACTGAACCGAGTTCCGGCGCCGGCGGCAAGGACGATTGCCGTGATTGTCGTGTCGGTTGGCCCGACATTCCCCCTGATCACGGCATGGTTCGCGATGTGTCAGCTTCGGCCATTGCTCTCAGTGTGCATGACGAATCGTGTGCCAAGATGACGTTCGCATGTCGAATTGGCATCATCTGGGTACCAGTATTGCGGTTTCGTGACGATACGTTATGCATTCGTCACTCACGGACGTGACCACCGGGCTCTGTGCCCGGCAAATGCTGGTGGCACTTGCGACATGACTTTCCCTCCCCTCTTCCTTGGTATGCGCACACGTTCGGCGGTGCGCGTCGGTCTCGTGGTCATTGCTTCCCTGAGCGCAGTCGCCACGCTCACCGCCCTCGACGCCACACCGGTCGCTGCGGCCGAAGGCGAACGCCCGGTCAATGAATTGGCTCCCGAGATCATCGCCGCAGCCGAGCAAGCTGTCGCTGCGTTCGAGGCATACAAGACCACCGGATCCGTCGCCGACGAGCGCACTCTCGCCTGGCATCGTGCGATCGCCGCCCGTTACACCGCTCAACAGTTGGGCTACGACGAACTCTTGATGGTTGCAGCCTGGAGTTCCACGACCCTCGATCATCAGCGCGCCGTGCTCGGTGCGCTCACCCAGGTCGGCGTGCCGTACCGCACAAATTTGAGCGTCGAAGGTGAAGGGTTCGATTGCTCTGGGCTGACGACATACGCATGGCAGGGTTCGGGCTTCGAGTTGTTCCGCCAGAGTGGCTCACAGATCTCCCAAGCCAAGCGGTTGCCTCGTGAGCAAGCCAAAGCCGGCGACCTTGTGCACTACCCCGGGCACGTGATGCTGTACCTCGGTGTCGAGGACGCGATTATCCATTCTGCACAGACCGGACGCACGGTCGAGATCGACACGATCGGCCGTGGCGCCGTCTCTTTCGGCGACCCCACCGTCTCCCCCTGATTCGAGAGCGGCGTCGAACATTTGATCCGCCGTCTACGAGTGGATCGGGCCAGACGAGTCTTTGAGGCTTGGAACGCCTCTGCCCGTGCGGCTCGCAATGATCTCGGCGCAGATACTCACCGCGGTTTCCTCCGGCGTGCGAGCGCCGAGGTCGAGCCCGATCGGCGACATCAGTCGAGCGAGTCCGGCGGCGTCGACACCAACCTCGACGAGTCGCTCCATCCGCTTGGCATGGGTTTTGCGACTCCCCATCACGCCGACGTAGCCGACCCGCGTCGCCAGTGCTCCTTGCACGGCGGGGACGTCGAACTTCGGGTCGTGGGTGAGGATGCACACAGCATCTCGCGGACCGAGTTCGCCGCCGAGTTCTTCGAAGAAGGGCGTGGGCCAGGTCACCCGTACGGCATCGGCCATCGGGAAGCGGCGTTTGGTAGCGAAGACCTCGCGGGCATCGCAGACAGTGACGCGGTAGCCCAGGACCTTGGCCACGCGAGCGAGCGCTGCAGTGAAGTCGACCGCGCCAAAGATCCACATTTGAGGTGGCGGTGCGTGCGACTCGACGAAGATCCGAATCGTGGGCTGATCGACCAGGTCCTCGGGCGTGGTTTGGCCCTCTGGCCCGTACGACCGGACACCTGACCGAGCAGCTTCGAGTTCGGCGATTGCATCTCGCGCCACAACACGGTCGAGTTCTGGATGGCCGAGCGAGCCGAGCGGCGCAGCGCCATCGGTTGTGACGAGCAGTTTGGCGCCTACTTTGACGCCACCGACCGCGCCTTCGATCACCGTTGCCAATGCCACGGGTTCGTCGGCGGTGAGGAGTGCTGCGTAGCGATCGAACACCGGCGAGTCAGTCACCAGGCGAGTTCCTCGATGAACAGGTGGATGGTGCCGCCACAGGTCAAGCCAACGGCAAAAGCATCGTCATCGGAGTATCCGAATGTGACCACTCGC
>JBLFZD010000069.1:0-13476 GCA_047610085.1 Ilumatobacter sp. | reverse complement strand
GGCCCGTGAGGTTGTCAAGACGCTGCCAGGCATCATCGCCCGAGTGCGCCCGCTCGAGGGCATGAATGATTCCACCGTGCGACACGACCAACACCGTTCGACCTGAGTACTCAGTGATCAGCGACTTGAGTGAGGCACCCGCGCGTTGAACAATCGACTCGTCGGTCTCATACCCAGGGGGACGATCGCCGGCCTCAAGGTACCCAGGATAGGCAGCCTCGATCTCAGAGCGAGTGAGCCCTTCCCACTCCCCTGCCGCACGCTCCGACAGGCCAGATATCGCCGGAGCGATCGCAACACCCAGCGCCTGCGCGATCAATTCGCCAGTGAGACGAGCGCGCTGCAGCGATGAGGTGATCACGAGGTCAAAACTTGCGTGATCAGGTGCTGCAACCGCTGCACGCCGAGCCTGGGTTTCCCCCCGCTCGGACAGCGGTGGATCAGCTTGGCCTTGCCACCGTCGCACGGCGTTCCACGTCGATTCTCCGTGGCGAACCATCAACAGGCGAGTATCGCTCATGCGGTTCCCCGACGGGAGAGGCCGAGCGACGCTAACGAAGGCCGACTCGCCAGGTTCAACGGAACGGCCGATCCGTCGGATCGTTGCAGCACTTGTTCGTCGTCCCCATTGCCCGCAGGAATACCAGCACGATCGAGCATGGTGGCCATGACTTCGCCAGCTTGGACCGACAGCGAATGCAGTGACCGATGACGATGCAGACGACTACCGAGGTCGACCTGCCCGATCGCCGCCGCACCGAGCTTTCTTTGGATATCAATGAGGAGGCCCATTTCCACTCCCCACCCTTGCACGAAGTCAAGTTGTTCGAGCACCGAGCGGCGCCCGGCATACTCGCCGGACAACGGCTGAGCCAGACCTGTCAGAGCAGGGTAGTACCGAGACATCAAGGGCCGAGCGACCAACTCGGTCGTGCGGCCTCCGCCACCAAACTTTGTCGGCCGGTGATACAGCGCCTTCATCATGGCCACCGACGGATCCTCAAGCAGCGGCACGAGCAGCTTGATGATCCACTCGGGCTCGAAGCTCGTGACGTCCCCATCGCACCACACGACGAAATCACCCTGGCTCACGAGCAGCGTTGCCCAGAGCGCATTGCCCTTGCCGTGGCCTGGGCCATGTGCCTCGTGTACATCGCCGATTGGAATGACGCGAGCACCCGCATGGGTCGCTACGCGCGCGGTGTCGTCGGTGCTGCGGTCATCGAGCACGATGAGTTCATCGACAACGCCGTTTTTTGCAATGAGTTCGGATCGAATCACGCTCACCAAAGAGCCAACGGTCGCTGCCTCGTCGCGGCACGGAATACACACCGAAACCGTCCGGTCACCCTTCGCAGCGAGTACCGCCGCGATTGTGGCATCGTCGATCCGTTCAGGAGCGTCAAAGCTGCGAACGCCGCCAATGTTGTCGTGGCCAGCCATCAGTCCAGGTGCAGCGGCCCACGCGAGTGCACGCCGCCCGGCTCAAGTTGATCGTCCCAACCGGGCGGACAGCGATCGGGTGCGATGTCGGCTAACGGAGCGAGAACAAATCGTCGTTCGCCAAACCTCGGATGCGGAATCGATAGCTCGTCGCACTCCAAGGCGATGTCGTCGAATTGAACAATGTCGACATCGAGCGTTCGCGGACCCCAATGCACAATCCGCTGACGCATAGCTTCAGCTTCGATTCGCTGGCATCGACGCAGCAGCGCAAATGGATCGAGCGATGTCTCGACCTGCACCACCATGTTCAAGTAAGGACCCTGGTCGTCGGGACCACCAACGGGATCCGTCTCGTACACATTCGACATCGCCGTGACGTTGCCGAGCCCACGAACCCCGATCCGGAGGAACGATTCTCGATCGCCGAGGTTCGACCCGAGCGCCACGTATGCGGTGTGGATCGTGTGTGGCGGCATCTGCGCCTCGGCCCGCGTGCGACGAATCCGGACCGCAGTATTCACGGCATCGACGGCAAGCGGCGGGCGCACCTTGGTGAGCTTCACCTCCACGGCTTCGACCCGATCGAACGCAAGCACCTCATCGGCGATGCGGGACACGAGGCGTTCGAGGAGAATGTCCTTGGATTCTTCGACAACAGCGACAACGCGATCGGCGACCAGCCCATAGTGGACCGTGTCACCCAACTCATCGGTCATTCCGGCATCGTGGAGATCAACGTCGAACGCGAGGTCAATCTCAAGGGGCTGCGGGATTTCACGTTCATGCGGTAGGGCGCCAACGATGGTCACTACTCGCAAGCCATTGATCTCGATCTGGTCGGCCATCGGATCAGTGTGGTCGATTCGGCCACCGTTCCAACAACGCGCCGGGAAACATCGAGTCGGCGGCGAGGAGCAGGCTTTGCGAGACTCGGCAACATGACTTCCGCTGCCGACACACCAGCTCCCGCAACAAACGGACGAGTCGACCTTTCAGGTCGGACCTTCGTGGTGACTGGAGGTAATGGCGGCATCGGCCTGGGCCTGGCCGAAGGCATCGCCCAAGCGGGTGGCTCGGTGTCGATCTGGGGCCGAAACGCCGAGAAGAACGGCACCGCGGTCGAGACGTTGCAGGAGCTCATGTCCAATGCCGGTTCCGGCGGACGCGCCAGCTGCTACGTCTGCAACGTGGCAAACGAAGACGAAGTCGTCGAAACGACCGCACGAACGGCAGCCGACCACGGCGGCCTCGATGGCCTTTTCGCCAACGCTGGCCGTGGCGGCACCGGCACCCCGTTCCTCGAACTCCCGCTGTCCGAGTGGCGCGCCGTGATGGACGTGAACCTTGATGGCGTGTTCCTCACGTTGCGCGAGGCGGCCAAGGTCATGGTCACCCAAGGCACGGGCGGCAGCCTCGTTGCCGTGTCGTCGACATCCGCGGTGCACGGCGCAGCAGGCAACGAGGCCTACGGCACAGCCAAGACGGCACTGACCGGCCTTGTGCGAGCGCTCTCGGTCGGGCTCGCGCGCCACAAGATCCGTGTCAACTCGCTCCTGCCCGGGTGGACAATCACCGAACTCGCGTCCGGCGGCTACGAGAACGACGCATTCCGAACCGCCACCATCAAGCGAACGCCGGTCCGGCGATGGGCCGACCCTGCCGAGTTCCGAGCAGTCGGAGCGTTCCTTGCCGACCCGTCACAGACGTATCACACTGGCCAAGAGATCTGCGTCGACGGTGGCTACACCGTCTACTGAGTCCCAGTCGAGGCCGAACAAGCCAAGCGTTGACGCTGCGCCCACCGCAGCGGAATCATCGTCGTTGCGTCGTCGCCACCTCATCAACGTTTGGAACCGACGACGGCACGCTCTGAGCGGTCAGCGAACTTCGAGAAGATCGACCACGAAGACGAGGGTCTCGTTTGGGGCGATGACGCCACCGGCGCCTGCGGCTCCGTAGCCCATGGTGGGCGGGATCGTCAGGCGACGACGCCCACCGACCTTCATGCCTTGCACTCCTTCATCCCAACCCTGGATGACCTGGCCCTGACCGAGACCAAAGCCAAACGGCTCCATGCGGTCCCACGATGCATCGAACTGCATTCCGGTCGACCACGACACACCGACGTAGTGAACGCTGACCTGCTGGCCGGCTTTCGCTTCGTCGCCATCACCAACGGTGAGGTCTTCGGACACGAGTTCGGCGGGCGGGTTCTCGGCGGGGATGGAGACATCGGGCTTACGCATTGGGTGGATCGTAACGGCCAAGCGAATGGCCGCCACAGCGTCTGATCGACGCGACCTGCTCAGGGGTTCGTGAGCAGGTCGATCAGCGAGCTGGTGTCCCAGCGCTCGCCGCCGCGTTGCTGGACCTGTGCGTAGAACTGATCGACGAGTGCGGTGATTGGAAGACGTGCTCCATTGCGGGCCGCCTCCTCGAAGACGATTCCGAAGTCCTTGCGCATCCAATCCACAGCAAACCCAAAGTCGAACTCGCCGTTCGCCATTGTGATCGCCCGGTTGTCCATTTGCCAGCTCTGGGATGCGCCTTTGCCGATCACATCGACGACCTGGTCGACATCAAGACCGGCACGCTGCGCAAAGTTGACCGCTTCAGCGAGCCCCTGGATCATCCCGCCGATGCAGATCTGATTGACCATCTTGGTGAGCTGGCCGGAGCCCGCGTCTCCGAGCCGCACGCACGACTTGGCGAAGTGCTCAATGATCGGGACAACGCTGTTGAACACCTCCTCGTCGTCGCTTCCGCACATCACGGTGAGCAGGCCGTTCTCTGCTCCGGCCTGACCGCCCGACACGGGAGCATCGACGAACCCAATGCCACGCTCAGCGCACGCCACCGCAAGCTCGCGGGCAAGACCCGCCGAGGCGGTGGTGTGGTCCACCAGGACAGAACCCGCCTTCATCGATGCCAGCGCTCCCTGGTCACCCAGCACAACTTCTCGGACGTCATCGTCGTTGCCGACACACATCATCACGACGTCGGCGTCTTCAGCAGCCTCGGCCGGAGTCGGCGACGCACCCTGACCGTTGAGGGCAACCCACGCCAGCGCCTTGGCAGCGGTTCGGTTGTACACCGTGACAGGGTGGCCCCCACGAGCGACGTGGCGGGCCATCGGGGCTCCCATCACTCCCATGCCGAGGAATGCCACACGCCGAGGATCGGCATCACTCACGTTGTCTTCGGTCGTCTCGATCGTGTCGTCAGTCATCGCTAACGATTGTGACACGCCCAAGACCGCATGAGTGACGATCATGTCGTCGATCGGCGAACGTCACATCGCAATTAGTGCGAGACTCCCGGCGTGGACACCCCGGGTCTCGAATGGACCGTGATCACCTGGAATATTCAAGGCTCCAAGCCAACCGACCTTGCGCGCCTCTGCGCAGTGATCGCTGCTGAGGGACCTGACGTTGTCGTGCTCCAAGAGGTTCAACGCCGCCAAGCCAGGAAACTGGCGTCGGGGCTTTCAATGCAGCATTCCTGGGTTGAGAAGCACAACCCGTGGCGGCCAGTTCTTCCCCGGCGTGCCGAGGGCGCTGCGATCCTCACGCCTCACTTCCTCGAGGACCCCGACAGTGCAGTGATCAGCGAAGAGACATCGAAACGGTCGTACAAACGTCGGATCGCAATGTGGGCGCTCGTGCGTCGCTGTGATGGATCGGCGTATCGAGTCATCAACGGACACCTATCGCCGCATAATCTCACGCAACACCGCCGGGACGAGGCCAAGCGAATCGCCACGATCGCTCAGGACCTCGGCGATTCTCCGCCCACAATCGTGGCGGGAGACTTCAACGACGCAGGTGACCCGAGCATCATCTCAACGCTGCCGGGCATCGAAGCACTGCCTGCTCCGCTCTCCAACCCCGCAGGCACGCCATACCAAGCAATCGATCACGTCTTGGTGCCCGCCGACGCCATCAGTGTGTCGGTGAGTGCTCCCGGTGGAAGCGCCCGTTGGGCGAACCTGTCAGATCACCTTCCGGTGACCGTTCGATTCGCCCTCGACCGGGTGCAGGACGAGGTCGCTGGCTGAGCCAACGACCTCACCGGTTACTTCTTTTTCTTCGACTTCTTCTCGTCGACTTCTTCGCCGTCCTTCAGGACGCCCTTCGCCAACGCTTCGTCAAGATAAATCTCTGCGTCTTCGGCAGACACCTTGAGTGCCGGCGAGATCTCGGAAATCAGATTGACGCGGGCACGTTCGTACATGGTGCGCTCGGCTGCGGACAGCGAGGCATCACGATTGCGGGCTGCGAGGTTACGAACCACTTCAGCCACCTGGTAGACGTCGCCCGACTTGAGCTTCTCCTGGTGGTTCTTGAACCGGCGGCTCCAGTTGGAGGGAACGCGCGGGTCAGGCTTGGCCAACACCGAAACAAGGTCTTCGAGTTCGTCAGGTGACACCGGAGGGCGCACGCCGACATCGTCAGCCTTGTCGATCGGGACCTTGAGCGTCATCTCATTGATCACCGTTTTGAGAATCAGGTACTCCCGCTTCTCGCCAAAAAACTCCATCTTCTTCGTTCCCTGCACGACGCATGCGCCGTGCTGGGGGTAGATGCAAGTCTCGCCCTTCTTAAAATTCACGCAGTACCTCGTTGTTGGGGGTGTCGCCACAGCCGCAGCGGACATCGCACTATACCGCCGAGCGCACATGATCGGAAAAGCGTCGGTCACCTCTCCCAAACGAAGATTGCGAAGCGCCCACGGCAGGAACGGAAACGGCGAACTCCAGATGTACCTGGCTGCAAACTCTGGCGCCCCGGGCAGGACTCGAACCTGCGACCGACGGGGTAGAAACCCGCTGCTCTAATCCACTGAGCTACCGGGGCCGGCCCACACGATACAACCCGACTCGACAATCCTGTCCTGCGCCTACCCCGTGACTTGCGTACCACGGCGCATTTGAGCACTACCCGGCGCCGACGTTGGCGGTCGCTTCGAGACCCGAGTCGCCTTCAATTGAACCCGAGCCGCCGCCGCCGGCGTTTCCTTCGATGAACTCGGCGGCGTCGAAGGTCTGCACAGCACCACTCACATCGAACCACCCGAACGACGAGCCGCCGGATGCGCCAGCACCGCTCCCCGAACTGCCACCACCACCGCTCTCTCCGCCAGCTCCACCTGAGCGACTCGATCCAGGCTTGCCAGCGCCTCCTGTGTCTCCGCCGGAACCGCCGTTCGCTCCGTTGCCGCCTCCGCCACCACGAATCGTGCTCGCCGAGATATCAACAGCATCCACATCGGTTGTCAGCATTCCGAACGACGGGCCACCAGCACCGCCGCCACCGTTGCCACCGTTTCCACCAGCGCCACCACCGCCACCACCGGCTCCATTGCCACCTGCCGAGTCTTCTTCGTCGCCTCTGACGCCCGCTCCGCCTTGCCCGCCGCCGCCGCCGTTGCCACCAACGCCACCGCCACCGCCACCGCCACCGCCACCTGCCGCCACCAGCGACTCACGAATGACCACGCGATCGACTCCAACCGCCCACACTCCAACCGAACCACCACCGCCACTCGCACCAGCGCCTCCGCCACCGCCGAGAGCCCCCGCACCACCACCACCACCGCCGCCACCGGAGGTCGCAAGTTCTTCGTCGGCGACAACTCCCGCGCCACCACCGCCGCCACCGGCCCCCGCGCCCGAAACGGCATCATCTCCTGATTGCCCCCGCGCCCCAACGGGAACCGACTCATCATCGCCGAGCAGCCCGCTGCCGCCGTCCCCGCCACGTCCGCCGTTACCTCCCGAGCCGCCCTGGCCGAAAGATCCATTGTCACCTTCATTCGCTCCACCGGCCCCGCCCTTCGGTCCAGGGGCGTCATCGCCTGTTCCAGAAATTCCACCGTCGCCACCATCGCCGCCCTGGCGATCGTCGTCGCCTTCGGCGCCACCACCTGCCGAGATTCCACTTCCATCGTCACCTCGATCACCGTCGGACCTGCCGTCCCCCTCGATGCCCGCCGCTCCATCGCCGCCATGTCCACCATTCACCGTTGACCGCACGAGTCGGATTTCACCGGTCTCAACAGCAAGCACCCCGACACTTACACCTGCCTGCTCGCCGTCACCCGTGCCAATCGCGTCCCCCGCCGCGCCCGACACCAATCGACTGTCTTCGATCGTCACAATCTCGGCCTCAATCACGCGAACTGCAATGGATCGATTGGCAGACTGCGCGGCCCGACTCGTGACCTCGAGAGCAGACAGCCGCCGGACTCCGTCGCCCGCGACCTCGATGGCGATTGCTGCACCGTCGATTTCCAGGCGCTGTGAGCGATCTCGCACCCATCCGTCAACAAACCCTCCGTAGAGGCTCGACCCAGACCCCAGCCGAATGGTCTGACTCTCGACGTAGACGACGCTGCTGCGCACGTAAACATCCCTGCCGTTCTGGGCCGAGGCGGCCGCGGCAATCGTCCGAAGCGGCGCTTCCATTGTGCCCGCCGCAGCATCATCCCCTGTCGCCCCGTCAACGAAGACCGCCGCCGCTACATCTTCAAACACGCGCACGATCAAATCGTCGGTCGCCTCAGGTGCGGTGGCCTCGCGACCACCACTGCCCACAACGAGCTCAAACTCGAGGGTCACAACATCGTCAGGGGCTCCGAACGATACGGTTTGACCGCCCAGTGCACCCACACCTGCCGTCACATCCGGGCCGGCGGTTTGGCGCCACACGATCTCATCATCGCCAGATCCCTCGGTGACCGCAAGCGCTTCGAGCGTTACGACCTCACCCGCGTTCACAGCGAGATCGGGACCAGCGTCGGCAATGGCCTCGACCAGAATCGGCAGTGTCGTCGTTGGTTTCGGCAGTGTCGTCGTTGTGGTCGAGGTGGCTGGCTGGGTGCTGGGCGCCACTGTTGCGGCGAGCGTGGTCGACACCACGGGCGACGTTGCCGGGATTGCGCTGGTGTCGTCAGGCCGCGTCAGCATTACCGCAATGACGCCGATCAACAGCACCAAGGCCGAGCCGACACTGAGACCGATGAGCGCATTGCGCTGGCCGCGTTCGGAGTTGTTCACCGGCCGCGCCTGGCGGGGCACGTCGGGAGTGGGATACGTTGGTTCGGCCATTGCATGGTGTCCTTTAGCTGGGACAATACCGAACGAGCGAGAGCCAACGCCGTCACCCGAGCGGGAGTTCGGCAACCAGGTGACGCAACGCTCCGAGCGCGGTGATCACAGAGAACTCGCGCATCTGCTCGCGCTGGCCCGGCAAGAGCACATGGCGGACCTCGTCAAAACCCGGACCAACCATGCCAATCCACAACGTTCCCGCAGGCTGCCCGTCCTGCTCAGCAGGCCCAGCGACTCCCGTGAGCGCGAGCGCCACATCGGTTCCCAGCCGCTCTCGCGCACCGTGGGCCATCTCACGAGCGGCTGCCTCAGAAATGACCGGACCCTCCGACACGTTCAACAAATCTTGCTTCACACGCGTCGCGTAGCTGACGATCGACCCAACGAACACATCACTCGCCCCAGGGACCCCGGTGAGGCGAGCCCCAACCAGTCCCCCGGTAACCGATTCGGCCACCCCGAGCGTCAACCCTCGTTCACGGCACAATTCGAGCACCACAGATTCCATGGTCTCGCTGCCCGTACCAAACACGACATCGCCAATCTCTATCCGCACTCGGCGTTCCCACTCATCGAGCTGCGTGTCGCAGGCTTCGAGCGTCGGCTGCTTGGCAGTGAGACGAACCTTCAACCCTTCCCAACCCGACGCCAGAAATGCAAGCGTCGGGGTTGCGGGGCCGTCGAGCTCCTCGATGATTCCATCGAGGCGTTCGTTGAGCCCACTCTCAGACTCGCCCCACGTGCGCAACACCCGACTGGCAATCACATCGGTCGACCCACTGCGACGAACCAGATCGGGAATGATCGCCCGCTGCATCATGTCCTTCATCTCATGCGGGACACCAGGCACCGCGTAGACAACCTTGCCGACACCATCAATCGTGATGGGGCAGATCAAACCTGGTGCGGTGCCTCGGGTCTGCGCGATGATCTCTGCTCCAACGGGCACCATCGCCTGGCGCAGATTGTTTTCGGCCATTCGGCGTCCACGCAACTCAAACATCTGACGGATCACGTCACCGAGGTCGGCATCGAGCACCAGTTCCGAGCCCATCACCGCAGCAATCGCCTCACGAGTCAGGTCATCGTGTGTCGGCCCAAGGCCGCCACACAGAACGACAGCGTCGGATTCGTCCAGCAACTTTCGGAGTTGCCGTTCGATCCGCTCAACGTTGTCACCGACCTTCACCTGAATCAACGAATCGATTCCGTGCGCTGCGAGTTCTTCGCCCATCCACGCCGAATTGGAGTCGATGATCTGGCCGAGCAGCAACTCCGTGCCGACTGCAAGAACTGAAACGTTCATAGCAGCCTCAAGCAACCGGTTCAGCCACGTTGGCTGGCGCGTGGTTCGTGGCATGCCACAGGTACTGAGCACCGCTGGCCAGGGTCAAGAAAACCGAGATCCACAGCAGCCAAAGCCATGTCCAGGTGACGTCCCGCGCTGTGGCAGGGAAGAGTGCAAACGCGACCGCGAACTGCTGGACCACAGTTTTGTACTTGCCCATTTGACTTGCCGGGACGCTGATACCCCGACCACTCTTCACAATTCGATAGACGCTAATGAGGAGTTCACGTCCAGCGATGATCACGACGGGCACGAACCAGAAGATGTCGTGAGCCACGAGCGTGAACATTGCACCGAGCACGAGGACCTTGTCAGCCAGCGGGTCAAGGAAAGCTCCGACCGCTGTGGGGCCACGACGTCGGGCGATGTAGCCATCGACCCCATCACTCGAGCATAAAATGAACCACAGAGCGAACGCCCACCACGAGCCCGCGCCATCTTCGGGAATCGCCAAGAAGACCAGCGGCGCAAGGAGGATCCGCAACGCAGTGATGGCATTCGCCCAGCTGTTCACCGATTCGACCATCAGTCATCGATCTCGTCGAGTGTGCTCACGTCGACACCGGCGGCGACCAAGTCGGGACCCAACGCGTCGACGATCTCGACGTGCAGCAGTTCACCGACTGCCAAGTCGTGGGGGACGTGAATAATTCCGTCGATCTCGGGAGCCTCAAGATGGCTACGCGCCACACCCGGGGCGTCGACCAACACTTCGAGGGTGGTACCAATGAGCGCATCGCGGCGAGCGGCGGTGATCTCATCTTGCAGTTCGCGAAGCTCGACCAAACGCTCGTTCATCAACTTCGGATCGACGTGCTGATCGAGGTCAGCTGCGTAGGTGCCTTCCTCATTGCTGTAAGCAAAGAACCCACACCAATCGAGCTGAGCACGTTCAACGAAGTCAAGGAGTTGGTCGTGATCCTCTTCTGTTTCACCGGGGTACCCGACGATGAAGTTGGAACGGAACGCTGCGGTCGGCTCGCGACGACGGATGTCTTCGATCCGGTCGAGGAAGCGCTGCCCGTCACCCCAGCGGCGCATGCGACGCAGCAGCGGCTTGGAAACGTGCTGCAACGACAGGTCGAAATACGGCACGCCGCTGTTGCAGATCGAGTCGATCAATTCGTCGCTGAGATCGCTCGGGTACAAGTACAGAAGGCGCACACGGTCAACCGCAGCAGCGACCGCATTCACGAGTGGCACGATTGAGCCAGCACCCATCTCATCGGGACGATCCTTGCCATACGACGCCAGATCCTGGGCGACGAGGACGATTTCGCGGGCTTCGGTCTGTTGAACCTCATCGAGAATCGACTCCACGTCGCGGCTTCGCTGCGGACCACGGAAACTTGGGATGGCGCAGAACCCGCAAGAGCGATCGCAACCCTCGGCAATCTTGACGTACGCCCACGGAGCAGACGACTTCGGCCGAGGAAGGTTGAGGAGGTCGAACGCTGGCAACGGCACCGACGAAACCGGAATCAGCTTGCGCTCGGTCTGCGAAGCTCCTTGCAGCGTCGGCACCTCGGTGCCGTCGCGGTCGCTGGGGACCAAGTTGAAAGCTTGACCAAACCCCGCAACCTGATCGACCTCGGGCAACGCTTCGGCAAGTTCGTCGCCATAACGCTCCGCCATGCAGCCGGTGACAACAAGACGACTTGTGGCGTTGCGTTGCTCATCGAGAGCCAAAATGGTGTCGACCGACTCCTGACGCGCCGTGTCGATAAACGCACACGTATTGACCACGACCAGGTCCGCCAGAGCAGCATCATCCGTCGCTTCCATACCGTCGGCGACGAGCGCGCCAACGAGCTTGTCTGAGTCAACATCGTTTTTAGGACAGCCGAGCGTCTCGACGTAGAAGCGCTGCACGGCTGCACGCTATCTGCCGGGCGGGGCTCCGAACCGTGACACCAGTTCAGAAAGGATTTCGGCGAGCCGGTTGGATGGGCCGCCAGGCCTAAACCACCGTGGCGCGGAACTTCTCCATGAGGTGTGCTCCAGCGCCAACCGGCTCATAGTGGGGCACCTCGCCGTCGGCAACGACGCACTCAACGATGGCGTCCCAGTTGGCGTTGTGGAAAAACGGCATCGTGAGCCGACCCTCGGCGTGGCGACCTTCAGGCACGACCACTCGGTGCAGCGTGGACCGCCACCGATCGTTGCTCCATCGCTGCATGAGATCGCCGAGGTTCACCACGAGCGCACCGTCTGGCGCATCGACATCGACCCACTCACCGGTCCGTCGTTCGACCTGCAAACCAGGCTCGGCGTCAAGCCGTAAAATCGTGAGCGTGCCGTAATCGGTGTGGGCCCCAGCGCGAAACGACCCGGCAGCTGGAGCGGTGTCGAGCGGTGGATAATGAGCGAGGCGTAGTGCCGATCCGGGTTGGTCGATGAGCGGACCGAACCACCCGCTCCCCAAACCAAGTGCAACAGCGAATGCGTCCATCACCGTGTCGGCCAAATCGGCCATCGCCTCATAGTACGACTCCACCGCTGCGCGCAGCCGGGGCTGCCCAACCGGCCATATCGTGGGTGCCCAAATATCACGCTCATCGGGGTCGACCATCTCGTCAAGCGGACGAGGTGGTGCCCCGATCGGCCCCACGTTGTAAGTCTCCTTGAGGTCGGGAACCGCCACTCCTCCGAGCGACCGGTTCAGCGCCTCCTTGGAAAATGGTGAATAACCATAGGGGTAGCTCGGGTTCGGCTTCTCTGCGGTGAGCCGATCGGCAAGCGGAAGGTCGAAAAAAGCGAGGGCCGCCTCGTGCGCCGCCACGATGATTTGGTCGTCGACCCCATGCCCGACCACCGAGAAGAACCCGACGTCACGACACGCTCGATTGATATCGGAGCCAATCGAACGACGGTGCTCGGTGGAACCGCCAACAAACCCAGTGAGGTCAACAACCGGAACAGTCATGGAAAGAACTAGAGCTGCCCATTCTGCTGCAGCAACTCAAACTCTTCAACGGTCATCAGCACCGAACGCGCCTTGGAACCTTCGCTGGGGCCGACCACCCCGCGAGTTTCGAGCAGGTCCATGATGCGTCCTGCCCGTGCGAACCCGACCTTCAGCTTCCGCTGCAACATTGAAGTCGAGCCAAGCTGGCTGCGCACGATGAGTTCCATCGCCTGGCGCATCATTGCCATGTCGTCATCTTCGGCTCCAGCCGAGAACGCATTGGCGTCAGACGTGACGTCGAACCCGCCACCGGTAATCGCTCCGGCCATCGACGAGCCGGGCGAAGGCGGTGTGAGAGCCGGTGAGCTCATCGCAGAAGGACCACCGGCTCCTCCAACATCGCCCGCTTCGATCTCTGAGGACGTGATGACCTCAGGAGCCTGCGCCTTCCAGTGCGCCACGACCTCGCGGACCTCTTCTTCGGTGATGAATGCACCCTGGATTCGGTTAGCCACCGACGAGTTACCCGGAAGCAAGAGCATGTCGCCCTTGCCCACGAGCTTGTCGGCGCCAGGCTGATCGAGGATGACGCGAGAGTCGGTCAGCGACGACACGGCGAATGCCATTCGAGCCGGAATATTCGCCTTGATCACGCCCGTGATC
>JBLFZD010000068.1:0-13544 GCA_047610085.1 Ilumatobacter sp. | reverse complement strand
CCAGGTCATGGAGACCGCCGAAGCCGACTCTCGTCGACTGAAGCACGAGACCGAAGACTTCCTCGATCAGCGCCTCGGTTCGTTCGAGATCTTGCTCGACAAGCTCGGTAAGACCGTGCATGCCGGGCGCCAGCGACTGTCGATCGGCGGCGGGGAAATCGCCACCGACGTCACCGACGACGATGACACACACGGATTCTTCGACCAAGAAGCCTGAGCCGGGTCCGATCGCCCAACGCAGCAAGCTGACCTTTCCGGCCTCGGTGCTGGTGCCGACCGCCGCGGAAGTGATCGTCTCGGCGGTTGCGATTCGGCGATCCGGTGTGGCACCCAAGGTGCCCACCGCCTCCAGGGCGATCGAGTCCGTCCCGATCTGCTTTGTGAGGCGCGAGAGCATATCTGTCGCAGCGTTGCCGAAAACGCCGAACTCCACGTGTGTGACCGTGGAGCCGGGCGGCAGCATGACCCGCGCATAGAGCATGGTGTCGCCACCGCTGCTGTTTTCGAATGGTCGGCCGCCCAGTTGGTGGGCGGGGAACGGGACCACCGAAGTGCTGCTGTACCGAGTATGGAACGCCCATGCGAGGATCGTGATCGACTCGGTCACGATCTATGGAACGAGGAGCGCATCGACCTCGGCCTGGGCGAAGTAGCGGTCGTCGTGGTCGTGGTTTTTGTAGTAGCGGTTGACGTCGACGACGAGGTTGACGTTGCCCCGGTTGTTGAAGATCTGGAACGTCTGATTGGGGGCGACTTCAGTGGTGACGGCGTTGAACACGCGTGAGTCGGGTGCGGGGTTGAGTGCCGATAGCACGGGTTGAATGCCTTCGGGCCAGATCGTGAGGCAGGAGTTGCTGGTGGCGTTGAGGGCCGTGATGTTAAGTGAGAGTGCGGTGGCGCCGGCAGGGATCTTGCTGGTGCAATCCGTGTTGGGTCGCTGGGCGTCGACGGTCACGGTGCTGGCTGGCCCGAGCGGATCATTGTTCGGGCCGACGGTGTTTAGGTCGCGACGTGTGTCGACCAGACTGCAGGTCTCGATCGGGACGAGGGCGGGTCAGTTGCCGCTCAACACGTCAGCCAACGCGAATTGTTGTGTCCCTGCGCCGATCACGGTGCCGGCGGTGAGAGAAGGGGAAGTCCGATGGTGAGAAGGGGAAGTCCGATGGTGAGTTCGCGGCGTCTTATTCGGTCACCGCTGCACAATCGTGGGAGCCAGTTCTTCGAATATCTTGGCGCGCTGAGTTGTGTGGCTTTGCGGGGTCGGTGGGGTAAGACTTTGTTGGGCGTAGCGTTTCTGCGATGGAATTGATGGCCCCCGACTCGCGGGATTTACGAGTGAACGCTGTGGTGATGTTGCGCCAGCCCGGAGCGATCAAGCCGATCGACGTCACCCTCCCCGGCGTTGACCTTGAAGTCGTTCACGATGCGCTCGCCGGTCCGATCACCGTCGATGTTGAGCTCGAAACGATGCACGATGGGATTGTCGTGCGTGGCGAAGTACGTGCGCCATGGGCAGCCCCGTGTCGGCGATGCCTGAAGAAGCTGTCGGGCGAGGCAATTGCAAGCGTGAACGAGCTGTACCAGGTCGAAATTATCGATGAAGAGGCATACCCGATCGTTGAGAGCCAACTTGATCTCGCACCGATGGCCCGCCAGGCGGCATTACTCGAACTCGACGATGAACGCGTCTGCCGCGCTGACTGTGCTGGGCTGTGCGCAACGTGCGGTATTGATCGCAATGTTGCCACATGCACATGCGACAACGAGGTGAAAGATCACCGCTGGGCAGCACTCGATGGACTGGTCCTTGATGACTGATGGTGTGCCATGTGAACAAGATGTCAGGCAATTCGAGGTTGGACCTGGGGTCGGACCCGATATCGTACAACGGCCCTGACGACCGACCAAAGACCTGAGTGACACGCCATCTGCGTGAAGCCGGCGGTCGATACGGAGAGAACGAGAGCAAACGATGGCTGTCCCGAAGAAGAAGACCTCCAAGATGAAGACTCGCAGTCGCCGCGCAAGCGCGTGGACGCTGAAGGTGCCTGCTCGCAGCGTGTGCCCGAAGTGCGGTGCTGCAAAGACCCCGCACGTCGTGTGTGGCGGGTGTGGCTGGTACCGCGACCGGTACGCCATCGACGTCAGCTGATTCGTCAGCCTTGACCACGATCTCAAATATGTTGCCGGTGGCAGTCGACGCGATGGGCGGCGACGATGGGCCAGGCCCAAATCTGGCGGGTGCTCACGCGGCCGCTGCCGACGGTATCCCCGTTGTGCTTGTCGGCCCGTCTGATCTTGCAGGTCGTGAAGGTCCGAACGGAACGATCGCATTGATCGAGGCGTCCGAAGTCATCGGCATGCACGATGACCCGGCCTCGGCCGTTCGACGTAAGAAGGACTCCACGCTCGTTCGTGCCGCTGAGGCGGTTCGCGATGGCAAGGCCGGCGCAATGATTTCGGCTGGTAACACCGGGGCGACGATGGCCTCAGCGCTACTCCGGATGGGTCGCGTTAAGGGCGTCAAGCGCCCTGCGATTGCCACGCCAATCCCGGTACCCGGGACTACACCCACGGTGTTGCTCGACGCCGGTGCCAATGCTGAAGTTCAAGCTGAATGGTTGGTCCAGTTCGGCCAGATGGGCTCGATCTTCGCTCGTCACCGTTTCGATATTGACAACCCGCGCGTTGGTCTGTTGTCGATTGGTGAAGAAGCATCGAAGGGCGACCAGCTCCGCAAGGACACCCACGCACTGCTCTCGATGACCCCGGGTATCAATTTCATTGGCAACGTTGAAGGTCGCGACATTATGAGCGACGAGGTCGATGTCTGCGTGACCGATGGGTTCACCGGCAACATCGTGCTCAAGACGCTCGAAGGCGGGATGAAGGCTGTTATTGGAGCACTTCTTGAAGCCTTCGATGAGCCCGAATTCAAAGAGCACGCCGACGCATTGATGCCTGCTCTTCTGCCGCTGTATTCGACGCTGAACCCCGACACGTACGGCGGAGCGATCCTGCTGGGCGTTGATGGCGTTTGCATCATTTCGCATGGCTCGTCGAGTTCTGATGCCATTCGCAATGGCATCGGCGTTGCACGCGACATGATCGACCAGGACATCACCGCCGAGATCACGGCGGCGATCGCCGCGACCCGCGACTGAGACCCCGTAGGCTCCCCACATGTCAGCGAACAAGATCGAGCGAGACGAGATCCTTCGGATCGTCCGTGACGCCCTCTCCGACATCCTCGAAATCGAGCCCGACACAATTTCAGAAGGTCAATCATTCGTCGACGACCTTGACGCTGATTCGTTGGCACTGATCGAACTCGTCGAAGCGCTCGAAGAGAACGTTGGCGAACGGGCGAGCGGCTTTCGCATTGAAGACGAGGACCTTGAAGACCTCAAGACGGTGCGTGATGCCGTCGACTACGTCTTCGAGAACGCAAACGACTGATCGGCGTTTCGTGTCGCTTGATGCGCTCAGCGAACGTATTGGACATCGGTTCGAACGGATCGGTCTCCTCGATCGCGCGCTTGCCCACCGTTCTTGGTGTGCGGAGAATGGTGACGCTGCGAGCAATGAGCGCCTTGAGTTTCTCGGCGATGCTGTGCTCGGGTGGGCGATTGCTGACATTGTTTACCATCGATTCGGGGACCAGGCCGAGGGTCGTTTGACCGACCTGCGCAAGGGGGTGGTCAACGAAGCCGCCCTTGCAGCGATCGCCCGTGAGATCGGACTCGGCGAATTTCTCAAGCTCGGCAAAGGAGAGGCAGCCGCAGATGGCGCAGACAAACCCTCGATCCTGTCTGATGCGTTCGAAGCGGTACTCGGAGCCGTCTACCTCGACGGCGGTGCCGATGACGCTTTCGCACTGGTCAGACGCTTCGTCGCTCCCCACCTTGACGATGCTGACGAGGGCGTTGGTCACCAGGACTACAAAACTCAGCTCCAAGAGATGTGCGCTCGGCTCGGCCGAGGGTCACCGAGCTATTCACTGACGTCGACTGGCCCGGACCATGCCAGGGTCTTCACTGCCGAAGTGTTGGTCAACGCCAAGGCGGTTGGTTCGGGTGACGGGCGTTCGAAGAAGGCTGCTGAGCAAGTGGCTGCAGCTGCGGCGTGCTCGGCGCTCAGTTGATATGCCTGAGTTACCCGAGGTCGAGACCGTCCGCCGCGGGCTTGCGGAGCATCTGGTGGGTCGCACCATCATCTCGGTTGAAGTTGGCCGAGAACGCGTGGTCCGTCGCACCTCTCGAGAAGCGCTGATCGACGGGCTCACCAACACAACCGTCATCGCCGCCGAGCGCCGCGGCAAGTACCTTCTGATGCCGCTCGACTCGGGTGACACCATGATGATTCACTTGCGCATGAGTGGCCAGGTTCTGCTTGCCGACGGAGGAGCGGACCGTCCGCCGCACACGCACGTGGTGATGCACCTCGACGACGGTCGAGAAGCATGGTTCGTCGACCCACGTACGTTCGGTGAGGTTGTCGTGTACGCGCCCGACCGTGTCGACGTCGAGCTACCGAGCATTGCTCAACTCGGTGTTGATCCGATTGCCGACGAATTCCCGCGTGGCGAGCTGCGCTCGCTCGTCCGATCAACGGGCAGGGCACTGAAGCCGCTCCTGCTCGACCAGCGGGTCATCGCGGGAATCGGCAACATTTACGCTGACGAAACGCTCCATCGGGCGCGTCTCCGCCCCGATCGCCCGGCAAACACGATCGATGCCCCCGCCACATGGCGGCTGCATGCAGCAATCGTCGACATCCTCACCGAGTCGATCAATGCAGGAGGATCCACACTCGGGGACGCTCAGTACGTCGACCTAATGGGATCGAGTGGGTCGTATCAGAACGATCATCGTGTCTACGGACGCACGGGAGAGCGCTGTTCAACGTGTGGACGTGGCTGGATTCGCCGCACGGTGAGCGGTGGACGCAGCACGCATTTCTGTCCTGTTTGCCAATCCTGACCGGCGTTGATGGGCGCCGAGCGCGGCGTGAGTTTGGTCAATGAGGAGGGTCTCGTGTCACCGGTGCTGGGGGAGTGCGGTGTCGAGGGAGTAGCTTCGTCAGCGCTGTGTATCTGAAGAGTCTCGCCCTGAAGGGCTTCAAGTCGTTTGCCGATTCGACGACCATGGTCCTTGAGCCAGGCGTGACCGTCGTCGTTGGTCCCAACGGCTCAGGCAAGTCGAACGTTGTCGACGCAATGGCCTGGGTGCTTGGCGCCCAGTCGCCCAAGGCGGTTCGCAGCCAAAAGATGGACGACGTGATCTTCGCCGGCACCGCAGCGCGTCCTGCGCTTGGTCGGGCTGAGGTCAGCATTACCATCGATAACTCCGACGGCACGCTTGGCGTCGAGTTCAACGAGGTCACGATCACCCGCGTGCTCTTCCGCACCGGCGAGTCGGAGTACCTCATCAACGGAGTCGGTTGCCGCCTCCTCGACGTACAGGAAATGCTGTCTGACGCTGGCGTTGGCCGCCAGCAGCACGTCATTGTCAGCCAAGGCCAGATCGATGCCGTCCTGAACGCACGGCCCGAAGAACGGCGAGCGATCATCGAAGAGGCTGCTGGCGTTCTCAAATACCGTAAGCGAAAAGAGAAGGCCGAGCGTCGCCTTGACGCGACCGAGGCGAACCTTCTCCGCGTGCAGGACCTGTTGCGTGAGGTTCGCCGTCAGCTGCGTCCGCTCGAACGTCAAGCAAAGGCTGCCGAACGACATGGCGGGCTGATCATCGAACTGACGGAGCTGAAGACGTTCGTTGCCGGTCGTGAGATCGCCGCACTGCGCACCAAACTTGAATCGCTCGCTGCGGTCAAGCTCGACAGCTCAAGCGCCGAACAGGAATTGAAGACGGCGCTTGCCGGTCTGGACACATCGATCATGGCGATCGAGGCGCAGCTGAGCGCTCGTGGGGCTAGCGACGTGAGCGATCAGCTGGTGCGAGTCGAGCAACTACGTGAACGTGCCCGAGGCCTCGCTGCTGTGCTCGTCGAGCGACGCCGATCACTCGAACGCGACAAGGGCCAGCTCATCGATGCGGGTGTTGTCGCGAACCTCGAAGCCGACGGCGCCCGGTTCAGAGCAGAACTCATCGACGTGATCGCCGAGCTTGAAACCTTCGAGCCCGCCGCAAACGAGTTGAAAGCCGAAGAGCAAGCATTCAAGGCCGAACGGGCCCAGGTACTCGACGCTGTAGGAGTGGATCAGCCTGCGGCCAAGGCTGCAAGCGCAGCTGCCGAGGTGCGCGGTGAAGCGCGGTCGGTCAAGTCGGCGCTGGAGCGGACCCTCGGGGACCTCCGCCGCGCCACAAGCCGCAATGATTCAATGTCCGAGCGGCTGCAGCTGGTCGAAGAAGAAACAGCGCGCTTCCGCACGGAATGCGAAGAAGCGGGCGATGTCGAAGGTCCGCTGTTCGATGAGATGGGTGCTGCCGAGGAGGCGTTGGAGTTGGCGCAAGCAGCTGTCGGAGCGGTCAGCGCCGAGCGCGCTGATGCCGCTGATGCCGCATCGACGGCAACGGGGCGTGTCGAAGCTCTACAGATGGCTCTCGACGCAGCACGAGCACGAGCGGGCGCCGAACGGCTGCAAGGTGTCGACGGAGTCCTCGGCACGTTGCTCGATTTGATCGAAATTGATACTGGCTGGGAACCAGCTGTTGAAGCAGCGCTCGGTGAATCACTGACCGCAGTCGTCGTATCCGACCCCGACTCGGCGCGAAACGCCCTTGACGCACTGCGCAGCTCGGACACAAGCGGCGCAGTCATTGCGCTCGGCTCTCAATTCTCCGACCGTTCGGGACCCAACGTCGGCGACGCGGTGCGACCTCACGCCCGTTCGTCAAGCAGCGACGTGAATGCGCTCCTCGACGGGTTGCTCGGTTCGGCGGTGCGAATCGACGAGGTGTCTGCAGCGCTCGACGCAGCCATCGCTCACCCCGATGCGGTCATCGTGACCGAAGCGGGAGATCGCTTTGGACTCAGCGGTTGGCGTATCGGTGCCGCTGGTTCTGGCGCAACGGCGGCGGCGCTTGACGATGCACGTTCGCACGCCGAAACGGCAGCCGAACGTCTCACAGCTGCCAGCACTGCGCTCGCCGCCAACGAGTCGACACTTCAGCAATCGCGAGTTGCGGAGAAGGACATCAGCCGTCGCCTCGATGCAAACGATGCCAAGCTCACAGCGGCGTCCGAAGGGCTTGCCCGCGCTCAAGGCGAGCGACGTGAAATTCAGACTGAGCTTGAGACGCTCGCACGAACGATTGCCGAGGCGGAAGCGAACAGCCAGCGTGAACAGCAGCGTGTCGGCGAACTTGAAGCGCTCCTCCCGGCGCTCGAGTCTGACGAGCAGGCTGAATCCGATGCGGCTCGCGCTCGAGGACAGCTTCGTGCTGAGCTGGAGTCTCGGGCTGCAGTGCTGGCGTCGAAGCGCAAAGACCTTGAGGTCCGCAACGCTGGGTTGATCGAGGCTCGCCAGATCCTCGGACGGCGCATCGCCGAAACCGAGCGCCGCCTCGAAGCCGATGCTGAGGCGCGCGCAGCTGCCCAAGATCGCCGCGTCGTGATCGAGCGAGCGATCGGAGCGATCGATCGCCTATCCGAACTCGTCGATGGCCACCGCGTCGTTGTGGAGTCACGTCACGGCACGCTGGTCGAGACCCGACGCAAACAAAGCGACGAGGTTCGTGGGCTGACGACCGAACTCGACACACTTCGCCGTGAACGCGCCGAGAAGGAAAAATCTCTCGACGTCATCCGCGAGCGTGCTCGTAAGGCCGAGATCGAAGAGGCCGAAGCCAAGCTGCGTCTTGAAACGTCGATCGAGACGTTGCGGCGCGACCTCGACATCGAACCCGCCGTGGCCGAAGCCGCTGAAATGCCGGAGATTCCAGAGGGCGCGTCGCCTGCAGGGCGCGTCCGCGAACTCGAACGCGAGTTGCGCTTGCTTGGGCCGATTAACCCGCTCGCACTCGAAGAGTTCAACGAGTTGCAGACCCGCCATACGTTCCTCGAAGAACAGCTTGAGGACGTTCGCAGTACCCGCCGTGAACTCGCTCGGGTCATCGCCGCAGTCGATGGTGAGATCCAGAACGTGTTCGCTGCAGCGTTCGCCGATGTGAGCGTCAACTTCACCGAGCTCTTCTCCCTGCTCTTCCCCGGCGGTACCGGCAAGCTGAAGCTCACCCATCCCGATGACATGCTCAACACGGGCATCGAGGTTGAAGCGAAACCCAGCGGCAAGAACGTCAAGAAGCTCTCGCTGCTGTCAGGTGGTGAACGCTCGCTGACGGCGCTGGCCTACCTGTTCGCCGTGTTTCGCTCGCGTCCGTCACCGTTCTACGTGATGGACGAAGTCGAGGCTGCTCTCGATGACGTGAACCTGCACCGATTCTTGGGCCTGATTCAGGAGTTCCGCAAGGATGCCCAGCTCATTGTGGTGTCACACCAGAAGCGCACGATGGAAGCCGGCGATTGCTTGCTCGGGGTCAGCATGCAGCCGGGCGGCAGCAGCAAGGTCGTCACCGAGAAGTCCGAAGTCGGACGCCTCCCGCTCGACGTCTGACCGGTTCGAATCGTTGGCTTCACTCGAACGTTGCCGGCGCCGCTTGATCGCGGGTGATTGAGGGTGCGAATGGGCGCTGACGGTAGCGTTCCTCGGCCATGGGTGCCGTTGAAATTCTCCTCCTCGTACTGCTCGCTTTCGTCTTTGTCTTTGGCGTTGGCGTGGTCGTCAATAACCGCCGCCAGCAAGGCTCGCTGCCCCCCACCGCGAAACCCATCGACCGGACCGGAGCCAGGAAGAGCCAGGTAAAGACGGGAACGATTCTTGAAGAGCGTGAGGCAACCGGCGCTTCAATCGATGAGGGCGTTGAGGTCGATGAACCAGAGATCGAAGCCGAGCCGGCGCCGGGAACGCTGCGTGATCGCCTCGCCAAAGCCCGGTCCACGTTTTCGGGAGCCATCGCCGGAGTGCTCGGCCGGAGCGGAATCACCAACGAGAGTTTCGAAGATCTCGAAGAAGCGTTGTTGCGTGCCGACGTCGGCGTCAGCATCACCGAGGAATTGATCGAATGTCTCCGGTTAAAGGTGGCTGCCAAGGAGATCAGCGAGCCCTCAGAGCTCCTCGACGCCCTCCAGGAGGAGATGGCCAGTCGTCTGCGAGGGAGCGATCGGGCGCTCAATCTCGTGGAACGTCGCGAGGGCGAGCCGAACGTGTGGATGTTCGTTGGCGTCAACGGGGTCGGTAAGACCACAACGATCGGCAAGCTTGCGAACCAGCAGACGATCGCTGGCCGTTCAGTGCTCCTGGCCGCGGGTGACACGTTCCGTGCTGCAGCGGCCGAGCAGCTCCAGACCTGGGCGGAGCGTTCGGGTGTCGAGTTTGTCCGAGGTTCCGAAGGCGGCGACCCGAGTTCGGTCATTTTTGACGGCGTCGAGAAGGCTGCTGCGAACAAGATCGAGTTGGTGATGGCTGATACGGCCGGTCGACTGCACAACAAGTCAAACCTCATGGACGAGCTGAAGAAGGTCCGGCGAGTTGCGGAGAAGGGCACCGGCCAGGTGACCGAGACGCTGCTGGTGATCGACGCGACCACAGGTCAGAACGGTCTGATCCAGGCCAGGGAGTTCAACGAGGCCACCGAGGTGACCGGCGTGGTGCTCACCAAGCTCGATGGTTCGGCCAAGGGTGGCATCGTGTTCGCTATCGAGACGGATCTTGGAATCCCTGTGAAGCTCGTCGGAATCGGCGAGACGATCGGCGACCTGATCCCGTTCGACCCCGACGACTTCGTGAACGCACTCTTCGAACGCTGAATTGACTCTCACGGGTCCGGGACCGTCTCACGTCGGGCCGGTAGCGTGACATCTGTATGTTCGACAATCTCTCCGACCGCCTTGAAGGCATCGTCAAGAAGATCCGTGGCAAGGGCCGCCTGACCGAGGCTGACGTCGATGAGGTGATGAAGGAAATCCGAAGTGCTCTCCTCGAGGCCGACGTCAACGTCACCGTCGTCCGCTCGATCTGCAACCGCATCCGCGAGCACGCAATCGGCGCCACTCGCTCCAAGGCGCTCGACCCCGGCCAGCAGGTCGTCAAAGCGGTCAACGACGAGCTGACCCGGGCACTCGGTGGGGAGACGCTGTCGATCACGTTTGCCGCGAAACCTCCGACCGTCGTGTTGATGGCCGGACTGCAGGGCTCCGGTAAGACCACCAACTCCGCAAAGCTCGCGAGCTGGTTCAAGGCCCAGGGCCGTCAGCCGTTGCTGGTCGGTGCCGATCTCCAGCGTCCAGCTGCTGTCGAGCAGCTCCGCACGCTCGGTGCTCAGATCGATGTGCCGGTCTACTCGGACCCTGGAGATCCGGTACTCACCGCCCATCAGGGTCTCGAAGAAGCCAAGCGTCTGGGTCGCGACGTGCTCATCGTCGACACCGCTGGCCGCCTGTCGATCGACTCCGAAATGATGGAGCAGATCCGCCTGATCTCTGGCGCTGTCACCCCTGACTACACGTTCCTCGTCATCGATGCGATGACCGGTCAGGACGCTGTTCAGACCGCTGAGGCATTCCACGAGACGCTCCAGATCGACGGCGTGATTATGTCGAAGATGGACGGTGATGCACGCGGTGGTGCAGCGCTGTCGGTGAAAGAGGTCATCGGCGTCCCGATCGCCTTCGCGTCGACCGGCGAGAAGCTCAATGAGTTCGAGCAGTTTCACCCAGACCGCATGGCGAGCCGCATCTTGGGCATGGGTGACCTGCTCACCTTGATCGAGCAGGCCGAGAACGCGTTCGAGCAGGATCAGGCCGAGCAGGCCGCGCAGAAGATGATGGACGGCCAGTTCACGTTGGACGACTTCCTTGACCAGATGCAGCAGCTCAAGAAGATGGGTTCGCTCGGCAACATCATGTCGATGATGCCGGGGATCCCGAAGGAACTGAAGAACGCGAACATCTCCGACGATGACCTCAAGCCCATCGAAGCAATCATCCGCTCGATGACGATGGAAGAGCGGACGTTCCCGAAGGTCATCAACGGGAGCCGTCGCCAGCGAATTGCTGTGGGCTCAGGCACACAGGTGGGCGACGTCAATCGCCTTGTCAAGCAATTCGATGAGATGCAGAAGATGATGAAGAAGATGGGCGTGCTCGGCGGGGGGATGCCTGGGGGCAAGAAGGGAAAGAAGGGGAAGAAGGGAAAGAGTGGTACTCAGCGACCCAAGGGTCTACCACCGGGCTTTAATTTCCAAGAGGGCGGGATGGACCTTCCGGGTCTGCCTGGAACACCGGGCATGCCTGGCATGCCTGGCATGCCGCGCTAACGCGGAGGCCATCAGCGTTAGCGGCGATTCGACGCTGAGCTCTGAAGTACCCCATCGGTAGAGTCGCCTCGGTGATGGATCCCACGCACATCGTCGGCCTCGGGCGACCGGCCTCCGAAGCACTCGCAGGAGTAATCGGGGAGGCGCGCATCGACGATCCGTTGCGTCCGGTGACGGTCATCGTGCCGAGCAACTTCGTCGGACTCTCGGTCCGACGTCTTCTTGGATCGGGCACGTTGGCCGCAGGTGAGCGTTTGGGGTTGGCAAACGTCTCCTTCGTGACACCATTCCAACTCGCCGAGCAGGTGGCCTCGGACCTGCTGCTCGATACTCGTCCCATCACCAATCCGGTGCTTGGCGCTGCGGTTCGGCGAGCGTTGGCCGATAACCCAGGTCCCTACGCCCCGGTCGCTCAGCACGAAGCCACCGAAGCAGCACTCGCAGGATTGTTCGCTGAGTTGTCGAATGTTGACGAGGCTGGTCTCGAGGCGATTGAAGAGGAGGGCTCCGAAGCCGCATTGCTCGCCATCGCGTTCTACCGATCGATCGCACAACACCTGCGGGGCTTCCACACCGAACGCGATCTCGCAACTGCTGCTGCTGAGCGCGATGACCTGTCGGCGCAACTGCAACGTTTCGGACACGTCATTTGGTACTTGCCGGCTCCCACGAGTTCGGCACTCGGGCACTTTCTGAATCGGGTGCTCTCCGACGCTGTCGACAGATCGGTCATCGTGGGTGTGACCGAGCACGAGGATGCCGACCAGGCAATGTGGCGAACGTGTGCTGAAGGCGGCGTGCATCGGCCAGCCCGGGACCGGCACGCATTGGAGGAACAGGTCTCGCCGACGGCCAACTTCATTGTGTCGGTGACCGACGCTGCTGAAGAGGTTCGTGAAGTTTGCTCACGGGTGTTGAGCTTGATCGCTGGTGGAGCTGCGCCCGATCGGATCGCGGTGTTCTTTCCCACTCCTGATCCGTACGCCCGAATCATCGAGCAGCAATTTGGCGCTGCAGGTATTGCGGTGAACGGGCCCGATCAGCGGCGGCTTGCCGATTCGGTGGCGGGTCGGACTTTGCTGAATGCTCTGGCCTTGCCGAATGATCGCTGGCGTCGTGATCGTGTGGTGGCGTTACTGAGCGGTGGCCCGATCCGCTCCGGCGGCGAACGGGTCAGGCCCGCAGCGTGGGACGCCGTGAGTCGCGATGCCGGTGTTGTCGGTGATCTGCGTGACTGGCGGGCCAAGCTCGAACGACACCGGGCGACCACACAGCAGCGCCACGATGCAATTGATCCGACGGTTGATCACGATGGCTGGCGCCGTCAGCGACAGCTCGACGTGCTCACCGATGTCGCGAATCTGCAGACCTTCATCGACCGGCTTCACAGCCTGATCTCGGGGGTGACCGGCGCGACCGGTTGGCCGGATCGATGCCGAGCCGCCATCGAGTTGATGCGCGGGCTGCTCGGTGCAGAACATCAACACGGCAGGTGGCCTGAGGCCGAACAAGAGGCGTTCGCTCGCGTCGAAGCAGGGCTCGTCCGGTTGGCCACACTTGAGGCGATCGAGCCAGATCCCACCACCGATGTCTTTGTCCGCGCGCTCGGCTCGGAGCTTGACGTCGCGCGTGGTCGTCGCGGGCGATTTGGAACGGGAGTGATGTACGGACCCATCGTCTCAGCTGTTGGTCATGATTTCGACGCGGTCTTCGTCGTGGGTGCCGCCGAAGGCGTGTTGCCGGTGCGGCGCCGTGACGATGCGATTCTCCCTGAAGCGGTGCGTACGAACTCGCTCGATCAGCTCGAGTCGAAGTCAGCACGGCTACATCATCAGCATCGAGCGTTTCTTGCTGCCCTTGCCTCGGCGCCGATCGGCGCACGAACGATCATGTTCCCCCGCGGGTCGCTTCGGTCGGGTCGGCGAACGCTGCCTTCGAGGTGGTTGCTTGACACCGCCAGTGCACTCGCATTTGAACCGGTTCATGCCACCGACTTCGAGCATCTCGACAGTTCGATCGTCGAGACGGTTCCGTCGTTCGCAACAGGGATCCGAACGGCTGCAATGTTCACGTCGGTCGAAGAACGCGATCTTGCGGTGCTTGGTCATGATGCCGCGATGGGTTTCACGCCCGTCGGCCACCCATTGGCCGACCTTGTTGGAGCGGGCCTCGAGATGCAGGTCGAGCGAGCGAGTCCGAGGTTCTCGG
>JBLFZD010000067.1:0-13642 GCA_047610085.1 Ilumatobacter sp. | reverse complement strand
ATCACCGCCGCCATCGACCAGCTCCCGCCAGCGCAACAAGAAGTCGTCACGCTGCGCGATGTTCACGGGTGGACGGCCGACGAGGTGTGCCACACCCTTGGCATCTCATCGGTCAATCAACGGGTGCTCCTCCACCGCGGGCGCACCACTCTGCGAAGCACCCTCGAGGAGTACCTCACCGATGTCTGATTCCAGCAACCCAACGCCACCCGGCTTCAGCATTCGGTGCGCTGACGCGATCGAGCTGGTCACCGAGTACCTCGACGATGCCCTCAACAGCGCTGATCTCATCGCGTTTGAAGCGCACCTCGATGGCTGTGAAGGATGCACCGTCTTCGTGGACCAGATTCACATGACGATTCATCTCGCTAATGCCGCGAACGACGAACGCCTCGACGTCATGCCAGCCGACTTCGACGGACTTCTCGCTCAGCTGCGAGCGCAGACAGATCGAAAGCATCCCCGCTCGTAGAGCGGCTGCGCCCCATCGGCTCGGAAAAACCTGGGCGATGCCGTAACGAATCGACGCTTCGGTGGTCTGTACAGGAGTCCCCTTCTCCTCGGAGAACCTGCCCTGTGAAAGAGCGTGAAATGAGCCGTCGCCTCCCTGCACCACCCCCGCCCGCTGAGACCTGCCTCGCCGGTCGCGACACCCCGATTGAAGTCCCCGCCGCCCACTTTGTAAATGGTCACCCGATGAAGGGCCCGTGGCCTGCTGATCATGAAACCCTCGTCGTAGCAATGGGGTGTTTCTGGGATGCAGAGCGCCTGTGCTGGAAGATCGACGGCGTGTATTCAACAGTGGTTGGCGATGCCGTCGGGATGACACCAAACTCGACCGACCGCGAGACGTGCACGTCGATGACCGGGCATACCGAGGCGGTGCTCGTTGTGTTCGATCCGAACGTGGTCAGCGTGGGGGAGTTGCTCGCCGTGTTCTGGGAGAACCACGACCCAACCCAGTACATGGGTCAGGGCAACGACGTCGGGAGCCAATACCGATCAGCGGTGTATGCCGCCGACGATGACCAGTTCGCTGTTGCCATCGCAAGCCGTGACGCCTATCGGTCCAACCTTGCATCGGCAGGGTTCGGTGACATCACCACAGAGATCACCGGACCGCAGGCGTTCTTCTACGCCGAGCGCAACCATTAGCAATACCTCGCCAAGCATCCCGGCGGCTACTGCAACCACGGCTTCTGCCAAGTGGCCTTCGCCTGATCTGGCCTCCATCACACCCCACAGCACCGAACAACTCGAGCAGTCGACCGCACAGGAGAAAACAACTTGATCAGCAACGACGCAATGAGCAAATATGGTCGGCGACTCGCCGAACTCACCGCGGAGCAACTTCGCGTCACGCAGGAAGGCGGCACAGAGCGCCCCTTCTCCGGCGAGTACTGGGCCACCAAAGATGACGGCCTCCACCACTGTGTCGTGTGCGACAACGAGCTCTTTGCCAGTGATGTCAAGTTCGATTCCGGCACGGGTTGGCCATCGTTTTCCGGTGAGACATCGCACGGCCAAGTCCGCCGGATCGAGGATTATTCGCACGGCATGGCGTGTGTCGAGGCGCGTTGCGCAGCGTGTGATGTCCACCTCGGACACGTGTTCGCCGGCGGGCCCGCGCCGACTGGCGAGCGCTACTGCATGAACTCGGCATGGCTGCGGCTCGCCCCGGCAGATCCAGTCAACTGAGCCCAACCGATCCCGGGTCGGGAGCCCCTTCAACAACGTTAAAAGGATGCAACATGGCAACGCAAAGCTTTACCGGCAACGCACGAGCAACGGATGAGCGCACGCCGCCTGGGTAGTTCGTCACCGACGACTTCCCCGTCCTGACGGCCGGGCGGACCGAGCACATCGACGCCGAGGATTGGGAAGCGACCGTCACCGACGGCTTCGCATTGTCGACGTTTGACTGGGCGGCGTTCAGCGCGTTGCCGATGACGACCATCACCACCGACATCCATTGGGTGACGCACTGGTCGAAGTTCGACACGACGTGGCGTGGCGATCGAGACGCTCTTTGACGAAGTCGGCGTCGGTGATCTCGATCACGCACTGGTCGCGAGCTAGGGCGGGTACACGACGAACCTACCCGTCACCGATTTGTTGGACCACAATGCGATGATCGTCGTCGAGTTTGATGGTGATCCGATCGAAGCCGAACACGGAGGACCCGTGCGTCGGGTGGTTCCACATCTCTATTTCTGGAAGAGCGCGAAAGGGGTGACGAACATCAGTCTGAGCGACGAAGAAGACCACGGCTTTTGCCAAGCTTCGGGATGTCACAACTACGGCGATCCGTGGCGTGAACAGCGGTACTCCGGTGACTGACATCACGACCCGGCCAGCGGGTTCCAAGCGTCTGGTATGGCAGGCCGCCACGGTCATCGCGGCCGCCGCCGGGTCATCGTCGGCGTGGACCATTGTGTTCGATATCGGCCGGTGGGACGCGCATCTCCTCGGCCAGCACATCGATGTTCGACTGACCACCGACGATGGCTACCAAGCCACGCGCAGCTACTTCTTGTCGTCAGCGTTCAACGAGAACCCCCAGATCACGGCCCAACGGTTCGGCGGTGGGGAGATGTCGCCGTTCCTCGTCGACGACGTGCTTGTTGGCGACACGATCGAGGTGAGCGGACCGATCGGCGGGTACTTCGTCTGGGAACGAGCGCCGACGCCGCTGCTGCTCATCGGTGGGGGCTTGGGTCTGGCGCCACTGCGCTCGATGTGGCACGCCAGCACCGTCAACGATGCGCCGATCATTGTCGCCGCATCGGCACACGACCAGCAGCGCTTGCTGTTCGCTGACGAGCTTCGAGATCACGAGGTGACCATCCATCTGACGCGACAGGTCGATGTGAACAGCGCATCTCGGTCCAGCAACATTGTGGCGGGTCGCGTCGACCGCCACACATCTCCGAGATGCCGGCGTAGAACCGTCAAGAATGCGTCTGGAACGATTCGGATAATCGATGATCCAACACACGGCGATCACTCACGCTCGCCACCCCAGACGCAGCGCGTACGCTGCCCACAGCAACCAACGAGTTGATCACCCGACGGGTCGGTCAGATGAATCATCCGGAAGGTATTTGATTATGCAACCACACCGCATTGCTTCGTGGTCCGAACTGGACTTCGACACACCAACTGGAGTGATCGTCTCGACTGTCGATCTCGTTCTCGTTCGTTGGGCCGTCGCTGGCACAGAGACATCGACCGATGATCCGGAGACGACACACTCTGTGATGTACGGGCGCTGCCTGCATCGCGGTGTGAAGCTCGCTGACGGGCACGTGGCCGGCGAGGATCTCATCTGCGGCGTACACGGCTGGGACTACCGCCTGGACTCTGGGGTGTCGTCATACAACAACGACGAAGCGTTGCATCGCTTCACGTCATGGATCGACGGCGACGATGTGTTTGTCGACCTTGACGAAATCGAAGCCTGGGAGTTCGATAACCCGCAGCCGTACAACCGGTCGGCATACCTCGGCGAGTTCGCCGACGTACACGGCGGACCGGAAGAGACCCAGGTCCAAGTGATCCAATCACTGGCGAAGAACGGACTGTCGAAAACCGGATCTCACGGTCCAGCCGGGGCAATGGGAGTGCCGATCCCGGAGCTGCCCGCGTGGGACTCCATCCAGTTCGTCACCGCCCAGCTCGATAGTCGGCCGCTTCTGGACGAGGTCGACGTAGCGACCGGTGTGACCATCGGTCCCAAAGCCGCCAAGCCACTCCACCTCGATATTCCGCTGTTCGTGTCCGATATGAGTTTCGGTGCGCTGTCCGAAGAAGCCAAGGTGTCACTTGCCCGAGGCGCCGAGCTCGCGGGAACCGGGATTTGTTCCGGTGAGGGAGGAATGCTGCCCGAAGAACACGCCGAAAACAGCCGTTACTTCTACGAACTCGCTTCAGCCAAGTTCGGGTGGTCAATCGACAAGGTTCGCGACGTCCAGGCGTTCCACTTCAAGTTTGGCCAAGGCGCCAAGACCGGTACCGGTGGCCACCTGCCCGGGGCCAAAGTTGTCGGCAAGATCTCCGAGGTTCGCGGTATCGCCGAGGGCGTCGATGCCATCTCGCCGTCCACGTTCACCGATCTCGTCTCTGAGAGCGACTTTCGTGACGTTGCTGAACAGGTCCGCAGTGAGAGCGGCGGCATCCCCATCGGTGCGAAGCTGTCGGCCCAACACATTGAACGCGACATCGACGCCGCCCTTCGAATTGGGGTGGACTACATCATCCTCGACGGTCGCGGTGGTGGCACCGGCGCCGCACCGCTGCTGTTTCGCGACAACATTTCTGTGCCGACGATTCCGGCGCTGGCGCGAGCCCGGCGGCATCTCGACAAGCTCGAATGCGGTGACGTAACGCTCGTGATAACCGGAGGTCTGCGGACACCAGCCGACTTTGCGAAGGCACTGGCGCTCGGTGCTGACGCCATTGCGGTCAGTAACTCTGCACTCCAAGCGATTGGTTGCCTCGGGATGCGAGCGTGCAACACGGACAACTGCCCGGTCGGCATCGCGACCCAGAAGAAGAACCTTCGTTCACGGCTGATCGTAGAAGAGTCTGCTCGCCAGCTCGCGCAGTTCTTCACGTCGACAACTCATCTTCTCGCTGTTCTGGCTCGAGCCTGTGGACACGACGACCTCACGAGCTTCAACGTCGATGACCTCACGACGTTCGACCGCGAGATGGCCCATCTGACCGGGATCTCCTATGGCGGTGTCATGCTCTAATCGTCGGGGTGCGGTCGCGGTGCGGTTGCGGTCAGACCGATGGGACGGTGGTGGCTGTCCCGGCGAAAACCTGCGCCTTGTTCATCCAGTCGCGAGCGTCATCGCCGGTGACGGTGAGGCCGGTGGCGTCAACGTGGCGGCACTGAGTCACCACGAGGCAGAAGTCTTCGGCGGCTCCGACCACTGATTGTTCAGCGTCATCAGGTCCGAAGGCCCACGTGGCCCCGGAAGGTGCGGCGAGTTCGACGCGCACCGCACTCGACGGCATTTCCTCCCACCGATTGAGGTACGTCCACTTGCGCGTGATCACCCCGAGTTGAACAATGTGCTGGAGCCGGTCCGTGGCCTCGCGTTCCAGGCCGACAGCATCGAGGGCATGTTGGCCATGCGCCCAGCACTCCATGAGTCGCGCGGTGAGGAACGACTTGGCACCCATCGACGGGCCATACCAGATGACCCGGTCATCGTCTGCCAGCGTCGTTGCGGCATCGGCGAGGGTCTGGCGGTTGCTGCGCCAGGCTTCGAGAAGATCCGACGGAGACAGCTCGCGCAGCGCTCCGAGCGTGAGCCGATCCATCGAGGCGGCTGAAGCGTTTGGCGTAACCACCTCCGCGAGGCCATCGAGTGATGCGGTGAATCGGTCAGGGGTCGTGACCGCCCATGCCGCTGTTTCGTCGAAGTATGTGAGGTGGGCGATCTGATCGGCGACGCTCCATCGCTCGCTCGCCGTTGGCCTCGCCCACTGTTCGTCGGTGAATGACGAGACGACCAGATCGAGTGCATCCTGCTCGGCAATCAGGTCGGCGCGCACGCTGGCAGCAGTGGGTGAGACGGCGGTCATCTGGCCAACATTAGGACGCGCCAGCGCGGGCACTACGGTCGAGCTATGAGCATCGGAACGCCGCTTGGTTCGAAGCTGGATCTCAACTCCGACGACTACCGCCAGAACCTTGCTGAAATGCAAGCGATGTGGGACGAAGTCGCGGCGTTAATGGAGACCGTCCCAACCATTGGTGGGCAGCGCTACGTCGACCGTCATCGCACGCGCGGGAAGATGTTGGTGCGTGAGCGCATCGAGGCATTGATCGATCCGAACACGCCGTTCCTCGAACTGTCGGCGCTTGCCGCGTGGGGTACCCAGGATCCAATCGGTGTCGGAGTGGTCCAAGGCATCGGCGTGATCGAAGGTGTTGAGTGCGCGATTACCGGTACCGACATGAGCGTGAAGGGTGGTGCCGCTAACCCGACGACCTGGAAGAAGGGTCAACGTTTCCACGAGATCGCTCGTCAGAACCGGTTGCCGCTCATCAACCTGAACGAATCCGCCGGTGCGGACCTGCCTCGTCAAGCCGACCTGTTCATCCAAGGTGGAGCAAGTTTCAAGGCCCTGACCCAACTTTCAAAGCTGGGTATCCCAACTATCACCGCTGCCTTTGGTCCGAACACAGCTGGCGGTGCCTACACGCCTGGGATGAGCGACTACACGATCTTCGTGAAAGACGCCGGCACCGCGTACCTCGGTGGGCCACCACTGGTGAAGATGGCAATCGACGAGATCGTCGACGAGGAATCGCTCGGTGGTGCAGAGATGCACTCGCGCACTTCTGGCCTCTCCGACTACCTCGCTCACGACGAGATGGATGCGTTGCGGATCATCCGCCAGATCGTTCGACACCTGCAGTGGAAGAAGCTGGGGCCAGGGCCGAGTGCCCCGTCCGAAGACCCGTTGTACGACCCGATGGAGCTGCTGGGTTGCGCCTCGGCCGATGTACGCATTCCGTTCGACATCCGCGAGATCTACGCCCGCATGTTCGACGGCAGTCGCTTCGAGGAATTCAAGGCGCTCATCGGTGACAGATTGGTGTGCGGCTGGGCCTCGATCCACGGCTTCCCGATCGGGGTGATCGGCAACAACGGCATCCTCTTTTCCGAAGAGGCCAAGAAGGGTGCGCAGTTCATTCAGCTGTGCAACAAGATGTCGGTGCCGATCGTGTTCATGCACAACATCACCGGCTTCATGGTGGGCTCCAAGGCTGAGCAGGGCGGCATTATTCGCAACGGTGCCAAATTAATCAACGCGGTGTCCAACTCCGAGGTTCCGCACTTCAATCTGATGGTCGGAGCAAGCTATGGCGCGGGAAATTACGGGATGGCTGGCAAGTCCTATGACCCTCGCTTCATCTTCACGTGGCCGAATCACCGGGTCGCCGTGATGGGTCCCAAGCAGCTGGCCGGGGTGATGGACATCATCGCTCGCAACTCTGCTGCCGGCCGCGGCATGGAGGTCGACGAGGAGGCGCTTCTCGCTCAGACAAGTGCGCTCGAAGCGCAGATCGAAACCGAGTCGACGGCGCTCTATTCGACCGGGCGACTCTGGGACGACGGGATCATCCACCCCGGTGATTCGCGAACCGTGCTTGGTATGGCACTGTCGGCGGCTCACAGCAACGTCATCAAGGGTGCGACCGAGTACGGCGTGTGGCGGCACTGATGCTTTTCTCGTCACTCGCTCGCTGGCGCTTGGTCCGTTCCTCGGAGTTTGTTAAAGCTCGCTTCGCTCGCGCGCAGTCATCTACTTGCTCACAGCAAGCTGATCGGCTCCTGGCAATGGGCTCCGGGCAAGCCCTCTGCCCCTCACACTCCCCGCCTCCCCTCGCTTCGCTGGCGGATTCCGCCGGTCTTGCTTCGCTCGACACTGAGGTCACTTCATGAGTTCTCCGTCTGTTCCGCCTGGGTCACTTTCTCGCAGGATCACCTGTTTGTTGATTGCGAACCGGGGGGAGATTGCTGTTCGGATTGCTCGCACGGCGCACCGCCTGGGTATCTCAACGGTCGGGGTTTACTCCGAGCCAGATGCTGATGCGATGCACGTCGACGCGGTCGATTTCGCTGTTGCGCTCGGCGGTTCCACGCCAGCCGAGTCGTATTTGCGCGCTGACGCGATCATCGAAATCGCACTTCGCCACGGGTGTGAAGCAATCCACCCGGGCTACGGGTTCCTCGCCGAGAATGCCGACGTCGCAGAACGGGTAGCAGCTGCCGGGCTCATCTGGGTTGGCCCGACCGCGGACCAAATCCGCAGCCTTGGCGACAAGGTCGCTGCGAAGAAGATGGCGATCGAAGCCGGGGTACCGACTGCACCGCTCTTTGAAATTATCGATGGGAAGGTGCCCGACGGTATTCCGATGCCAGCACTCGTGAAAGCTGCGGCCGGTGGCGGTGGGCGGGGCATGCGTATTGTTCGCAGCGCCGACGAACTCGTTGAAGCAGTTGCCGCGGGTTCACGGGAAGCCGAGTCATCGTTCGGCGACGGCACCGTGTTCGTCGAGCCGTACATCGAGCGTGCTCGCCATGTCGAAGTGCAAATCATCGGTGACTCTCACGGCAACGTGGTCCACCTCGGAGAGCGTGAGTGCTCGATCCAGCGTCGCAACCAGAAGATCGTTGAAGAGTCACCCTCGGCTGGCATCACGGCCGAAACGCGGGCGGCGATCTGTAGCGGTGCAGTCGCGCTCGCTCAATCCGTGGGTTACCAAGGAGCGGGAACCGTCGAGTACCTCGTCGACGAAGCGGGCAGCGTCGAGTCGATCAACTTCCTTGAGGTCAATACCCGGCTGCAGGTTGAGCATCCCGTCACCGAAGCGGTCACGGGTGTCGACCTCGTTGAGCTTCAGCTGCGTGTCGCTGCAGGCGAAGTGCTGGCGCTGCAGCAACAGTTCGTCGCCATAAACGGGCATGCCATCGAGGTGCGAGTGGTCGCCGAGGATCCGGCTGCCGGCTGGCTGCCATCGACCGGCACGATCACCACCTTCAACATCGCCGGCGAGGGCGACCTCGTGCGAAACGATGCGGGATTCCGCGCTGGGGCTGAAGTGTCGGCCGACTACGACTCGATGCTTGCAAAGGTGATTGCACATGCACCGACTCGGGCCGAAGCCGCAGCCAAGTTGCGGCGTTCGCTGCGTCAGTCCGAGGTGACTGGCGTGTCGACCAATATCGGTGCACTTGTCAACATCCTTGGCGAGGCCGACTACTTGAATGCCAAGACGCCGACGGCGTACCTCGATGAGCACCCAGCGGTGGTTGTTGAAGTCGGGCCAACCGGTGATCACCGCGTTGCGTTGTTGCTTGCAGCGGTGTTCGCGACCGAGCGGGCGAGCCGAGCCGCGGACGCCGTCACGGGGTTTGCTCCGTCAGGCTGGCGAAACCTGCGCACGCAGGGTCAACGTGAAGTGTGGTCCGAGGTCGGTTCGGAGGATGACGATCCCGTCGAATTCACGGCCTGCCTCGATGCGGCTGATGTGCGACTTGGCCACTGGCCTGTGCCGTCCGACGACGGGTCGATGCCCGCTGATGAACGTCGCCGAGTGGCCGTGCGGCTTCTGTCCATCAGCGGTTCGCGGTTGGCGATCGAACTTGATGGCGTTCGCCGAGTGGTCGAGTTCCACATTGATGGGGCCTCGGGATCCGAGACGGTTCGCACTCAAAGCGCGGCCGGTTCGGTGGTGTGGACGCGTGCTCCTCGGTTCGTCGACCACGATGCCGAAGTCGCGGGAGGCGGTCCGGTCTGCCCGCTGCCTGGCACGGTCATCGCTGTTCTCGTCGAAGCCGGCCAATCGGTTGTGCAGGGCGCAGTGCTGATGGTTGTGGAGGCGATGAAGATGGAGCACAAGATCACGGCCGCGGCCGACTCGATCGTGACCGATGTGCACTTCGCTGTCGGATCACGAGTCGACCAGGGCGACCTCCTCGTGAGCCTCGAAGCAGCGGGTGAGTTGTCAGATGACTGAACCAATTCGTATCGCAAACTGCTCAGGGTTCTTCGGTGATCGGCCGAGCGGTGCACTTGAGATGGTCGAAGGCGGCCCGATCGATGTGCTCACCGGCGACTGGCTTGCCGAACTCACGATGCTCATCTTGAGCAGGATCCAGGCGAAGCGTCCAGGGCAGGGTTACGCCCGTACGTTCGTGGGTCAGATGGAACAGGTCATGGGGACCTGTCTCGATCAGGGCATCAAGGTGGTTTCGAACGCCGGCGGCCTCAACCCCGATGGTTGTGCTGAAGCGGTTCACGAGGTCGCTCAAAAGCTGGGCCTATCACCAACGATCGCGTACGTAGACGGTGACAACCTGTTGGCCCGAATCGGGGAACTTGCCGAAAGCGGGTCGCTGCAACCCTTCGTTGAGGGCGGAGACCTCGGCGACGTCGAGCGGTTCGTGAGTGCGAATGCGTACTTGGGCTGCTTTGGGATTGTCGACGCCCTGACCCGAGGCGCAGACATCGTCATCACCGGCCGGGTCACCGATGCCGCAGTGGTGTGCGGTCCCGCTGCATGGCACCACGGGTGGAAGCCGGCCGATCTCGACAAGTTGGCCGGGGGAGTGGTTGCTGGGCATGTCATCGAGTGCAGTGCGCAGGCGACCGGTGGCAACTATTCGTTCTTTGACGAGATCGATGGACGCACTGAAGTTGGTGGCCGCGCCCGATTCGGGTTCCCATGGGCCGATGTTGCTGCTGATGGCTCGTGTGTGATCGGTAAGCACGAAGGGACCGGCGGCTTGGTGTCGGTCGGAACCGTCACCAGCCAACTCCTCTACGAAATTGGTGGGCCCGACTACCTGGGGCCCGACGTGACGGCTCGGTTCGACACCATCGAACTTGAGCAAGTTGAACGGGATCGAGTGCGCATCAGCGGGGCGACGGGCGAAGCTCCACCGTCGACGCTCAAGGTTGCAATGAACGAACTCGGTGGGTTCCGCAACTCGTTCACCGTTGCGCTCACCGGTCTCGATATCGAGGCCAAGGCCGAGCTGGCCCAAGCCACGTTCTGGGACGCGTGTGCGTATGGGCCGGGCGATTTCGAGGCGATCGACGATCGCGTGATTCGCACCGACAAGCCCGATCCGGCTACGCAGGAAGAAGCCACCGCGATGTGGCGGGTCACGGTGAAAGATGCCGATGAGCGCAAGGTTGGCCGAGCTTTCGCCGACGCGAATGTGCACACGGCGCTCGCCAGCATTCCCGGTATGTACGGCATCGGTGGTGGCCCGAGCGGAGCCAGTCCGTTCGGTGTGTACCGACCGGCGCGAATCGAGCGCGACCTGGTTCCGCAGTATGTCCACATCCTGGGCGGCGACACGACTGAAGTGTCATCAGCCATCCCGGGGTCTATCGGCGTGAGGACAGCAGGGATCGGCGTGCACGAGGCCGACGTTGAGTCTGCTGGCGCCGGGTCGACGTCGACCGCGGCGTTTGGGCGCGTGATTGGCACGAGGTCTGGCGACAAGGGTGGGAACGCGAACCTTGGCGTGTTCACGCGTAGCGCCGAAGCGTTCGGGTGGGTCGACCAGTTCCTCACAGCCGAACGGCTTACCGAGCTGCTGCCAGAAACGGCGGCGCTCACCATCGACCGTCACCGCTTCCCAAAGATCTGGTCGCTCAACTTCGTCATTCACGACCTCCTGCAAGAAGGTGTCGCCGCTTCGACTCGTCAGGATTCGCAGGCCAAAGCGCTCGGTGAGTGGCTTCGGGCCCGAGTGGTCGAGATTCCTGTCGACCTGCTCGATGAGACCCAGACTAGCCGCTGATCAAACTGTGCTCTCGCGTCCCGGTGGAACCGGCGACGCCGATGCTCAGACGCGCTCGGGCGGGCCGAATCGAGCGTCGATCGTCTCGACCCACCGCACGATCGGCAGGCCTGTCGGAGCAGGTAGCCCGGCAGCTTGGAACGATTCGTCGTGGTACTCGCAGAGCGTGGCTTCTCGGACCTTCCACTCTGGATGATCGACCGGGTGGTGGCGAAGGCGACCTCGTCGACGCGGCCATTGAGCGACGGCTCCCCATCGGGCGGTCAGAAAGACATCGATTTCCGACGGCTCGCTGATCTCGTCGCCAATCTCGATTGCCACCGCAGTGGTCGATGCAGGTGTGGTTGGCCAGCGTCGCGAACGAGTCTCGTAGCGTCGCCAGCGGTCTTTCTGCTCGATCGTGAGGTTGGCCCACACGTAGGGGAAGCCGAGGGTCAATCGGGCGAAGGCAACGATGGGGAGTCGGTCGGCTTCAAGCGAGAGAAACCAGACGGCTCGGTTGCCCGCCGAGTCGACCACGTAGGTGCGTACGTTGGTCTCCGCGAACGATGACAACCATGGCAGGGCGGGAAGGAGGCGGGGCGTGGCGTTGCGCATCTCGAAGGGCACGAGCGATACGTAGGCCGTGCCGTCGAGCGTGTCGACGGTGAGACCGTCGGGCAGGAGTGCTTGGACAACTTCGGGGTCGTACGCCCAGTGCACAAAGGTGAGGTTGTCCCAACGATTCCGCAGCCACCATCGGCCGAACGGCGCGGGGCGTACAGCCGACATCGGGTCGCGATTGCCCTGCTCATCGGGGGTGTCGGCAGATTCTCTGCTGGCCATCGCCGATACCCTACGGCACATGGCCCTCCACGACATCGAAGCGATTGAAGTCGACCGGACCAAGCACGTGAAGATCGAGTTTACCGACGGCGTCGTGGCGGTTTTTGATCTCGCTCCGCTGCGTCTCGCCTGCCCGTGCGCCGAATGCAACTCACGTCGCCAAAAAGGCACGTCGGTATCGATCATGGCCGAGACCAAGCCGGAAGAAGTTGCCATCACCGAAGCGAAAATGGCGGGTGCGTGGGGCTTGAACTTCGACTGGAACGATGGTCACTCCACCGGGATCTATGCGTTTGAGAGGATGCGCGCGTGGATCGACGAGTTCATCGTCGAAGCCCACGTCACGCGTCCCAACGGCCCCCAGAACTGATTAGCCGTTGATCAACTCGGCGTAGATCGGAAGCATCATTGCCGGGCCCGACACCAGGAACTCGGTGATGCAGGTCTCTTTCCACTTGTCGAGTTCGTCTTTGATCTTGTCGGCGGGGCCAACGAGCGCCACGTCTTCGACCATCTCGAGCGGGATCGATGCTGCAGCCTCCTCCTTCTTCCCGTCGAGGTACAGGTTCTGAACCTTGTCGGCGACGTCGCCGTAGCCCATCCGTTCGAAGACTTCATAGTGGAAGTTTGCTCCCTTGGCGCCCATGCCGCCGGCGTAGAGCGCAAGGAAGGGCCGCACCATGTCGGCGCACTTCTGGACGTCGTCACCCGGAATGATCATGACGCCCGACGAGACTTCGAAGCTGTCCTTCTTCGTGGCGTCCCCCGAAGCATCAAAGCCGGCTTGCAACTGCTCGCGATACCACTTGTCCTCCTTCGGGGAAAAGAAGAGGGGGAGCCAGCCGTCGGCGATCTCGGCGGAGAGCGCGACGTTCTTTGGACCCTCGGCCGCAAGGTAGATTGGAATGTCATTGCGGAGCGGGTGGACCGTCGACTTGAGTGCTTTACCTAAGTTCATTCCCCCGTCGACGGGCATGTCGAAAAAGTCGCCGTGGAACTCCACAGGGGCCTCCCGGGCCCAGATGGCGCGGAGGATCTCGATGTATTCACGGGTGCGGGCAAGGGGGCGTGGGTACTCCTGGCCGTACCAACCCTCCACGACCTGGGGGCCCGATGCGCCGAGGCCGCAGATAAAGCGGCCGTTCGACAGGTGGTCAATCGTGATCGCCGCCATTGCCGTAGCGGCAGGCGTTCGAGCGGCCATCTGGATGATGCCGGTGCCGAGTTGCACCTTCTCGGTCTGGGCGCCCCACCATGACAGCGGAGTGAGCGCGTCGGACCCGTACGCCTCGGCGGTCCAGATCGAGTTGAATCCGAGTTTCTCGGCTTCCAGGATCGCTTCAAGCGCGCCGCTGGGCGGGCCCTTCGACCAGTAGCCAGTGTTGTATCCGAGCTTGATATCTGCCATAGCTCAGACCGTAGAACAGCAACCGACGATTGGTTCAGTCCGGCGACCGAGCATGATGGTGCGA
>JBLFZD010000066.1:0-13965 GCA_047610085.1 Ilumatobacter sp. | reverse complement strand
AGATACCCGACGTCACGGAAATACCCGACTCAGAAATTGGGGCGATGCAGAAATTGGTGGGCTTACATTCGTTCAATGAGGGTGCCGGTGCCGAGGCCTCCGCCGCAGCACATGGAAACGAGGGCGTACTTGCCGCCAGTCCGTTCCAGCTCGTACAGCGCTTTGGTCAGAAGGAACGCCCCGGTTCCGCCCAGTGGGTGGCCGAGTGCGATCGCCCCGCCATTCGGGTTGGTCTTGGCCAGATCGGCGCCCGTCTCCTTGGCCCAGGCCAGCACGACCGAAGCGAACGCTTCGTTGATTTCAAACACGTCGATGTCATCGATCTTCATATTGTTGCGCTTGAGGAGGCGCTGGGTGGCGTCGATTGGGCCGGTGAGCATGAGCTCGGGGTCGGTGCCGACAAGGCAGGTGTCGACGATTCGGGCCCTGGGAGTGAGGCCAAGCTCGGCGGCCTTTTCTTCAGTCATCATCAGGATCGCCGCCGCGCCATCAGAAATCTGCGATGCGTTTCCCGCTGTGTGGACGCCGTTCTCGCGCCCCACGGGCTTGAGCGTTGCGAGTTTTTCCATGCTGGTCTCACGGAGGCCTTCGTCCTTCGACACGGTGTGGGTCGTTCCGGTGGGCTTGCCGTCTTCGTCGAGATCGGGTGCCTCCACGGTGATGTACTGCCCAGCGAAGCGGTCCTCTTCCCACGCTTGGATTGCTCGTTGCTGTGAGGCGAGACCGAATGCGTCGGTGTCTTCGCGGGTGATTTCCCACTTGTCGGCAATACGTTCGGCTCCTTCGAATTGTGACGTGCTCTCGTAGTGGTCGACGTAGGTCGCAGGCATTGGGGTGCCGAGGCCAAGCTTCTTTGACCCACTTGCGCCGATCGGGACCCGGCTCATTGCTTCGACGCCGCAGGCCATGGCCACATCGACAACGCCCGAACCGACGAGTGAGGCAGCGAGCCCTGTTGCCTGTTGGCTTGAGCCGCACTGCGTGTCGATCGTGGTGGCAGCCGTGGTGAGCGGGAGCCCTGCAGCAAGCCAGGCCGTGCGAGTGATGTTGAAGGCCTGGTCACCGGCTTGGCTCACGCATCCGCCCACGACCTGCTCGACCTCGGCAGCGTCGATTCCTGTGCGCTCGATGAGCGCCTTCTGGACGAGCCCAAGGGTCTCGGCGGGATGCATGGTGGAGAGGCCACCGTTGCGCTTTCCGATTGGAGTACGAACGGCATCGACGATCACAACGTTTGTCATAAGTTGAAAGCTAGGCAACGGCAACGTCTGGCGCGAAGTCGGCGGTCGCTGTCGTCACCATGTCGGTTCACCAGCGTGCGGGCGGCCTAGCTCTGACGTGTCAGCGTGGCGCTCAGGTGGTGTGTCAGTGGTTGGCCGACCGCGGCCATCCGGACGGTGTACCGCAGGGTGTCGCCCGTGAGTTCGAAGGTGCGCTCCGTACGTGTGATCTCCTTGGCCGACGACGTGGCGGCGATCGCGGCTGAGCGAACATCGACGATGAGTGTGTCGGTGTCGCCCGCGCTGTTCGGTGCAGCAAATCCCTCGAGGACTTCGGTTATCCCGGTCGGGTGGGCGAGCACGATCTCGGCCAATCCCTGGTCTGGAACCCGCCAATAGCCGGTCTCAGCGTGGAGCGGGAGACCAAGAGTGCCAGCGTCATCGAGCGTACGCGTTGCTTGCTGGTAGGCGAGGAACGGCTTGCCGATGTGACCGAACGTGACGGTCTCGCGGTAACTGAACGCCGGGATCGTGGGGTACTCGCCATACCCGTCACCAACCCAGGTTCCGATGAACGGAGCGAGGGTTGAGATAGCCGGATGCACGTCTGCGGTCATAGGGCGAGCGTACGTGGCGTGCTACGAATGCACAGAATGAGTGCTGAACTTGCCCTGGTGTCGATGAACACGTCCGGGCTCTATGACGCCCTGAATGTGGTCCCCGAGGGGTTCGAGGGCCCGAGCCGATTTGTCCACGTAATCGGCTCGAAGGTCTTCGTCGATGATCGCGCCGAAGACGACTCGTGGGGGCAGTACTTCATCGGCGTGTTGGCCGGTGAAGGCTGGTGGGCGATCGACGTCCCGCGGGATGTGCCTGACCCGTCGTACGGCGCAGCTGTCGACCTGTTCGGCTACTTCGGCATCGCCTCGCAACCCGAATGGTTGCTGGCCGGCCGAGCAGTGCAGACCGTTGAGTGGGCGCGAACTCACCGATTCTGCGGGCGGTGCGGAACAGCAACCGAACCATCACCGGGAGAGCGGGGGCTGATGTGCGCCGACTGCACACTCGTGGTCTACCCACGTGTCGCACCCGCCATGATCACGCTGATCACGCGTGGGGAACCTGGGCCCGACCAAGAAGCATTGCTCGCTCGTGGTGTCCGCTTCCCGATGCCGATGTATTCGTGCCTGGCTGGATTCGTCGAGCCCGGCGAAGACCTGGAGGGCGCCGTCTTGCGAGAAGTGAAAGAGGAAGTTGGTGTCGACGTCGACGACGTGCGCTACGTCGGGAGCCAGCCCTGGCCGTTTCCGCACAGCCTGATGGTCGGATTCCGAGTGAACTACGTGGGCGGCGACATCGTGTTGGAAGAAGAGGAGATCGCCGACGCTGGTTGGTACCGCAAGGACGCCTTGCCGCTGATCCCGCCAGAAATTTCGATCGCTGGCAAGATCATCCATGCCTGGCTTGCCGAGGAGTGATCTCACGGGTGCCTGGTTGCTGATCAAGCCACGAACGAGGCGTTACCCGCGGCACGGTCATCGGCGCCATCCGAGCATCAGTCGTTGAAGAGCGTGGGGTGGTTTCGTTGGATCTTGATGTGTTTGCCGGGCCGCTCGGCGGGTTCGGGAGCATCTTCGAAGAGTTCGAGTTGCTCCCAGGTGATCGCCACGTCGCTCACCACTCGCCAGCGCAGCCGACCGTGCTGGCCGGGCCGACGAATTTCAACGCGTTCGGGTCGGAGCGACAGCGTTGAGCCGTCGGGGTCTCGAAGCGCGATGCTGCCGTCGATTTCGATGCCCTCGACCGTGCCGACAAGGTAGCGATCCGTGTCGTTGCGCCGGAAGCGAATGATTTCAGCTGGGCGCAGACCGAGGCGAGCGAGTGCCTCGGCGGAGCGATACATCGGATCGAGATCTCGAGCGGGCCCGACGCGTGCGTCAGTGGCCCATCGCTCGGCGTTGGAGCTTGCGCATACCACCGAGCCAGCGGTCGGGGTCGGATGCCTTCATCTTCATGTAGTCGCCAACTTCAGAGTGCGGAAGCACGAAGAATGTTTCGGCTTCGATCGTGTCTGCCACCTGCTCGGCAACGTCGGCGGGTTCCAAGACCGCTCCGGCCAACTTGACGACGTTGGCCCCCGATATGGCGTCATCACCTGAGTGCAACATGTCGGTGTTCACGCCTTGCGGGCAGAGGCACGTCACCTTCACGCCCGCGTCGCCATACGTGATCGACATCCACTCGGCAAATGCAACCGCTGCACGCTTCGTGAGGGTGTACGGGGCGGATCCGATCTGAGCGAGTAATCCAGCGGCCGACGCTGTCGAGCAGAAGTAGCCCTCGCCTCGCTCGACCCAACCGGGAACCAGATGCTTCGCCGCCCACCGGTGAGCGTGAACGTTGACGTCGAAAGCGCTGTCCCAGACGCTCTCGGGAGTGTTGTCGAGGGCGGCGCCGCTTCCGACGCCAGCGTTTGCGAAGAAGAGATCGATCGGTCCGAACGCCGCCGTTGCCGCCTCGATTAACGCAATGTTCCCCGCTTCGGTCGAGACGTCTGCGGTGAGGCCGATAGCGCGGTCGCTGCCAATCTCGTGAGCAGCATCACCGGCGCCGTTGAGGTCGGCGAGAACTACGTTGGCACCCCGCTCGTGGAAGGTTCGTGCCAGAGCAGCGCCGATGCCACGTCCTGCACCGGTGACCACGACGTTTTTCCCGGGGAATTCCATGCGCCGCATCGTAGGGCCGGCTCACCGGCAGTATCAGGGTCGGAGAACTTCAATCCGAAACGCGAAGGCTGTGCGTAAACGCTCGGAGAATGTCGCGCTGGTGCACGTAGAGATGATGTGGGGGAGGTACCGTAATCATCAATGACAGAACAGCAGAACGTCACCGACAACGATGCGGTTATCAACGAGGCGCTCGCCGTCATCGATGGTGCCCTCGCAAGAATGACGCAACGCGACCTTGTGTCGACCGGCGAAGTCTCCGATCTTCTTCTTGACGTGCGCACGTTGCTGACCGATGTCAATCTCGAAGCTCCCACCGTTGAGATCAAGGACATCGGCAACGTCGCCCCCGAACTTGCCTGATTCGGCGAGTTAGTGAGCGAACGCCACGAAGTCGTCGATTGAATCGGCGAGGAACCGACGCAGCAACGCGGGGTCCTTGACGGCGGCAGGGTCGGTATTGAGGCCCATGTCGAGGTGACCGTTGTAGCTGAGCAATGTCAGGTTGAACGCCACTCCGCTGAGGGGTCCAATGGCGTGGTTGCTCAGGATCCGGGATCCGGCAACAAACATCGCAAACGGTGAACCCTTCACATTCGAGGTCGCAAAGTCGACCGTTTGGGCCTGCTGTCGGGCGAGCCGAGTCACGACTTGTGTCGGCAATGTTGCTGCCAAGGCGGCGAGCCCGTCGAGCGAGGCTCCCTTTGACGCATTGACTGCAGCATCGGTTGCTTTGTGGATCGCCATGAATCGTTCGTCGATCGCCATATCACTGGTCGGTACGAGCATCCGCACGAGAGAGAAGGCATTCGCGCCAGAGTCGTCGGTGCGTGTACTGATCGCCATCGACGCTCGCAACTCATCGATCGGGCTGTCCAACTCGACGTGATAGCGACTCACCGCGGTCGCCGCGATGGTCATGAACGCCGTGTTCAAGGTTCCGCCGAGTGCCGTGGCGGCATCTTTGGTGGGGCGGAACGGGGCCGATGCGGTTTCCACGTGTCGTTCGAGCGAACGTTCGGTCCAGAGCGGGCTGCGAGCGCCGTCGGTATCACCGAGTTGTGCAACGATCGAGCGAATCGTTTCAGCGGCACTCGACGTGGCATTGGCGATTTGGGATGGGTCGGCCAGCAGGTCGCGGACTTGTCGAGCCACACCCACAGGCAGCCGGAGCGTGGCAGCCAGTAGATCGCGGACGACTTCGGTTGCGTCATCTTCGAGCCGTTCTGCCGCACCATCGCTGTGATCAGGATTGGGGAGCTCGCGTGTCGGAGCGTCGCGTTCGAAATCCATGTATTCGAGCGAGAGCTTCACACCACTTTCACCGTCGGCGATGGTGTGATGCATCTTCTGGATCAGAGCGGCTTGGCCACCCTCGAGTCCCTCGACGATCGTGAACTCCCAGAGAGGGCGCGATCGATCGAATGGTGCTGCAATAGTGAGGCTGGCGAGGTCGAGCAGCACCCGCTCGTCGGATCCGATGGGGAGTTCGACGCGACGAACGTGATGGTCGAGGTCGAAGTTGGAATCTGCGACCCACGTAGGAGGCGCCAGGTTGCCCGGCACCACACGAACGGTCTGGCGCAGGCGGGGCATTACGAGTGATGCTCGTTCCATTCGTTGACGGAACTGAGCGAAGTCGGGAGAGCGGTCGAGGATGCTGATCGCTGCGAACGTCGACGAGAGGTGGGGATCATTCTCTAACCGCCACATCAGCCCTTCGGCATCTGTCATTTTGCGGTTGTACGTGATTCCACTCATCGGTGAATCACCGTAGGCGTTCGGTGCCGAAATGCCGCAAGAGCCACCGAGTGAGCGCTGCGAGGAAACTGCCCGTGATGAGGCCAGCTACCACGTCGGACGCGTGATGGATGCGTACGTATGCGCGGCTCGCTGCGACGATTCCAGCGGCGACTCGGATCGCGCCAGCCGCAGCCCCGGCGCGAGGTGCCAAAAGCGCCGCTGCGAACGTGGCAGAACTGGCGTGGCCGGAGGGGAATGACGACGTGGAAGGCTGGCGAACGGACAGACCTGCCTCACCGCTCGTGGTGGGCCGTGGCCGACGGAAGAGTCGCTTGACACCTTGGTTGACCACAAGGCTTTCGAGGCCGATCAGCACCGCGAACGTCACGACCTGTTTTGGGCGCCGACGAACGATGCCGAGAACGAGATTAGACCCATGCCAGATCAGGCTGAAGTCACCGACATGACTTGCGGTGGTGAAGACACGATCGGCGACGACGTTGCCGCGAACCCGCTCGAGCGCCTGATCAACCGCTTCGTCGAAGCGCTCGACGGTTGGCCCCAGGTGATGTTGCCCGGGAACGTTGCCGCCGCTGGTGTCGGCATCATTCATGATGTACTGGAGCCTGCGAGTCGTGCCGTGTGGGCGGCGACCGCCTCGGCGGCCGCGAGATCGGGGTTTCCACCGAATGCCGGGCACCACTGCTGGAAGCTGCACCAGTCACAGAGCTTGCTCTGGTTTGGGCGAAAGTCGCCGGTGATGCAGGCGCGTTCGACTGCCTTCCAGACCGCATTCGTGCGGGTGTTGATGAAGCGGACCGACTGTGCCGAGGGTGTGGTCTCGATGGTTTCGCCGTTCGACAAGTACATCAACCGAATCTTGGCGGGGCGCTTGCCGAGTACCGCTTCGCACAGGAACGAGTAAAAGTGCACGCCAGCCAAACTCTTCTGCTCATACCGGCCTGACGGGGCGCGGCCGGTCTTGTAGTCGGTGACGATCAAGTCGCCGTTCTCATCAAGTTCGAGCCGATCGATAATGCCGCGCAGTTCGAGTGAGCCAACCTCGGCGGCCATCCGGATTTCGAGGCCAATCTCTCTGATCTGGGCGGGGTCCTCCATCTCGAAGTACTTCTCGATCAACGTGTCGCACTCTTTGCGGAACTTGACCGCATCAGCTTCGTTCAGCTGGAGGCCGACGTAGTCGGGGTCGGTGGCGTACTCGTCAAGCGCTGTGGCCAGTGTGTTCTGGAGCGCTGCGGGTAGGCGTTCGGCGTGTGGAAGCTCGAAGAGCAGCTCAAGGGCCCGATGGACGATGGAGCCGCGGGTTGCGGCAACACCGGGTGGTTCGGGCAGGCGCTGGACCGACGAGAATCGGAATTGCATCGGGCACGACGTAAACGATGAGACGCGTGAGGGTGAGAGTGACGATGGAACCGGCCACACCGGCTCGGGAGCGTCTGATGCCGGGGGCGCTGAATCGGCGAGGTCGGTCATGTTGGCCATCGTAGAGACGGGGTACTCCAGAGTTGGCACGAGCCTCGACGGAAATGGGCCCGAACGATCTTGTTGATCGAGTCAGCGGGCCATGTCGGCGATGAGATCGGCGGTGCCCAAGGGGTCGATGAACGGGCCGAAGTGGTTCGAGTCCGGCTGTTCGATGTACAAGCTGTTCGGCAAACGCTCAGCGATGCGCGGAGCGATCTCACCTGGCCCCATTTTGTCGCCGCCGGCGACAACAACGACCCGCGTCGTGATCTCGGGGAGTAGGTCCCAGGTGGCGTGCGTGCCGCCGGTTTCGAATGTGCGGGCCTCGTGCTCGGGGTCGCACTTGAGGCGTACCCCTTCGGGTGCCGGGCGAAAGCCGTGTCCGACGTACAGACGGACGACGTCAGAATCGAAGTGCGACATCGGTGGCTTCGACGTGTAGTTCTCGATGGCGGCCTCAAACGAGTCGAACGATTGTCGTCGACGGCGGGCTCCCTCAACGAGGGGCGAGGGTTCGCTGATCGGGCGGTTTGCGTCGGTGGGAAAGACGATTGGCTCAAACGTCACGATCAGATCGAACAGATCGGGTTCGCGGTGAGCGGCCATAAGCAAGCCAGCCCCACCCATTGAGTGACCGAAGCCGGTCAGTCCGCCTTCGGGAGCGATTTTTCGGGCCGCAGCGACGCAGTCGTCGCCGTAGCGCTCCCAGTCCACTGCCCAATCATCAGGGCGGGGGGTGGCGCCGTGGCCGCGGTAGTCCATCGCGTAGGACGTGAATTGGCCAGCGAGTTGATCGGCGATCGGGAGATAGCAGTATCCATGAAAGCCTGTTGCATGCGACAAGAGGAGGGGACGTCCTGAGCCACCTATTTCATGGATCGCAACGCTCACATGGTCTGACGACATCACCCGCACCGATCTATCTTCGCGGCTGACCGTTGCCCTTGACCAATCGGGGCTCAGTTGTTGGCGTCGTCCTTGTGACGCCGAGCGCGGCGCCACCACGTGAGGATCAACCGGTCGAGCAGGATGCCCAACCCGACCGACACGACGATGGCGACCCACAGCTTGATTTCGCGGTCGAACCAGAGCATTTCGGCGGCGACCTTTTCGCCATTTTGGAGGATGAACACCGCCGTTGCGATCGCGACGAGGATGACGAGGAGCAACCACAGCGACGGCCCGTTTTGGCCGGCGGGGCCAGGCTGCTGGTCGAACTCGTCGTTGTTTTCATCGAAGCTCATGAGTGTTCTCGATTCTTAGGGTTTGGGTTCTCGGGGGAGCCCCAGCAGTCGTTCGCCAATGATGTTTCGCTGGACCTGGCTGGTGCCGCCGGCAATTCGCCCGCCGGGTGCTGCAAGCATGCCAGATGCATCGGCTCCCTCCAGCAAACCTGTTGCGCCAGCGAGATTCCCCCGGAGCATTGCGGCATCGAACGTCATCTGCGTGATACCGAGCTTCATCAACGACGCAGCGGTCGATGCGACTGGACCTTGGCGCTGGGCCATTGCCTTATACGCGATTCCGGTGGAAATGAGTTCAGCGAGCGCTTGGCGACTGGTGGCTCCGAGGGAACGACCTTCGGACAGTCGGATCATCTGATCGAGACGTCGCTGGAGCGAGATGACCGCCGTGCCGATGTGGCCCCGCTCGCTCGTCAGCACGGCCATCCCTACTCCCCATCCGCCATGCAGCGGGCCGAGCAGGTTCTCGGCCGGGAGTTCGACATCGGTGAAGAAGACCTCATCGAATTCGGATTCGCCGGTCATCTGCTTCAGTGGCCGGATTTCGATGCCAGGCAGATCCATCGGGCAGACGAAGAACGAGATCCCGTCGTGTTTCGGTGCCTCGTCGAGCGGCTTGGTGCGAGCCATCAGGATGCCCCAGTTGCTATACCGCCCCCCGGAGCACCAGACCTTTTGTCCGTTGATGATGAAACGTTCACCGTCGAGTTCGGCACGCGTGCTGAGCGACGCGAGGTCACTCCCCGAGCCCGGTTCGGAGAAAAGTTGGCACCACACGTGATCTGCGTCAAGTGTGGCGCCAAGGTGCTGTTGCTGTTGTTCAAGCGTGCCGTACCGCAAGATGGCGCCGCCGGTGAGCACCAAGCCGACCATGTTCAGAATTGGCGGGACTCCAGCTCGGGCACATTCGAGAAGCCAGGCAGCGTTGTGCTCCAGAGTGAGGCCCTGCCCGCCGAATTCGGTCGGCCAGTGGATGCCCACAAAACCGGCATCGCGAAGTGTGTGTTGCCAGCAGATGCCCGCATCGATGAGGTCGGGCGGGCAGATTGCGCCGTAGTCGGGAGGTGCGATTGGTGCATTGGTGCGGAGCCAGGAGGCGGCTTCTCGCTGAAACTCGTCGACGTTGGGCTGATCGGCCATCCGGTCAGTGTTGTATCGAGGCGCCTGGAGTACCGAGTCGGACGAACGAACGATATAGTTAACGTCTGTAAACCCGATCGTTTGGGAGACCTGGATGACCACTGTTCTCAATTCCGATCAACTCGACGCCATCGGCTCGCCGGACGGTTCCCCCCGACGCGCCGGGTTGATCGCCGAATTTGGTACGGCACTTCAGCCGTGGCGGCTTCTGTTCAAGTCGCCCCAGCTACGAAACGCTCCGAAGGGCGATGGCCGTATTTCGGTTGCGCTGCCAGGTTGGAAGGCGCCGGAGTTGTCGACAGCTCCGTTGCGTGGCTACCTCAAGTCCATTGGGCACGATGCGCGAGGCTGGGGCTTTGGCATCAACCAGGGCGACGTCGAGGCGAGACGAGATGAGATGGTGGTGAGCGTCCGCCGACTTGCAGAAGAGAGCGGGCGGCCCGTCAACCTGCTTGGTTGGAGCCTCGGAGGAGTGGTGGCACGAGAGGTCGCCCGAACAGTTCCCGAGCATGTCCACCGCGTCGTGATCTATGGCTCGCCCGTTGTCGGGGGCCCGACCCACACCGCTGGCGTTGGGGCCTACACCGTTGAAGAAGTCGATCGCATTCGAAAACTGCAGGCGCACATGGATGCGACCGAGCCCGTCACCACGCCGATCACGACGATCTTCACTCGCAACGACACCGTCGTCGATTGGCGGGCTTGTATTGACCGATTCTCGCTCGATGTCACCACGGTTGAAGTTGGATCGACCCATATCGGGCTCGGTATTGATCCCGATGTGTGGCTGACTATCGCTCGCGCACTCGCCGAAAACGACGACGTCTGAGGCCTCGACCCCGCATTTGGGGTCGGTGACTCAGACGTTGAAGGAGATCAGGCTGGGTCCAGCCTGATTATGAGAGTCAGGCCAGCGCCTTGAGGAACATTGCCGTCTCTTCAGCGATCGCTGCTGGCACTTCGTAGCCGGTCTGGTCGGTGACCGTGCTCCAGTTGTCGCGAAGGTTCTCCGGCGTGAGTGCATCGGAGGTGTAGCCCTGGCACTCGGCGATGAATACCTCGGCGACGCGACCGCCACCGACTGAGTAGATGCGCCCTGTTGACTCGCACGACTCGTGGCTGAGGTAAGTGACCAGTGGTGACACGAGTTCAGGCTGGAGCTTCTCACCGAGACCGCCGAGGAGGTCTTCGGTCATGCGGGTCAATGCAAGGGGTGCAATTGCGTTGGCCTTCACGTTGTACTTGGCGCCTTCGACGGCAAGGACGTTGGTGAAGCCGACCAGGCCCATCTTGGCGGCGCCGTAGTTGGCCTGGCCGAAGTTGCCGAAGATGCCGGCCGCCGATGACGTCGACACGATGCGGCCGTAGCTCTTTTCGCGCATGACCTTCCAGGCCGGACCGGTGACGTTGAATGCGCCACGGAGGTGGACATCGAGCACGGGGTCGACCAGGTCAGGACCCATGTTGTGGAACGACTTGTCACGCAGGATGCCGGCGTTGTTGATCACGATGTCCACGGTGCCGTATGCGTCGATAGCCGACTTCACGATGCTTTCGCCGCCCTCGGGCGTGGCGACCGAGTCGGTGTTGGCGACGGCTTCGCCGCCAGCGGCCTTGATTTCGTCGACGACGAGCTGCGCAGCGCCCTTGTCGGAACCCGATCCGTCGACGGAGCCCCCGAGGTCGTTCACCACGATGAGTGCACCGCGTGCCGCCATCATCAATGCGTGCTGCCTACCGAGGCCACCACCTGCACCAGTGATGATTGTTACCTTGCCGTCGAATCCGAGATCAGTCATGGCGGACAAAGTTACCGGGCAGTTCGCGGGGTTGGCAATTGAACCATATTGGTTGACGGTTGGGAGTCGCCCGTGTGGTCTGATGGCGTGTATGGAAAAGATGTATTCCAACCCCGCACGTCTTGCATTGCTCGCTGGTGTGCTGTTCGCTACTGCCGCCTGCTCGTTTTCGGTCGGCGAGACGCCGTCGCAGGCCGCCGAAAAGCTCATCGAGGGAGAGCTGGGTTCGCAGCTAAAACTCGAGCTCACCGACGCTGAGTGTGATGGCCCGGAGAGTGCAGAAGCCGGTGATGCCTTCTTCTGTACGGCGCAAACCTCAAACGGAGAGACGGTGAAATTCGGCGTTGACTTCGACACCGAGGACGACTTCTTTGCCTACGCGACCAACGTGGTTCTTCCCGATGACCTTGCACTGATCGAGAAAGACGCCGCAACCGTGTTGAGCCCCGATGTTGGTGTAACCATCGATCCCGCTGACGTCTCGTGTCCGGACGAAACGACGGTGCTCGACAACGACGGCGAGCTGCTTTGTGAGATCACCGACCCGACCACGGGTGATCGGTTCGCGGTCAGCGTGGTCTTCGGCCCATACGAGCGTGGCTCAGGTTATGAAAGCGTTTTCTACCAAATCGGGGAAAAGGTCGGCTGACCCGGCCTTTGATTTACCGACCGGGTTTAGGAAGCGCGGGTTGAGATGGGACGGAGGATGCGGTACACGATGTTCGGGCCGATCACCACTTCGGTGTCGCCGTCACGCACGGTGACACCGACTCCGTCGATGTGGGTGAGCGTGGCTCCGTCCGATGTGAGCTCGACTTGCATCGCTGAGCCGTGGCGAGTGATGCGGAACCGAGCGGCAGACCAATCGGTTGGGAGCCGTGGGGCGAATGTCAACGCTTGGCCATCCTCGGTCATGCCGGCGAAGCCATGGACGATGCCCGCCCAAACGCCGCCGCAGTTCGCTACGTGCACGCCATCGGCGGTGTTCGCGTGAGCGTCGCAGATGTCGAGGTACAGCGCTCGGTGGAAGTAGTCGACGGCGAGTTGCTCGTGGCCGACGTGGGCAGCCACGATGCCTTGCACACATGCCGACAGCGATGAGTCGCCCGTGGTGATCGGGTCGTAAAAATCGAAGTTGCGTCGCTTCTGTTCGTCGGTGAAGTGCTGGGAGCGCAGGTACGTCGCGAGCACGACGTCGGCTTGCTTCAACACCTGATGGCGGTAGATCACGAGGGGATGGAAGTTCAGGAGCAGCGGATACTTTTCGCTTGGCGTGCCGTTCCAGTCCCACGGCTCGAGGTCGAGAAAGTTCGTGTCCTGCGGATGGATTTCTTGTTCGTTGTCGTATGGGATGTACATGGCATCGGCTGCGGCATCCCATTCGTCGAGTTCAGCGAGCTTGAGGTTCGTTTGACGCTGGAGCGAACCGAATGCGTCCGGGTTCCATTCAGCCAGAAATCGCACCGTTCGAGCCGCATAGCGCAGGTTGAATCGCGCCATCACGTTCGTGTAGCAGTTGTCGTTTACGACGGTCGTGTACTCGTCAGGTCCAGTGACCCGGTGGATGTGAAATGAACCGCTCTTGTTCGTGGCGTAGAAGCCCAAATCGTTCCACAGCCTTGCCGTTTCAACGAGAATCTCGGCGCCTTCGTGCGCCAGGAACTCGACGTCGCCGGTGGCGTCGAGGTAGCGGGCGAGCGCAAAGGTGACCGCCGCATTGATGTGGTACTGCGCGGTTCCTGCGGCGTAATACGCGGACGCCTCTTCGCCGTTGATCGTGCGCCAGGGGTAGAGCGCTCCGACCTGGTCGAGCTCAATGGCACGTTTACGCGCAGCGTCAAGCATGTGCCAGCGGAATCGCATCAGGCTGCGTGCGGCGGCCGGGTCGGTATACGCGAGGAACGGGACGACGTACACCTCGGTGTCCCAAAAGTAGTGGCCGTCGTAGCCGCCCGCAGTGACGCCCTTTGCTGCGATGCCCTGCTCCTGTGTGCGCATCGACGCTTGAGCGAGTTGGAAGATGTTCCAACGCAAGGCTTGCTGTGCTTGGGCGTCGCCGTCGATCTGCACGTCGGCAGCGGACCAGAATTGGTCGAGTGCGTTGCGCTGCTCCGCCTGGAGCGCTTCGACACCGGCGTCGGCAGCTCGATGGAGCGTTCGTGCGCATCGATCTGCGAGTTCTTCGCATGGCACGCCTGTGGAGGAGTGGTAGCTCACGAGTTTCGTCACCCGGATGGGAACGCCGGGCTCGGCGAGCACTTCGATCACCGTCTTGGCGAAATCGGCCTCGACGGTCGTCGTGCTGCGCGCTTCATTGTCGGTGACAAGGACGTGGCGTAACCCGCAGGCCAATGTCATCTGGCTGTTTGCGCATGTGTACCCGAGGACGACGTCACCCGAAGCGTTGCTTTCGTCGCGTTGTGATGTTGGAACAAGGACGCGGTGATCAAAGCTGCTCGCTTGGCGCGGGTCGTGTTCGCTGTCTCCCTCTCCCAGCGACGCACCTGCAACGTGGTACTCGTCTTCGCCGTCCTGGCGATTGAGGAGCTGTGACGAGATGACCACCGGTGCGGACTCGTCGAGCATCGTCACCTCGTAGGTCATCGCC
>JBLFZD010000065.1:0-14195 GCA_047610085.1 Ilumatobacter sp. | reverse complement strand
CCCGATGCGCACCGGCGTCTTGACGGGTCGGATGGTGACTGGGTCATTCAGCGCCTGCACCGTTTGGTGGGACCGACGTCGGTGCTGGCCGCAGTGTGAATCGGCCTGATCATTGCCGGTGCGGTGCTTGGCTTCGGCGGCCTCTTTGCGACCGGAGCGACCGGCGCGGCGATTCCACGCTGGTTCCTGGCGAACTACACGATCGACACGGCGCTCGCGCCGAAAATGCGGACCTGGATCCCGGCAGATCGCCGCCTCACGACGAGTGTCCTCGCGGGGATGTTTCTCACCGTCGAGTTGCTGCACCTCGTGCTCTCGGTCCCGTTGGTCGAGCACCTGATTGGATGGTTGTTGTTTCGGATGATTGGGTTCCTGTGGAGCGACGATGTGCTACCGACCGGGCGCCGGCTGGTGGCGCTGGCGTGGCTGATTCTGCTTCCAATCGTGGCCGGGGTGGCTCGCGTTGAACGTGGAATCTTGTTTGCGGAACGAAGCGTCCATCACGGCGGGCTCGCGCCGGCAGTCGGACTCGTGTCGACCTCGATCAAAGTGTGGTCGCTCGCCGTCGTTGGGGGAGTGGTTGCCGGTGCGCTCGGTGTGCTAGCTGCTGCAGCGCTTCTTCGACCGTCGGCTCGCCACCGTTGAGCCGGTACAGCGCCAACCTGCTGGAGTCTCACCGCAGCCCAACGCGCTGGGTAGCGTCGAAGGCATGCCGAAGTTGACGAGGGCGCACGAGCGGTTGCGAGAAGAACTCGACGACGAAGGCATCGCGTTGCCCGGCAACGATGAGGAGGTCGATCTTCTCCTCACCGAGCTTGAGTACGCGTGGCGGCCACCCATCCACGAGAACCGGGCGACGCTGTACGGATCCTTCGTCCTTCCAGGTGAGCGGTCGCTCCTGAAGATCGACAACCTCGTTGAGTTGCTCGATCTCGACATGCCGATCGAGCAGGCGCGACGCTTCGCTGACGGTCGCTCGTCGTTTGCGATTCGGCGCTCAGACGGCTCCACCCAGCTGGCTTGCTTCCGCCGCACTGTGCAATACGAGGCGGATCTTGTCGAGATTGAGCAGGCGACGGGTGCAGCAATCGTGCAGCGAACTGTCATGGGAGTCGCCCGGGCATTCACACCGACGGGCGTCGTTGAGTGGAATGGTCACCGTTGGCGTCATCGTCCCTCAGCCCGCGTGTATCTGCCATCGGTGCGTGCCGCCGTGCCCGAGGCCCCGGTTGCGTTGCTTCAGGGTCTCCTTGATCTCGCGGTGCATTGGTTGAGCCCGGCTCGCATCGGTGCGACCTTTCTGCTCGACCTCGAACCACAGTCGCACGACGACCACGGGCTTGACCTGAGCGCGGCATTGCCGTCACCGAGTCTGTGCGTACAGAAGCGCCACCACTATCCAGCGCTCTTTGCTGTGCTTGGACAAACCGACCTCGCAACGTTGGTTGCTGCAAACGGCGATGTCGGCAGGCTTGGAGTCGGACTTCGCAGCTCGATCTCGTCGGAGTCGGCGATTCACCTCGATGCGGGAATGAGGCACCGATCAGCGGCGCGGTACACGTGGGATCACCACCACACCGTTGCCTTCGTGGTGAGCGAAGACGGTCCGGTCACCCTGTTTCGACACGGCGAACCGATCGCGGTGAGCCTCGGGATTGAAAAATAGTCGCTCGGACAGTGACACCTGATGTCTGACAACGGGTGTCTGACAACGAATGTCCGACAAGCTCACAGTGAGCTGATGATCAACGGAATTCCGGCGCCGACGAGACCGCCTGCCAGGAGAAGAAGGACGGTCCGGGCGCTCAGACGGCCGGCGTTCAATGAGCCGAGACGCCCGCCGACAACAGCCCCGGTGAGGAGGAACGGCAGGTGGTTCCATCGGGGATTTCCCGCAACCGTGTGTCCAATGGCTGCAGCGCCACCCGAGAGGGAGCCGATGAGTGTCGTTGTTGCCGCAGCTCGGTGAGCCGAGAGCCGCTGAAGCGATCGGAGTAGCGGGACCGTGACGAGTCCAGCTCCGACGCCGAATGCTCCGGACAAAATGCCGATGGCGCCGCCAGATGCCGTGAGTGCACGGCGATGAGGTTCGATGGTGGTGCCGTCTGGCGCATCAACGGACGGCAGAAACACCACGAAGACAGCGAGCACGAGCAGCATCACTCCGATGATCAACTCGAACGTTTTTTCTGGGATCTGGTCGGCAAGGAAGATTGCGCTGAGCAGTGCAACCGGGACGGACCCAACAGCGAACCATATCGATGACGGTCGGTCAACGAGCCCCTTTTTCGTGTAGGTGTAGGCGCCTGTGGCTTGAATGACGAGTGTGGTGAGCACACTGGTCCCCACCGCCGTGGCGCCGCCGAGGTCGAAGATCAAGACGAGCCCTGAGACCATCAAGAATCCGCCGCCGGCGCCAATGATGGAGCCGTATGTGCCGACAGCGAACGCGAGGAGAAAGAGCCCGACGGAGGTTGTCGGGTCCATACGGAGCGATCAGCGAATGATCAGAGGATCTGCGACAGGAAGAGCTTGGTGCGCTCTTCTTGAGGGTTGTCGAAGAAGTGTTCGGGGGTGCCGACTTCGACGACCTGGCCGTCGGCCATGAACACCACGCGGTCGGCGACCTCGCGAGCGAAACCCATCTCGTGGGTCACGCAGATCATCGTCATGCCCTCGGTGGCGAGGTCCTGCATTGTGTCGAGGACCTCCTTGATCATCTCGGGGTCGAGCGCCGAGGTCGGCTCATCGAACAACATCACTTTCGGACGCATCGCAAGCGAGCGGGCAATCGCCACACGCTGCTGCTGGCCGCCTGAGAGCTGACCGGGGAACTTACGTGCCTGGTCGGGAATCTTGACTCGTTCGAGTAGCTCCATTGCGGTGGCCTCGGCCTCGGCCTTGGGAACCTTTCGCACCTGACGCGGAGCGAGCGTGATGTTGTCGAGCACGGTGAGGTGCGGGAACAGGTTGAAGCTCTGGAAGACCATGCCGGTCTCGCGACGGATCTCTTGAATGTTGCGGATGTCATCGCCCAACTCGACGCCGTCGACGACGATGTCGCCACGGTCATGCTTCTCGAGTCGGTTGATGCAGCGGATGAGGGTCGACTTGCCCGAACCCGATGGTCCGATGACAACAACAACCTCTTGCTTGCCGACACGCATGTTGATGTTCTTGAGCGCTTGGAACGTCCCGAAGAACTTGTCGACGCCAGACACCTCGATCATGACTTCGCCGGATTCGCCCATCATCTGGGTGGCGTCGGCGAAGACCTGCTCGGTCGGGCTCTCGGGAGTGTGATTCACATCGGTCATTGTTCGGATCCTCGATGATGGGTTAATGCGGTTGGCACGAGTGTGGCGAGGTCAGCGGGCGCCGACATCGAGGCTGCGTTCGAGTCGTTGGCTCTCACGGGACATGGTGAAAGAGATCGCCCAGAAACCGAAAGCGACGAAGACAAGGGTCTCCACGAGACCAAAGCCTCGGAAGTCGGGCTGAGCGTGGATGATCTCACGCACGCCCAGGAATTCGAGCACACCGATGATGGTGAGTAGCGAGGTGTCCTTGAAGAGTGAAATGAACTGGCCGACCATTGCAGGAATGACCGCTTTGAGCGCTTGGGGGAGTACGAGGAGCCGGGTGATCTTCGCCGGAGACATGCCCATTGCCTGCCCGGCTTCGGTTTGGCCCGTCGGTACCGCCTGGAGGCCACCGCGAACGATCTCGGCAATGTATGCCGACGAGAACATGGTGATGACCACGAGCGACTTCGTGGTGAGCGTGTTGCTGTTGCCACCCGACGAGAGGAAGAACCCGATGAACAGCTGGGCCATGAGGAGCAGCGAGATGAGCGGCACACCACGAATCATCTCGATGTACGCGGTACACAACCAGCGCAGCACCGGGAGTGACGAGCGCCGCCCAAGAGCAAGCAGGAGGCCCATCGGGAAGGCGAGCGCAGTGGAGGCAGCGGCGACGACCAAGTTGAGGTGGAGGCCACCCCAGTCGACCCAGTCGATTCCTTCGAGGCCGATGAGCCGGCCGATCTGCCATGTTGCGAACCCGAGCACGATGATCATGCCAAGGCGCCGACCGTTGCTGCCGTCGCCATTCGTTGCTGACACCAGGGCCCAGACGGCCACGGCAAGCCCGGCGAGGAGCGTGATCCAGCGGACCGTGGTGAACCCGTTAAAGACGACGTAGAAGACAACGCCGCCACCGAACACGATCGAGCCAAGGATGCCCGGGAGGGGACTGGACTCTTTGCCAGAGCTACTGGTCAGCGCAAAGGCCCCCGGAATGAGCGCGAGCGTCAGAAAGACCCACGAGAGCTGACTTGTGCCGCTCAGGACCTGGAACCCGGAAACACCGAGCAGCGCAGCGGCACTCAGGGTGACCGCAGGATTGCGGAGGTACTGCGTGAGGGCCAAAACCACGGTGGCGCCCGCAGCGATCATGTATGCCGAGCTGTTTGAAAGGTCGGGGATGAAGGTGAGCACTCCGGCGGCGAGGAGGAATGGAACCAGCGGTGCCAAAGCGAGGGCGATGCCAAATGCGCCACGACGCGGTTTCATCGTGATGACGAAGCACGTTGCGGCCGAGATGACGCAGCCAACGACGATCAGCCACGGACGGAACGTGGTGACGCCGATGATCATCGAGACCACCAAGAACAAAACAGATGCCCAATAGGAGCCCACGAGCTCTCGGGGTGAGGTGCGCTTCGGTTCGACGCCAGCGAGTTCGGCTTCGATGCGTGCTCGCTGTCGGAGCCACCCTGCAAACAGTCCACCCGCACCGGAGAGTGCGAGGAGCTGCACAACGAGACGAGTGGTTTCCTCTCGAGGGAACCGCCCCACGAAGAACAGCTGCAAGTTGTCGCGCACCGGTTCCCACCGGGCTGTGAAGATGAGGAATCGAAGCGCAAAGAATGCGAAGAGCAGTCCGAGCGCTCCGAACACCACGGTGACGATGGTGTTGTACCAGCTGTTGAACAGGTTCGATTTGAGCCACTGGCTGGGCGACTGATCGCTGTGCCTCGGCGCGTTGGTCTCGGTGATTGCCCGGTTGACCTCAGGATCGATGATTGCGCTTTCCATCAGCTCACCTCCCCGCCAGCTGGAATCGTCGGTTGACGATGTTGAGAACGAATGAGATCGTGAGCGAGAACGTCAGGTACAAGCCCATCAGGATGAGGATCATCTGTGGCGCTGGTTGGTCGTTGCCGATCAGTGACTGCGTGAGCGCTGTGATCTCGGGGTAGGCGACCACGGTTGCCAGCGAGGTGTTTTTCGTCAGGTTGAGAAACTGGTTGATGATCGATGGCAGTGCGATCCGAGCAGCCTGGGGTAACACGACGAAGCGGTAGCGCTGGAAGCCCGACAGGGCAAGCGCGTTGGCCGCTTCGTTCTGCCCCATGTTCACCGCAAGAATTGATCCACGTACGATTTCAGCGATGTGGCTTGCGGTGTAGAGGGCCAAGGCCAAGGTGAGAGCGATGTATGCGTCGTTGGTGGCAATGCCGCCTTCGATCTTGCGCCCAGACTCCGAGACACTCGGGAACGAGAAGTCGATCGGACCGCCGAGCACGAGGTACGCAACGGCGCCGATGCCGAAGATGGTGCCGAGTGAGTAGAGCACTCGGTGGTGCGATGCACCGGTGTTCTCGTTGACCTTGGTGCGCCAGATCCACACACCGATTGCGGTGATGAGCGCCGCGAGCATGATCAGCCAGAAGGCGTTGGAGCCATCGTCGTTCATGATCGACGGGAACCCGATACGTGTGTTCGAGTAGATCAGGAAGTTTGAGTCGGTGCCAGGGATAACAAGCTCACCGGGCGGGCTTGTTGGGGTGAAGAGTGGGAGCGGGCCGGCGGTGAAGAGCGCGGTGCCCACGAAGATGATGATCACCAGCGGTGGAATGTTGCGGAAGGTCTCGACGTAGAGCGTGGCGAGCTTGCGGAGCACCCAGTTGCTCGACAGACGCCCGATGCCGATGAGCGTGCCCAGCACGAGGGCGACAGCGATGCCGACCGAGGCGGCAGCAATGGTGTTCTGCACCCCGACGAGGATCATTCGCCAGACCGACTGGTCAGCGGTGAATCCGGAGTCGCGAACGGTGAACTTGGCTTCGCTGCTGAGGAACTCGAAGTCGGTACTGATCCCCAACGCCGACAAGTTGTTGAGCAGGTTGCGTTGCAGGACGAAAATGAGACCGACAACGATCCCGAGTGTCAAGACTTGAGCGACGACCCGAAGCACGCGTACGTCGCGCCAGATCGGTGGACGAGCGGACGCAGATGCGGATGGCTCAGGTGGCACCGACGGCGTTGCCGGCGCAGTGATCATTTCCGCCACGCGGATTTCCCCCCAAGGAAAGTAAGAGTCGAAACTCACGGGCCGGGTTCGGAGCCACCGGTGTGGCACCGAACCCGATCCACGAGAGATATTCAGGTATTCAGGTATTCAGGTATTCAGGTATTCAGTTGTTCTGCTGATTGATCAGCGGAACGGCGGCACGTACATGAGGCCACCGTTGGTCCAGAGATCGTTCGGCGAGCCTTCGAGGCCCAGACCGATCGGCACGATGTTCGTGTTGTAGATCTCTTCGTAGTTGCCAACCTGGGTCACGACCTGCACGGCGAAGTCATCGGCAAGACCGAGACCAGCAGCGGGGTTGTCAGCCTGGGCGGTGAAGGCCAGGATGCTCGGGTCGTCACCGCTGTAGTCGGCGATGTTGCTCGAGTCGAGTCCGAACTCCCATGCCTGCACCGTCGACATGACGGCCCAGTTCACAGCCTGTGCCCACTCGGTGTCGCCATCGGCGACCACGGGGCCAAGGGGCTCCTTGGAGATGACTTCAGCCATGATCGACTGCTCGTCGCCGCCTTCGCCCTCAATCGAGGACTTGAACGCAGCGAGCTGCGAGGCGTCAGAGGTCCATGCTTCACACTGACCCGACTCGTAAGCCGGCTGGAGTGCGGTGTTGTCAGCAAAGACGACCGGGGTGAACGGGATGCCACGGGCGTTGAAGACCGAGGTGAGGTTCAATTCGGTGGTCGTACCCGACAGCACGCAGATGCTGGCATCTGCAAGGTCCTCGAGTGCGGTGAAGCCGCTCGCAGCCGGGACCATCATGCCCTGGCCGTCGTAGAAGGTCGTGAACAAGAAGTTCGCGCCCTGCTCGCCGTCACGGCTACCGGTCCACGTGGTGTTACGGATCAGCACGTCGACGTCGCCGGACTGCAGCGACGGGAAACGAGCATCAGCGTTCAGCGGAACGAGGTCAACTGCGTCGGCGTCGCCGAGTACGGCAGCAGCCACAACGCGACAGAAGTCGACGTCAAAGCCAGAGTATTCGCCTTCGCTGTCGACGATGCCGAAGCCCGGGAGGGTTTCGTTACCACCACAGCGCAGCACGCCGGCTGCCTGCACGGCGGCCAGCTTGCCGCCCTCGCTCTGGACGACTTCGACGGTGTCGTCGGTTTCTGCCTCGGCGGCGGTGTCGTCGGTTTCTGCTTCGGCGGCGGTGTCGTCGGTTTCTGCTTCGACGACAGAGTCGGTTTCGGTTTCGGCTTCGTCACCCGAGCTGCTTGAGCAGGCACCGGCTACGAGGCCCAGTGCCATAACGGCACCTACGGTTCGCTTCCATGTGGAAGTCTTCCCCCTGTTGATCATTTGATCTCCTCCTTGAGAATCATTTGGTGAACGTCAACACGGCCGTTGACGAACGGTCGGAAGATAACACCTTCTCGGATGGCGGTCACACGGAGCGATCGATAGCACTTTGAGGATTGGGCCGAAACAAACCCAAACATGACTGCTGACATGGCGTTCAGTGTTGTGTGAACGCCGAATGAAGAAGATCGTCATTCGGCGGAATAGAGGCGAATAGGTGAGCTCGCCGTTTGTGGAGCAACGTGCTCTGGCGCGGGAATGGCTGTGATCAGATGCTGCGGCAGTGAGGCGGTGGACGAAGCTCTGCTGCACCGGGACGGGGGCGCCAGTGAAAAGTTCGGGCAGAATGATGAGATGACCGATGCGAGTATCGCCGTCCAATCAGTTTCCGTGTCTGCCGCGAAGTCGGTGCCATCCGGTGCGACTGCAGTGGGGTATGCGGTGGGAACCAAGGGTCCGGTGCCGCGTCAGCTCGGGATGAACCGCACCGCGCTTGCGGCCAACGGCTTCGAGGGGCAGCCGGGTCAGACGTTGGCCGTGCCAACCGCAGGCGGGCTGGTGGTAGCACTCGGCGTTGGAGATCCAGCCGACATCGACGTGGCCGACGTGCGTAACGCCGCCGCCAGCTTTGTTCGTGCTGCTTCGAAGCATGCATGCCTCGCAACCAACCTTGCTGACGCTGTTGAACTCGATGCGGCAGTGGCAGGGCAAGCAGTCGTTGAAGGGGTACTCCTCGCCTCGTATCGCTACGTCGGCCTCAAGAATGCTGACGATGCCGGTTCGAAGCTTCAAGCACTCACGCTGCTCGCCGGCCCCAAGCGAGTGAAGGGCATTGAGAAAGGTGCGGAGCACGGCCATGTGATCGCGAATGCAGCGTCGTTCGCACGCGAACTCGCCAACACCCCGCCCAGCTACCTGAACGCCACAGACATCGCCGACAAGGCGGTGGCGCTCGGTCCCGACGCAGGGCTCACGGTTGAAGTGTTTAATAAGGACGACCTCTTGGCGATGGGCTGTGGCGGCATGATCGGCGTCAACCGCGGATCCACCGAGCCGCCACGAATGATCAAGCTCAGCTACGTGCCCAAGCGAGCCAAGGCCGACGTGCCGCACCTGGCCATGGTTGGCAAGGGCATCATGTACGACTCGGGCGGTATCAGCCTCAAGGGCGGCGACGCGTTCCACCAGGCGATGAAGATGGATATGTCGGGTGCCGCCGCCGTGTTGTCGGCGATGTTGGCACTCCGGGCTCTGGGGTGCACGTCAAAGGTGACCGCGTGGTTGATGTGTACGGACAATATGCCGTCGGGTTCGGCACTGAAGCTGGGCGACGTGCTGACGATGCGCAACGGAAAGACCGTTGAAGTGCTCAATACCGATGCCGAAGGCCGCCTCGTGCTCGCCGATGGACTGTCGCTTGCGGTGGAAGAGGAGCCCGACGCGATTGTTGACATCGCCACGCTCACCGGCGCAGTGCTCAGCGCGTTGGGCCCCGACATTGCTGGTCTGCTCGGAACCGACCAAGGATTTGTCGACGCAGTCAAGGCATCGAGCGAAAACGTCGACGAGCCGGTCTGGCAGTTGCCGCTCGAGAAAAAGCGTTACCGCAAATTGCTCGACTCGCCCTATGCCGACATGAAGAACATCGGCGGTCCCTTCGCCGGGACCATCACGGCATCGATCTTCCTCTCCGAGTTCACCGGCGATGTGCCATACGCCCACTTGGACATCGCCGGCCCAATGAAGATCGATGCAGACAGCGGCATCTACTCGAAGGGCGCGAGCGGCTTTGGGACGCGTCTGCTGATCGATCTCGCGTGCAACTTTGCGAAGCCTGCCTGAGCTGAGGTCGCCGGCACGGCCCTGCCTCCGTTGGCCCCGCCGACGTCAGGGTGATGTGGCGTCGGAAGCAAGGCGCGTGAAATTTTCGGCAACCTGGGCAGCGATTGTGCTGTTCACATGCAGGGACCGAAGCTGGTGTTCGATCATCGAGGGTTCGTCACCCGCATCGATCATGGCCTGACCGATGTGATGGGCACGCGCGAAGTCCTCAGAGGCAGGAAGTCGGGTGGTCCATTCCTCGTGACTGCGTTGCACGGCCTCGGGCATTCGTCGCAGATGGCGATGCCCGACGGGAGGGACACTCGTTCGGATCGCGAGTGCCCCACCGGGCAACGGATGGGCGAGCCCAAACATCACGATTCGCTGAAGTGCCTTGCTGAACGGAGACGATCGTCCGACCGTGAAGCTCAGGCCCATCGCTGACGCCGTGGCGCCAAGGTCGAGTTCGCAACCCTCTGGATGTCGTTCCAACGTGGTGACGAGGCGCCGTAACAACCACGTCGCTGTTGGGCCCAGAATGCCGAGCCAGAACTGCTCGACGTAGCACGATCGCGGATCGTGGCCGACGTCGTCGACCAGTGGGTCGATCCAGGGATGGATGGTCAGTGTGGTCACCTCCGTTGAAATGGGTGTGGGGTCAGGTCGCGCTGGAGAGTTGGCGTGAGTGGTGATGGTGTTGTTATTGGTCACGAGGGACCTCCGATTGAGAGGGATCACATCGAGAGGAGTCGGTGTCTCTTCACTGGGTGGTGAGTAGAGGAGACGGGAAATCTCGACCAAAATCAGAGGTTGAGGTTCTTGTGATGAGGAGGCTGGTTGACCGCTGTTGCTTTCGATTGCGGTGTACCGTCGCCGAGCGTGAACGAGCCTGTCGACCACAACGTATTCTTACGGCGACGCTTGGCCGTCGGAGCGGGAGTTGCCACCGCAGTACTGCTCGTCATCGGTCTCGCCGTGACCATTGGCGGTTCGCAAGAGTCCGCTGATTGGATCGGAACCGTTGACATCGCGTCGACCACAACGGCGTCGGCCGCGACCACGACCGCGGCACCGACGACCACCACGACCACGGTTCGGGCGACGACCGCGGCACCGACGACCACCACGTCGACGGTGCCCCCGACGGTGCCCCCGACAACGATTCTCGACAATGGTGTGCCCGTGTGGCCGAGATATGAGACGTTGCCGCCGCTTGATGGCATCGCTGCGCTGACCGGTGTCGCTGCAGACGAGAGCATCACGAACCGGCCGATTCTCGCAGTGAAGATCGACAACGTTTCCCGAGCTCGCCCGCAGTGGGGACTCGATGGGGCCGACGCAATCATCGAAGAGAACGTCGAAGGGGTGACGCGGTTTGTGGGCCTGTTCCACTCGAACCTTCCGGATCGTGTCGGTCCAGTCCGGTCCGCTCGAACCGGCGACCTCGACCTGTTCGCTGGGATGAACCGACCAGTCGTCGCGTGGTCGGGCGGCAACGCCGGTGTCACCAGATGGATTCGGTCCGCCGCGTTCTCGCAGGTCCTCGTTGACTTCTCCGCCCAGAGCAACCCCTGCTTCCAACGCAACTCCAGCCGGCCAAGTCCGCACAATCTGTTGCTCGATCCGGAGTGTGCGGTCAACACCGCGACCGAAGCTGGCCCGGCTCGGCCGCTGTGGCCAATCGACGCCAACTGGACCCCCACCCCCGAGATGGGCGCAACGCCCGACACCACGTTCGACGTGGAAATGGATGGCGTTCGAGTCAGCTGGACGTGGGATGCCGATGCAGGCCTTTACCTCCGGTCGCAGAATGGCAACCCGCACGTTGGAGTCTCTGGCCAACGGATCGCGATGAACAACGTGGTCGAGTTGTACACAGCACATCCGCCGTCGCCCGTCGACGCGCGCTCCCCGAACCCGGTCACGGTTGGCGGAGGCCGAGCGGTGTTTCACCGGGATGGCGTGAGGATCGAAGGCGTTTGGGGGCGGAGTACCCCGTACGACAGTTTCGGATTCGCTGACGCATCCGGTGATCAGGCGGTGCGCCTCGATGAGGGCCGAACCTTCATCGAACTCACCCGAGCCTAAGTTCGCCAGCAAGCAGTGATGGACGTGGGGGAAGCCCGCACCCCTGTGGAGCCGGTTTGGCCCTGGAATCGTTCTTGTTGGCGGCGATAGTTGAACGGTAGATCCCCGATTCTGTGCACATCTGACACCGCGTGTCGAGGACGTCGCCATTCGGGCGGCGGCGTTTGTGCTGCCGTGCTTGCAGTACGGTGATTTGGTGAGTGAAACGCCAGAGCAGGTCGGTAGGCGGGGCTCGAGGCTGTCGGCGGTACTCGTTGGTCTCCTGGCCGTGTTCGCTGCGGGCTTGGCCACCCAAGCCCTCGACATCAACGATGGTCTCTTTTACGTCGTGTGGCTCGTTGTTGCCGTCGGCTCTATCGGCATCACCACGCTGATCCTCGTTCCCCGTGCGAGGTCGCAGCCTCGCAGTTGGCCGTCCCGTGGTGCGCACCGCTCATGACTGCGTCATTCCCCGTCCTACACGGATTTTTCTCACCGATGAGGGGATCTCAACGGCGATTGCACCTCACGTACTCCGGGGGTCGGGGCGCAGACGACTGCTCCGACGTGCACACGGTGGCCCTCGACGTCGAGGTTGACCAGAACGCTGAATCGTAGCTGCGGGGGCGCGTACGCTCCTGCGAGCGCGGATCAGGCGACGATTGGGTCGAGCATCAGTTCGGGTTCATTCGACTCGATGCGCTGCAGCGCGTACTTGTTCTCGAACAGGACCACTAGAGCGCCGTCGGTTCGCTGGAGGATTCGGACGCCAGGCTTCTCACGGAGCACCGCGGCTGAGTCCTCATTGGTGAGTCGAATCGCTTGATACGGCGAGCCGGACAGCTCGATTGGAGCGTTGAACTCCACCTCGAGGCGGTTGGCGAAGACGTCGAATTGGAGCTGGCCAACAGCAGCAAGCACCGGGGAGGCTTCGCCCCAGTCGGGGTCACGGAGTACCTGCACAACACCCTCTTCGCCGAGCTGGTTGAGTCCCTTGCGGAACTGCTTCACCTTGCCCGAGTCCTTCGGGCGTGCGGTGGCGAACACTTCTGGTGCGAACTGGGGGAGCTTGGGGAACTCGACGCGGGAGCCTGTCTCGTCGTACAGCGTGTCGCCGATGTTTAAGCCGGTCGCATTGACGAGGCCGACCACATCGCCGGGAAAGGCTTCATCGACGGTGGTGCGCTCGGCGCCGAAGACGGTCGAGGCGTACTTGGTGGCGAAGGGCTTGCCGGTGCGGTCACAGGTCATCACCATGCCGCGGTCGAACTTGCCCGAGCAGATTCGAGCAAAGGCAATGCGGTCACGGTGATTGCGATCCATGTTGGCCTGCACCTTGAAGACGAAGGCCGAGCAGGGTTCTTCGAGGTCTCGGGGTTCGCCGTCGATGTCTTCGCGAGCCAACGGCGCCGGAGCAAGGTCGACGATGGCATCGAGGAGGTGGCGAACGCCGAAGTTCGTCAGCGCTGAGCCGGCGAAGACGGGCGTGGATTGGCCAGCGAGGAACGATGGGAGGTCGACGTTGGCGCCCATTGCGTCGAGGAGTTCGGATTCTTCTGCACACTTCTCCCAGGCGGCACCTTCTTCTCGAGAAGCCCGCTCGGCGGGAACGTCCTCTTCGGGCGCAATCTGACTACCGCGTGCGGTTCGCGTGAATCGGGTGAAGACGTTCGTGCGACGATCCAGTACGCCGCGAAGTTCACCGTAGGAACCCACCGGCCAGGTAGCCGGTGTGGGTCGCAGCCCGATCTGATCTTCAATCTGATCGAGCAGTTCGAGCGGTTCGAGACCGGGGCGATCAAGCTTGTTCAGGAAGGTCAGCACCGGCAGTTCGCGTGATCGGCAAACCTCGAAAAGTTTGAGTGTCTGGGGCTCGATGCCCTTCGCTGCGTCGAGCACCATGACGACGGCGTCGACCGCAGAGAGCACTCGGTACGTGTCCTCGGAGAAATCGCGGTGACCAGGCGTGTCGAGAAGGTTGAATTCGTGCTCGCGGTATGGGAAGTTGAGAGCGGTCGAGCTGATCGAGATCCCGCGCTTCTGCTCCATCTCCATCCAGTCAGATGTCGCGGAGCGACGGTCGACGCGAGCCTTGACGGAGCCACCAGATTGGATGGCCCCCGCGTAGAGAAGGAACTTTTCGGTGAGCGTGGTCTTGCCCGCGTCGGGGTGGCTGATGATCGCGAACGTCCGGCGACGTTGGGCTTCTTCGAGGATCTGTTCAGACACAAAGATCAACGCTATCCGTCGATCAGTACTGGCGTGGCGAGGTGGGGTCGGGCATGATCCATCAGGTGGAGAATCCGAACGCCCTCGACCTCGCCGAAGCCCGAACACTGATCAGCGAGGCGCAACGGGTTGTTGTGTTCTCTGGGGCCGGTATTTCCACCGATTCGGGAATCCCCGATTTTCGTGGCCCGAATGGCATCTGGACGAAGAACCCCGCTGCGGAGAAAGCGTCGAAACTTCAGAACTATCTCGAAGATCCTGCACTGCGGGAACTTGCATGGCAGAACCGACTGACGGCACCAGCGTGGTCCGCGGAACCCAACGTTGGGCATGCGGCGCTCGTCGAGCTGGAGCGGCGTGGGAAATTGCATGCGCTCGTCACGCAGAATATCGATGGG
>JBLFZD010000064.1:0-14210 GCA_047610085.1 Ilumatobacter sp. | reverse complement strand
CGCTCATCATGACAAGGGGGTACTTCACGGTTCCATGGCCTTGCGTCTCTGTATCCGGGCAGGAAGCACCGGTCCGCTGCGTTGCGGTGAATATTGACGAGTGACGTACTGTCTGGGCCATGAAGACCAAGGCTGCAATTATCTGGGAAGTCGGTTCACCGTGGAGCGTCGAGGACATCGAACTCGACGAACCAAAGTCGGGCGAGGTGCGCGTCAAGCTCGCGGCGTCTGGCTTGTGCCACTCTGACGAGCATCTCGTCACGGGTGACCTGCCGTTCGAAATGCCGATTATCGGTGGGCACGAAGGAGCGGGCGTCGTTACCGCTGTTGGCGAAGGTGTGAGCTGGCTCGAAGAAGGCGATCACGTTGTGTTCGGATTCATCCCCTCGTGTGGCCGCTGTCCGAGCTGCTCAACCGGTCACCAGAACCTGTGCGACCTGGGCGCCATCATGGGTGCTGGCCTGCAAGCCAGCGACATGACATCGCGCCACCACAGCATGAGCGGTGAAGACCTCAAGCTCATGTGCATGCTCGGCACGTTTGCTCACGACACCGTCGTTAACGAGGCCAGCTGCATCAAGATCGAGAAGGACGTTCCGCTCGACCGTGCCTGCCTGCTCGGCTGTGGCGTTGTCACCGGCTGGGGTTCGGCTGTTTACGCCGGGCAGGTCGGAGCGGGCGACGTTGTTGCCGTCGTCGGTATCGGTGGTATCGGTGCCAACGCGATTCAGGGAGCGAAACTCGCCGGCGCCAAGCAGATCTGGGCGATTGACCCGGTGGAGTCGAAGCGTGAAAAGGCCATGGAGTTTGGCGCTACGCACACTGCAGCGTCGATGGAAGAGGCTATGGAGCCAATGGCTGCGGCATCTTGGGGCACGATGGCCAACGCGGTCATCATGACCATGGGCGTCGGCTCGGGTGAACTGCTCGCCGGCGGGCTGGCTCTGGCTGCCAAGCGCGGCAAGGTGGTTGTTACCAACATCCACCCGGCGATGGAAATGTCGGCAAACATCAGCCTGCTCGACCTCACTCTGATGGAGAAGCAGGTCGTTGGATCGCTGTTCGGTTCGGGTAACCCGCGTGCTGACATCCCCAAGCTGCTCGGTCTCTACCGCGAAGGCCAGCTCGACCTCGACGGTCTTGTCACCAAGGAGTACACGCTCGACGGCGTGAACGACGGCTATGACGACATGCGTGCGGGCAAGAACATCCGCGGCGTCTTGAAGTACACCTGATCACTCGGTTCTGAACGAACGGCACCCGGCCTCGGCCGGGTGCCGTTCGCCGTTTTCCCGGCTCCGCACATCGCTCAACGTTCGGTGAACGTGGTGGAGGAACGTTGGTGAGCCACCCATTGGTACGCCCACGGTTTGTTGATGATCACGCGCCTGTCTCGCCGAACGCTGTCGACCGACGTCGGTGCGGCCGGAATTGGCATCGTGATCCTGGGAGCCTGCGCTGGCTCATCAGATTCGTCGTCCCCGGCACCGCCGTGGCAACGGAGAATGAAGCCCAGTCAGGGTCCGGTCTGCAATTGCAGCACGTGTTGCTCGGGTTCGTGTCTGCCTACGTGCTCGTGCGTAGAAACGAAGCAGCGATCACGTCGGTGGATTGGCCAACCTTGAGGGCATTCTTTCGAACGCCACGGTGCAGGCTGGTGCTGCCGATATCGGCTCGATTCAGTCGTCGTTGACGCTGTCCGAACTGAGCGATGGTGACGAAGTGTTCGGGATGGGTGTGATTGGAACACCAGGCCACACGCCAGGCAGTACCTCGCTCTTCGATACAGCGTCGGGAATCCTGGTGGCAGGTGATGCGATCAACGGCGATGGCAACGGCGGCTTCACCGGCGCCGATCCCGGCTTCAGTTCCGACCTTGATGCGGCCGCGGCCTCGGTCGCCAAGTTTGCTGCCCTCGCGCCGATCACGGTGGCGTTCGGTCACGGTGGCGCTCCTGTCACCGAGGACGTAACGGCCAAGTTGGCTGCGCTCAGCTGATTCCCGGTCGCAATATCCTGTCGTTAGCCCGACTTCTCAGGTTCGGAGCGCTGGGTACTAAGTTGCGCCACGGCGCCGTTGGAACGCCACCAATTGAAGGGGTCAGCGTGCAGACGAGAGCAGCGGTATTGCGGGGTGTGGGACAGGACTGGGACGTTGTCGACATCGAAGTTGATGCCCCCAACACCGGCGAGCTCGTCGTTGAGTGGAAGGCCGCTGGCCTGTGCCACAACGACGAACACATGGTTACTGGCGACATGGTGCCCGACGAAGCGCACTGGCCGGCCATGGGCATCACCGACTTGTGGCCGATGATCGGTGGCCACGAGGGCGCTGGTTTGGTGGTCGAAGTCGGACCCGGTGTTTCATCGGTCGCCGTGGGTGACCACGTGGCCGCTTCGTTTATGCCGTCGTGTGGTCGTTGTAGATTTTGCTCGACCGGTCGTCAGAACCTGTGTCACGAGGGTGGGGGAACATTTCTCACCGGGATGATCACCGATGGCACCAGCCGTCATCGCATGCTCGATGCCGGTGGCCAAGAACTGAACATGCTCGCGAAGCTCGGCACATTCGCGCATCACACGTGTGTGGCTGAGACGCAAGTGGTCAAGGTCGAACCTGACTTCCCACTCGAAGTGGTCGCACTTGTGTCGTGTGGCGTGGCCACAGGATTTGGCTCGGCCACAGAGCGAGCGGGGTCTCGGCTGGCGATACCGTCGTGGTGGTCGGCGTTGGCGGCATCGGCATCAACGCGGTGCAGGGAGCAGCGATCGCTGGGGCACAGCGAGTGATCGCCATCGAACCGATTGAGTTCAAGCGTGAAAAGGCGATGGAGTTCGGCGCCACGCACACGTTTGCCTCGATGGAGGAGGCCTTCCCGCAGGTTCAGGAACTGACCTGGGGGCATATGGCCGAGAAAGTCATCATGACCCCCGGTGTGCTCTACGGCGACATGATGAAGATGGGCATGTTGCTCGCTGGCAAGGGCGGCACGATCGTTGTCACCGGCATCGCGCCGATGGATCAGGGTGAATCATCGATCAATCTGTTCGAACTGGCGATGTGGAACAAGGAGATCAAGGGCACGATCTTCGGGTCGCTCAACCCCCGTGCCGACATTCCCCGTCTGCTCAGCATGTACCGCGAGGGTCAGCTCAAGCTCGACGAGCTGATCACGGCCACGTATCCCCTCGACGACATCAACGTCGGCTACCAGGCAATGCGCGACGGCGAGAACATTCGTGGCGTGATCATTCATGGCTGATATCGATACCGCTGCGAACCCGATCGACCTGCGCGACCTGGTCGGCCGCTTGTCGGGCGATGTCATCGGGCGCGTTCGTGAGATCGAGTTGTCGGTTGCGGCCATCGCGTCCGACCGCCACATCGTGATTGAAGGCCCGCCCGGAACCGGCAAGTCAACATTGCTTCGATCTGTTGCTCGCGAACTCGGGGTCGGCTTCGAATTCGTTGAAGGTAACGCCGAGCTCACGCCAGCCCGGGTGGTCGGTCATTTCGATCCAGCTCGCGTGCTCAGTCACGGCTACGACCCCGACGTGTTCGTTCCCGGTCCACTCGCGTCAGCACTACGCGACGGATCGCTGCTCTACATCGAAGAACTCAACCGGGTCCCCGAAGAGACCTTGAATGTTCTCATCACCGTGATGAGTGAACGTGAGATCACCGTGCCCCGTTTGGGCAAGCTGGTTGCTGCGCCGGGGTTCCGGCTCGTCGCCGCGATGAACCCGTTCGACTCGGTGGGTACGGCTCGGATTTCGGGTGCGGTGTCCGACCGAATGTGTCGCATCGCGGTGGGTTACCAATCCACCGCCGACGAGATCGCGATCGTCGGTCGGGCTGCGGGGATCGACGCGGTTGCGGCCGCCGAGGCATCGATCGACCTGGTTGTGGAACTTGCTCGGGCAACCCGTTCGCACCCTGACATTCGGGTGGGGTCGTCGGTGCGGGGAGCGATCGACATGGTCGCAGTCGCGACGCAACTGGCAGTGCTGCGCGGAGCCCCGGCCTCGTCGCCGAGTGTGTCGCTCGATGCGGCGCTGGTGGCCTTGTCGGGTCGTATTCGTGTGCGTGACGGCTCAAGCCGAACACCTGAAGACATCGTGACCGAACTGTGGGAGTCGATATTTCGCCGCTCGACAGATGACGAAGATGCGAGCGCCGAGGGAAAAGTGATCGCCCCGATTGGGGCAACGAACTCCCGCTGAAGTCGCCTCCAACAAAGGAGGGTGACGATGCCGAGGACGAGGTTGCCTCGGCGCGCAAGAAGACAACGTCACGTCGCGAGCTCGCGCAACACCCAAATTTTGAGGAGATCTCACCGGAGGTCGGTGAGATTGACGAGGCCGCTGTGGAAGAAGCAATGTCGCAGGACCCCGATGAGATGATGGCGATGCTCGCCGACCTGACCGGTGCCACCGACCCGAAGCTGCGTGAGCTTGCCCGGCAACTCGCAGGCCGACTGTTCCTTGATGTCGCAAAGCGGGGGCCGTCGCAGCCTCGCGGTATCGGCAAGCTGCGCACGCAGCGGTATCAGCCCGATATCGGTGACATCGATCTCGATGCCAGCCTCGACGTAGTGATCACCGCCCGGGCAGCGGCTTCGGCCATCGACCCGGACGACCTCCGCGTCCGAGCGTGGTCGCGGCCCGGCACAGCCATCTGCCTGCTGGTTGATCGGAGCGGCTCGATGGGTGGCAAACCATTGGCGACCAACGCAGTGGCCGCTGCTGCGTGCGCATGGCGTGCACCCGATGACTACTCGGTGCTCAGCTTCGGTAAGGAGGCCGTCGCAGTCAAATCGCAAAATGTGGCGAAGTCGAACGAGGCCGTGGTTGATTCGGTTTTAGCGCTGCGCGGGCATGGGACCACAGATGTGGCTAGTGCGCTCATGGCGGCGCGGGATCAGCTGCTGCGATCGACCGCTGGGCGCAAGATAGCGATCCTGTTGTCCGACTGCAGGTCGACAATCGACGGTGACGTGGTCGCTGCTGCTGCGGGCCTCGACGAGTTGGTGATTGTCGCACCCGAGTCCGATAGCGAAGAAGCTGAAGAGCTCGCACGATCAACCGGTGCACGTCTCACCACCGTGTCGGGTCCATCCGATGCCGCAGCGGCACTCAGCCGAGTGTTGGACTCACCCGACACCGGGTGACGACGGGTGTCTGACACCGGATGTAGGACAACGGGTGTCAGACATCGGATGTCAGGTGCAGGATCGGTTGGCGTCTGGAACGACGCCGTACACGATGTCTTCGGTGTTGACTTCAGGAATTGCTTCGAACGGCACGGCTTCGGCTGTGGTCGGTGCGACGTCGAGCACGGAGGTGACCGTATCCGGGTCGATGACCGGCACGGTCGTGCCGGGAGCGGTGATGTCATCGGTGTCGGATTCCAACACCTGCTCGGGCCGCTCAGCCAGGGTGACCTCACCACGGAACAAGGCGAGCACCGCCTGCATGTTCTCGCCGCTGAGTCGAGGTTCCAAAACGGAGTTTCCCTGAATCGTGGTGCCGCGCGCTTCGACCTGGTACGTGGTGATGTTCGCGGGGTCCGAATTCTGGAGTACCCCAGCGAGCTCGAGAACCTTTTCGATCGTGAGCCCGTTGTCGGTCACGATGTACTGCTTGCTGACGTCAAAAAGGGCTCGGACGACGGTGGGTGAGAAGGCGTTGGAGAGGAGCTCGTCTCCCACTCGGCGAATGAAGTCTTGCTGGCGCGAGATACGGCCGAGGTCGGAGGTGCCATCTCGCACCCAAAGGCCTTCTTCATTTTGCCACTCGATCTTGCGGGAGCGCACGTAGGCGAGAGCATGCTCACCAGAGAAGTTGAAGCAGCCAGCTTCGGGCACGGCCAGTCCGGTGGCGCCATCGCGAACCGGAGTGTCGAAGGGAACTGCCACGCCGCCAACCGCGTCGACGAGTTCTTTGAATGCACAAAAATCGACTTGCACGAAGTGGTCGGTTTCGATTCCGAAGTTCTGACGAATCGTGTTGATCAGGCGTTGAGGATCATCGCGGGTGTATGCCGTATTGATGCGGCCTTTGCTCGACCGTCCGTCGATGGTGAGCCAAAGGTCGCGGGGAAACGACAAGATCGCGACCTGATTGGTGGCGGGGTTAACACGCCACATCATGATCGTGTCGCTTCGTTCGCCTGCCTTACCACGGTCGCCAAATGCCGGAGCGAAGCGCGAGTTGGGGTCGAGGCAGGCGTTGTTATCGGCCCCGGTGATCAAGATGTTCCGAGCGCCGGGCTCGGCGAGCGGGAACGTTTCGACCGGTACGTTCGGGTCGGCAGCGATGTCGGAATCGCCGCCGGCATCGGAGTTTTCACCCACAGCGTCGGAGTTTTCTCCATCGTCGAGCCCGAAAGCAGCGCCGTTCGTCGGTTCATCAAGAGCAACAATGACCCGGTCCTCGAGCTGCTGCTGGGCAAGCCATACGAGGCCCGCTGCAGCAAAGCTGGCAACGGCAGTGCATGAGACAGCAGTAATCAGGAATCGCTGCGGCCAGGTGCGCTTGAGTTGTGTTCGTTGCTCGAGAACTTGGATATTCGCGTCCATGACTGGAGAAACCATAGCCAGAGTTCGACTGGCTGAACCGTCAGTTCACTACGTTTCGCTCAGAATCCCCGATGACCGGTGACAGCGCAATTGGATGCGTCAGGGAAGGACGACAACCTTGGTTCCGACCCACGCCCAGTTCCACATCCAAGTCGCGTCCGGGGTGGATTGGCGTACGCGCCCCCCCCAGAGAGCGGCCTTCCGAGTTGCGAGATCGACTGAACCGGGTCTCCAAACTTCTCGGGAATCTCGTGGAAGCCGATGTTTCCGTCTTCGCAGCCCTTGGTGAAGCGGATCATGTAGCCCCACTTGATCTCAGGGTTCTGTATCGAGTTGGTGTAGCGAGAACGGGAGAAGATTGTGTAGGTGCCGACCTTCGGGTCGCACCACTTGAGCTTGCCTGACACGCGGTGCGTCTTGATGACGGTGCCGTCGCTATCGACGGCCCACACACGTTGACCAGACTTCGAATAGACCGAGCGACGTCCGGCGCCGGAGTTGGCTGGTAGGACCCATTCGGGGATCGTGGTGGTCGGCGCAACCGCTGTGGTTGTGGTCGTGGGGAGCGGCCGGGTTCGGATGGTGGTGCTGGGGCGCTGCGCCAGATCGATGTCACCGACGGGTGATGGCGTGCCGAACAGGTCCTCGAACGTCGTTGTTGGCTCAGGTTCTGATGTGGTCGTGTTGTCCTCGACCGTCGTTGTTGTCTCGTCGGTGGTCGTGGTCGAATCGTCTGGTACCGCAGCGACCGAAGTGCCGACCGACAGGATCGACGCAAGAGCGATTGACACGGCACCTACTTTGGTGCGGAGGGGCCCAACGCTCACCGGCATGCCCGCGGACACCATCGGCGATCCCGTGCCCATCGTCACCTAGTTGCAAACTGCATGACAGTAGTGCGACAAAATCGACGATGGGTGGGTCGGGCTGCGTCCGTCAGTCCTCGGCGGGCGGTGCCATCGTGACGTCGCAGGTCAGAGAGCCTTCTGTGGCGCTTCTGAGCTCGATTTCGGCGATCGAGCCGGCCAATCCAAGGTCGAGGCGCCCGGCTTCGAGTGCCGGATGCAGCTCTGTGGGGGCAAAGACCGTCACCTTTTCGACACCAGCGCGCTGGCTGACCTTGGCTTCGGATTTGGCCCGCCGGACCAGTGCCAAGGCGTCGACGGTTGCATCGATCAGCATTGCTTGCCCACCGAGTTCCGACGCTGTGGGCCACGACGCAGCGTGGATGCTCGTGTCGTTCCACCAGCTCCAGACCTCTTCGGTCGCGAACGGAATGATCGGCGCGAGGAGACGTTGCACCGATGACAAGGCCTCGCGCAGCGCACGTCGGGCTGAAGCGGCCTGCTCGGCTCCCAAGGCTTCGTATGCGCGGTTCTTGACGAGTTCGACGTAGTTGTCACAGAACCACCAAAAAAACGTCTCGGTGCGCTCGAGGCCGCGGGCGTAGTCAAACGCCTCGAACCCGGTGGTTGCCTCAGCGATCACGGCATCGACTTTCGCCAGCATCGAGCGATCGACCGGGTTGGTGACCACGTCGGCAAGCAACGCGTCGGCATCAACGTCGCCGAAGGACAACACAAACTTGCTCACGTTGAGCAGTTTGTTGGCCAACTTGCGTCCGACCTTCATCTGGTCTTCGCTGAACGTCGTGTCGACACCGGGCCGGCCGGAGGCTGCCCAGTAGCGGACGGCGTCGGTGCCGAACTGCTCGAGGAGGCCATCGGGAGTCTGGGCGTTGCCCGACGACTTGCCCATCTTCTTGCGGTCGGGGTCAAGAATCCAGCCAGACAGCGCAGCGTTGGTCCACGGAGCGACGCCGAACTCGTGGTGGCTGCGCGTCATGGTGGAGAACAGCCAGGTTCGAATGATGTCGTGACCCTGCGGGCGCATATCCATCGGGAAGATGCGGTCGAACAGATCCGAACCGTCTTCTTCCCACAAGCCGGCGATCTCGGGTGTGAGTGACGACGTGGCCCACGTATCGAAGATGTCGGGGTCGCCTGCAAAGCCACCGGGCTGATCGCGCTGGTCAGCGGTGAAGCCTTCGGGCACGTCGGTCGACGGGTCGATCGGGAGGATCGACTCGTCGGGCACGATCGGATTCTCGTACATGGGCTCGCCTGCATCGTCGAGTCGGTACCAGACCGGAATTGGCACACCAAAGAAACGCTGACGGGACACAAGCCAATCGCTGTTCAAGCCTTCGACCCAGTTTTCATAGCGGTGACGCATGTGTTCGGGGTGCCAGGTCACGTCGCTACTGCGAGCCACGAGCGCCGCTCGCAGGTCGGTGTCCTTGCCGCCGTTGCGGATGTACCACTGGCGTGAGGTCACCACCTCAAGAGGACGGTCGCCCTTTTCATAGAACTTCACGTCATGGTCGATCTTGCGGATCTCGCCGATGAGGTCGCCCGACTCGGTGAGCTGTTCGACGACGATTTTCTGCGCTTGGTTGGGGAACTTGCCGACGATCGTTTCGTATTGGGCGGCGTCGACATCAGCGGGGACGTCCGTAAGGATGCGTCCATCACGGCCGATGATCACGCGCATGCCGAGCGCGAGCTCGCGCCACCACGTGACGTCGGTGGTATCGCCGAAGGTGCAGATCATTGCAATGCCGGTGCCCTTGTCGGGCTGTGCGAGTTCGTGAGCTCGCACTTCAACCTCTTGGCCGTAGAGCGGCACCGTCACGGTGGTGCCGAAATGTGGCTTGAATCGTTCGTCATCAGGGTGCGCAACGAGCGCGACGCACGCCGCCAGTAGCTCGGGCCGCGTGGTGTCGATTTCGATCGAGCCCGAGCCGTCGGTCTTGGCGAACGAGATCTTGTGGTAGGCGCCAGGCCGGTTCTTGTCGACCACTTCGGCCTGTGCCACAGCAGTCCGGAAGTCGATGTCCCACAGTGTTGGTGCTTCCTGGGTGTACGCCTCGCCGCGCGCGACGTTGCGGAGAAAAGCGCGCTGGCTAATTCGGCGCGACCGCTCATCGATGGTGGCGTACTTCAGCGTCCAGTCGATCGACAGACCCAGACGGCGAAATAGCTGTTCAAACAGTTCCTCATCTATTTCGACGAGTTCGTCGCACAGCTCAAGGAAGTTCGGGCGCGAGATTGGAATCGCCTGGTGCTTCTTTGGCGGGTCACCGCGAAACGGTGGCTCGAAGCCTTCGACCACGGGAACCGACGGGTCGCAGCGCACGCCGTAATAGGCCTGCACACGGCGTTCGGTGGGGAGGCCGTTGTCGTCCCAGCCCATCGGGTAAAAAACCGATTTGCCGGCCATCCGCTGGTAACGGGCAACCGTGTCAGTGTGGGTATAGCTGAACACGTGGCCAACGTGCAGTGAGCCGCTGACGGTGGGCGGAGGTGTATCGATGGAGAAAACGTTCTCCCGGACGGCGGTGGCGTCGAACGCATAGATGCCATCGGTGTCCCACTGAGCGGCCCAGCGGTCTTCTATGCCGTCGAGTGTCGGCCGGTCGGGGATGTTCGTCATAAGGGACCGAGGCTACCGACGCCGCCGGTGGTCAGAGCCCTCTGTTCTGCCCCGGTCTCCGATGAGATGCGAGCGCTTGACGCACTCACACCTCATCGCAAGATGGCGGTCGTCAGACGTCCTTGGTGTCGGCGGTCTGGCCGGCGGCGTCGTCAGCCTCTTGCAGGTTGTCGGTGTGCTTGTCGTCGGACTTATCGTCGATGACATCGGTTGCCTTGTCGACGCCGCTGGTGACTTTGCGCTTATTCTTATTGACCATATTCTTGATTTTGTCGAGGAATCCCATGTGTTGACCTCCCAGGTCATTCGCGTGTGTAGGAGTCGAGCATGACGGATACAGCGCTGTTTTCCAAATATGGTCGCCGGTAGGGAGGCAAATAACTGGGGCGGCGGTCGAGGCGGTTGGCGCCAGCATCGATGGAGGCATTTGCCTCAACAGGTAGCTTCTTGCCGAGAAAATGAACGTCGCGGCACGGAATGCGGTGCGTGTCGAGCAGGTCGCCTCTCCGGCTCAGCCGTGCGGTTTGTGGTCAATTTGGTGCGGTCCTGACCGCAGATTTTTGACCACAAAGTGGGGTGTCGGCCGGGGGCGGTCCGGGGTGCTGGGCTCGATGTGTGGGCGCGAGTGGGGCGGGGATTTGGTCGAAATCGTCCGAGGTTGGCGTTGGCGGCGCGTCGTACACTGTCGGGCGTGCTGAACCTATATGACACTGCGACTCGTTCCGTGCGTGAGCTGGCTCTTCGTGAGCCGGGCAAGGTCAGTATTTACCTGTGCGGGCCGACGGTGTACGGCCCCGCTCACCTGGGTCACGGCCGTGCCACGCTGAGTTACGATATTTTGCGCCGGTACCTCGAATGGACTGGTCTCGACGTGCGTCTGGTGTCGAACATCACCGATATCGACGACAACATCATCAACCGTGCCAAACGTGAGGATCGTCCGTGGAAGGACATCACCACCAAGTGCGAAGAGATGTGGTTCAAGGCAATGGAGGGCATCAACGTTCAGCGCCCAACCGACGTGCCGCGTGCGACCGAGTACGTCGGCGAGATGGTCGAGATGATTGGCGAACTTGTCGCGCTCGACAAGGCGTACACGACCGAAGATGGCGTTTATATGGATGTCGAATCCGTCGATGACTATGGCTTGCTCGCATTCCAGACCCTCGATGACATGCGTGCAGGTGGCGGCGACCGCGAAGTTGTTGGCGCCGCTCAGAAGCGCCACCCGGCCGACTTCGTGTTGTGGAAGTTTTCGAAGCCTGACGAGCCGGCGTGGCCGTCACCATGGGGGGCCGGTCGACCCGGTTGGCACAGCGAGTGCGTCGTGATGAGCCTCGACCTGCTGGGCGAGGGATTCGACCTGCATTGCGGTGGCCAAGACCTGCGCTTTCCGCATCACGAGAACGAGCGGGCTCAGGCGGTTGCGCTCGGCAAGACGTTTGCGCAGCACTGGATGCACAACGGATTTGTTGTGGACGCCGAGGGCGAGAAGATGTCGAAGAGCATCGGTAACGTGTCGAACTTGCTCGACCTCATCGAGCACTACGACCAACGCGCTTACCGGCTCGTGCTGTTGCAGTCGCACTATCGCAGCCCTGTGAAGCTTGGTCAGGCTGGCATCGACCAGGCAGTTGCGTCGCTCGCCGGGCTCGACGCCTTTGCCCGACGTGCCGTCGACGTGGGGATCGCGGAACCTGATGCGGCCACGCTCGACGCGTTCCGTGCAGCGATGGAGGACGATCTCGATACGCCCAAGACGATGGCGCTGGTGTTCGCTACGGTGCGCTCAGCGAACGCGGCGATCGACGCTGGTGGTGCAGTTGGCCCTGCAGTGGCCGCGGTGATGGAGATCTGCTCGGCGCTGGGCCTCGAACTGTCCGCCGGAGGTGGCGACGTGCCAGCCGATGCTGCAGCCAAGGCTGCTGCCCTGGATCAAGCTCGAACCAACAAGGACTACGCCGGTGCCGACGCGATTCGTGCCGATCTTCAGGCTGATGGCTGGACGGTTGAGACCACAAAAGACGGCACCACCGTCCGTCGCTGAGGCCGGGTCCCTTCGTTGCGATGCTGCTGTGACCGGGCCCGACCGGCTCTCTAGCTCTAGCTGTTGGAACTGATGGAGAGTTCGAGGCCGTAGATCTCGATGTCGTAGCGGGTGCACACCTCAGTGATGTAGTTGAAGCGCGTCGGGTTGATCGCGGTGGAGAAATCATCGAGTTTGAGTTCGAGATCGAGCGCGCTGCGTTGATCGGGGATTGACGGCACTGTTGCCGACACCTCTGCGATGTCATGGAAGGTGGTGCCATCGGTGGTTACCGGTCCATCGGCTCTGACTCAACTTCCCAATGAAACGCTGACCTCTACCGAGTCGCTCGTGGCGTAGATCAGTTGGGCCGCAATTACGTCGACGCCTTCGGGCAACTCAACCGGCGCGCTGATGCACTCACGGTCAAGGGTCCTGCCGTGCTCCACGATTCCGTTGTCCCAAACCCAACTGCCGGCATCACGATCGATGAAGTTGAGTGGCGCGACGAGCACTTTGACTGATCTTTTGAAGTAGCGGTCGTCGCGGTTGTGGGGTGCGTCGTAGCCGTTGACGTCGACGATCACGTTGGTGGTGCCGTGGTTGTTGAAGATGTTGAACGTGCCGGAGCCGGACTGTGGTGTGTTGATGGCGTGGGTGCACCGCCGGCTCAGGGGGTGATCGACACGAAGATCGGGCGATCACCAGATGATGCCTCGTCGGCACCGACGAGTCCGTAGCCACCGATTCCGACCACTCCGCGTGTGACGGCAACGGCTGCGCCGATGGCGGCCCAACGGGTACAGGCTGATTCATCGTCGCTCATCTTTGGACCACAGAGAACTTGACGGCTCGAATGCGGCGCTTTTCTGGTCGTCCCTCGGTTCGGAGCGCTGTAAGCGGGCGGCCGACGCCGCGCCCCGTTGCTGGGTCCGGGCATCTTGAGATATGTCAAGAGGAGTCCTGGACGCCGACGTCGGTAGCGGTGATCAGGTGGGGGTTATCGCTGCAGGCCACCAAGTTCGATTACCTGACATGTTTGAAGTCGGCTCAGCTCAGCTCAGCGCGAGGTTGAAAGAGCCAATGGTCGAGTTGTTGAGCGTCCTGGGTAACCGAGCCAATGGTGAACTGTTCTTAGAAGAGTGGACACATTGGTTACCCGCCGGTAACTTAGACGCATGAGCGATTTTTCAATGGCCCTCAACGAAGATCAGCTGACACTTCAGAAGTGGGTGCACGGCTTTGCTGCGGACGTTGTTCGTCCCGCCGCCGAAGAGTGGGATGAGAAGGAAGAGTTCCCGTATCCGATCGTCGAACAGGCCAAGGAGATCGGCCTGTACGGCTGGGAGTTCATGGCCGAGGCCATGCTCAATGACCCGACTGGCCTCTCGATGCCCATCGCCATCGAAGAGCTCTTCTGGGGGGACGCTGGCATCGGCATGGCCATCATGGGCTCGGGCCTCGCGGCTGCGGGAATCGCCTCCTCGGCCACCCCCGAGCAGCTGATGGAGTGGGTGCCGCAGTGCTACGAAAACGCCGACACAGGCAAGCTTGCCCTCGGTGCGTTCTGCGCCTCCGAACCTGATGCTGGTTCTGACGTAGGCGGCTACCGCACCTCGGCCGTCTATGACGAGAAGACCGACGAGTGGGTGCTGAACGGCACGAAGGCGTGGATCACCAACGGCGGTATTTCCGACATTCACGTTGTCGTGGCTGTGGTCGACTCGTCGCTTGGCTCAAAGGGCCATGCCTCTTTCATCGTCCCACCGAACACCAAGGGCCTGTCGCAGGGCCAGAAGTACAAGAAGCACGGAATCCGTGCGAGCCACACGGCTGAAGTCGTGCTCGACAACGTTCGGGTCCCGGGACGCTGCCTGCTCGGTGGCAAAGAGAAGCTAGACGAGCGCATCGCTCGTGTGCTCCGTGGTGAGAAGGGGAATTCCCAGGCTGCCATGCAGACCTTCGAAGCAACTCGTCCCGCCGTCGGCGCCCAGGCGATCGGTGTGGCACGTGCTGCCCTTGAGTACTCGCTGGAGTACGCCAAGGAGCGCGAAGCGTTCGGTAAGCCAATCATCATGAACCAGTCGATTGCGTTCATGCTTGCCGATA
>JBLFZD010000063.1:0-14351 GCA_047610085.1 Ilumatobacter sp. | reverse complement strand
CGGCGCCAATTCAGCTGTGCGCCGCGAGGTCCTCGATCACTTGGACGGCTGGGATCCGCGCTACAGACGAGGTGGCGAGGACGTCGAAATGTGTTGGCGCGCACAGCTAGCGGGGTACCGACTCGGATTCGCCCCGGATGCCGTTGTCCACTATCGGCACCGAAGCACCGCGACCTCCATGCGGCAGCAACAGAAGGCGTACGGATACTCACAGGCGATGCTCCATCGCGACTTCCGCGCCCGAGGGCTCCGACGAGGGTCGGTCCTCAGGGCGGTACGTCCGTGGGGGCTGGCGGTAGCGCTCGCCCCGCTGGCGCTCATCCGTCCACAACATCGCTTGCGCTGGCACGGGGTAAGCGGATTCGTGTGGGGCACAGTCAGCGGTATGTTCCGCCTGCGCGCTTGGCCGTACTCACGCAGGTAAGGAGAAACTTTCGCCGCCCTCGCTCTGTTCAGCGCTGACGAATCCGATCGAGGTGAGCGCGCACGACGGCGATTCGACTCATGTCAGACACGAACGGTCGAAGGTGCGACTTGTTACGGGCGTGGATCCGGCGCTCGAGCACGACGTCATCGATCGACTCGTACCGGAGCCCGGCGTCGATTGCGGTGGTAGCCCACGACAGCTGGTCATTGTCGCCAGATACACCGTGCCCACCGATGCGGTCGTATGCGCTCCGTCGCACGATCCCCGACGTGCCGAACCGGACCGCTGTTGGAGCAGTCTCGATCTTGGCCAATGGTGGTGCATCAGCGTCAGCGAACTCCACCGCCCGGCCGAACACTGCCTCAGCGGAACGTTCGATGCCAGCGGCAGCCTGGAGCAGCGTCCGCAGTCGATCGACCGGCCATCGATCGTCGGCATCGAGGTGCGCGATCCACTCGCTGTTCGTCAGTGCGGTGCCAGTGTTTCGAGCGAGTCCCGATCCGAGGTTTGGTTGAGAGAAGACCTCGACACCGCTGCCAGCGTACGACTGAGCAATCTGGAGGCTCGCGTCGGTCGAACCATCGTCAACCACGATCATTTGCGCCGTAACGCCGGCATGTTCGATCGCGCCGAGCGCAGACTCAATCGCCACTCCGAGGTGTCGCTCACCGTTGCAGACCGGGATGACCACAGCAAGGTCGCATCGACGCTGGGTGGCGGCGCGGTACACCTGCTCGTAGCCGTCAAGACAGGCACCAAGGGAAAACAACCGGCTCGTTCGTTCCCTCCCGGCGCGACCCATCTCGACGCAGGCTTCGTGGTCGGTGAGCAATCGAATAACCGCCTCAGCGAGAAGCCTGGGGTCGTCATCGACCCGTGCGTTGTCGACGATGAGACCCGTCACACCGTCGGCAACCACTTCGTCGATACCCGCGACGTTCGTGGCGACGATTGGTCGACCGTGTCCCGTTGCTTCGAGCACCGCATAGGGCAGGCCCTCGTGACGAGAGGGGGCAACAACCAGCCTCGACTGGTCGAGTATCGGCCCGACGTCGCTGCGGGGCAGCGCCCCACGCAAGACAACCGAGTCGGCCAGACCAAGCGAGGTGACGAGATCCTCCAGAGCGAGCCGGTCGGGGCCATCGCCAAGGATATCCAACCGCACGTCCGGCACAGCTTCGATGATGGTCGGCATCGATCGCAGCAGGCGGTCGAAGCCCTTCTGCGCAATGAGGCGCCCGACGGCAACAAGGCGTGGTTCGAGGGGAACGGGTGACGTCCGAGTGGGGACCGGGGCGCCGTTTGGAATCGGCACCAGGCGGTGGCTGAACCGAGGAGCCCTTCGGGCGAACTCCACGGTCGCAGTCGTCGAGACGCACGTCACGACCGTCGACGCGGCAAACAGGCGGCTGGTCACACCTTCGGGATCATCGGGGTCGAACCCCGCAACGACTTCGTTGTGCATCGTCAGCACAGTCGGCGCTGGGGCGGTGTCGAGCGTGGCAAGATGCAGGAGCGGAGACGGCTCGCAGAGGTGAACGTGATACAGGTCGGCGGCTGCCGCCTGCTTCACTCGTTTCGTCGTCGCTCGGAGTTGGAGGATGCGGAGCGGATCGCCAGCTTCGAGCGCCTCTCGATACGGCTCGCGGAGCATCACGATGCCGACAGCGGGCTCCGACCGGTCTGGCCCGCCAGCAGCAATCAGTGCAGTCACCTGGTGGCCACGCTCGGCAAGCCCGGGAACCAGGTGACCGGCGAAGGTCGCAATCCCACCGGCATCCGGCAGATACTCGGGAAGCCACCAGAGCAACGAAACCCCGGGTGTGGTCATCCGGGCTCAGGGGCCACTGCGGGCCAGCCACCCACCTGAACCTCGTGGATTGGATCGAACAGCAACAGATCGCGCATGTCGTTGTACCGCTCGAAGGCGAGCGTCTCCCACGGGGCGGCACGCGTCTCAGCCGGGAGTTCACCGACGACGCTCGTTGTGGTGGCGACCGCATCTTCCACGATGAGGAGTTCGTTGACGAGACTGGCAGCGAAGGCCTCGATGTCGGTTCGAGTGGAGCCAAGGTCTGCTTGGTGATGCTCGGCGACAGCGGGGACGATGTCGTCGAGCAACGCTCCGCTCACAAGCGCTACCCATACGGTGGCTGTTGGGCCCCGCATCGAGTAGTACGCGCCATTGTCGCTTCGGATGGCAAGCACTTCGCCTTCGATCGTCTCGCTGACGACATTGATGGAGTTCAGTTCGTATTGCACGGGCTCGCTTCCAGGATCAGAGCAGCCGCCATCAGCGCGCCGCCAGCGTTCAAACGTCGTCACTGTAGGTGATTGACGCCTCCAAGCAAAAGTCGCTAACCGACACTCGTGGACGGTCAGCGACCCAGTTGGCTGATGGGGGAAAGATCGCCAGATTGACCCAGTGCGCGTCGGCGCTGAAGCGATCGTTGCATCACAGCCATGAGATTGGCTGGAGTGGGCGGATTCAACCGGCTCGTCGAGTGTGTGGTGATACGGCGGCGGTGGGCGATCTGGTCGCTTGTCAGCATCGACAACCCGAGATCGCGGGCCCGGTAAAACCACTCGTAGTCCTCGTAGTTGGACAGCGTCTCGTCGATCCATCCGACCCGATGGAATGCCTCGGTACGCAACGTCGCCCCACCGAAGTGCGGTATCACCACGGTCTGGTCATCGGTGTCGAAATGTTGTCCGGCCAGCAGGTTTCCTGCTCCTCCACGTTCGTCGGAGGCGGCGCTTTCGGTCACTGCGTCGACGTGGTACTGGGTGCGCCCGAGGACGAGATCAATCGTCGTGTCGGCCAACACGCCGAGGTGTTCGGTGATGCGTACGTCGTGCCACCAGTCGTCCGCGTCACAAAATGCCAACAATCCTGTTTCGACGTGCCGCACCCCCGTGTTGCGCGCGGCTCCCGGTCCGGTGCCCTCGGCGGTCACCACGGTCGCTCCGCACCTCGCAGCGATTTCAGCCGTCGCGTCGGTAGATCGATCATCGACGACAATCACCGTCGGTGCCGGATCGTGGTCGACGATGATCGACTCGATCGCCTCGGCAATCGTGGTGGCTGCGTCGTGGGCAGGAATGACGACGGTGAGGTCGGCTGCAGTAAAGGCCACGTTCAACGAGCGTCCCGAGCGTCCCGAGCGTCCCGAGCGACGCGGTCGATGAGGTTCGAGAGAACGTCGGGAACCTCGCCGAGGTCGCCGACGAGTAACCGGAAGCAGGGCAGCGTCCGCACAGCGGCGGCGAGACCCTCCCAGGTCTCGCGTTCGAACAATCGGACCTGAAACATCGTGCTTGGCGCCACGGCCCGGAGAGCTTCGATCCGCGACATCGATTCCACCTCGGTTGGCTGGCCGTGGCGTTGCACGACGTGACACAGCGCCCGCACGGGGCGCTGGGCACGAGCCAGTTCGTTGAGCTGGATGAGCGATTTTCCTCGCAACCCAGTCCCAACAACTCGTTGCCGGAGGTGCGGCAACAACCTCAGGGAGTTGTCGTCGAGCTTGGCAAGCCGGTACGTAGCATGAACGACGACATCGTCGTCGACTCCGTCGCAAAGTCCGGGTGGCTCAACGAAACAGTAGTCGTCGCCCAGCACCTCGAGCCCGCTCCCGAGGCACGCCATGGTCGTGGTCGACTTGCCCGCGCCGCCGTCGCCGACCAAGAGCACGGCACCGCGATCATCACCAACCGCTCCCGCGTGCACCATGGACGCGCCATGTTCGGTCGCCCACCACCGGCCAGCCGTTCGCAATGGACTAATGGTCTCCCACGGCGAGAGGTCGCCGTACTCACTGACCCATCGAACTGCGACCGACCGATCTGGGTCGAGTACCCATAACGCACGCTCCGCGCCCGCTGCAATCGCGATCAACTTGCCATCGCGCATCGTGCAGATCTCGTCGTCGTTGATCGGTCGGAGCTCGGGCGGGAGGTGGTCGATTGGCAGGGTGTCGGCGGTGACCGTTGCGACCTGCAGCGGACGCCAGCCGGGATACTCACTCGGCGCCAAATGGGCGGCGAGATCGTCAAGTTGGTGCTCGCTCTCAGTGGCGACGACAAGCGGGATCGGCCCAAAAGCGATCGTGCGTTGATGGGTCGCTCCATGGCGCGCTATGTCGACGATGTCGGCAAGCGATTCTGGTGGTCGGACGGTGGTCACGCAGCCATGTTGGCATGCGGCTCTGAGCAGGAACCATTGCGGCCTCAATGCATCCTCTTCGCGCGAGCCTCATCGAAGAGGTCGCACGTTCGATCAACGGTTTCAACCAAATTCCAGCAAGGGTCACGCTGCGCCGATCTGCGCCCTACCCGTCCCGGGCCAAGCTCCATGTGCCATGATCATTCTTCGATGTCCAGCGTGCTGCTTCCCGATCACGTGCACGTCGATGCGAGTTGGATCGCCGGGGGAATCGGTCGGTTCTCTTCGAATGTATTGCCACTGGTGCGCGGTAACGGTCGTGAGCTTGTCAGCCGCTTGGACGAGGCAAGGCCGAGCGGTCAGATCGAGATGGCCGCCCGGTTTACGCCCCTCGGGGCACGGGGAGGGATCTTCCTCAGCCCTGGCTTCGCTCCACCGTTCGGCTGGGAACGTCGCAGCATCGTGACGGTGCACGACCTGCACTTCCTCGACCGGGCGATCGCGTCGCCCCTTCGATATTGGTATTTTCGCGCTGCTGTCCTGCGCCAACTGCGCCGTTGTCGGCTCGTGCTCACCGTGTCGCAAAACTCGGCCACCCAAGTTCAGGCCGCCCTTGGGCGCAACGGCCCCCAGGTCGTCGTTGTCGGCAACGGCGTCGACGCTGCGCTGCTTGCTGTGCAGCCCGACCGGACCGCGCCGAACCCCCAACTGCTCTTCGTCGGAGGTGACAAGACGAACAAGAATCTGCCGATGGCGCTGCGCGCCTTCAAGCTTGCCCAGCACTCAACGGGTGCAGAGTTGTTGGTAGTGGGAAAGGTATCCGACGAGACTCGCCACCTAGCTCCGCCAGGGGTGCGATTTGTTGGCACCGTCTCCGAACCTCAACTGGCCGATCTGTACGGGCAGAGCACAGCGCTGCTGATGCCATCGATTGCCGAGGGATTCGGGCTGCCAGCCTTGGAGGCAATGGCGGCCGGGACGCCAGTGATCTACGGCAATCGTGACGCGCTTCCCGAGGTGGTCGGCGACCTCGGCTGGCCGGTCGATCCGTTCGACGACCGGTCGGTGGCGGCGGGCATCGAAGCAGCAGTTCGCGAGCCAATCGACATCACTGAGCACCAACGTCAGAAATTGGTGGAACGTCATCGTTGGGCCGACGTCGCCGATCGCGTTCGTAGCGCCGTCGAGGGAGTGCTGTGAGCGCAGGAACGGTGTCGGTAATCATGGGCACGCTCAACGGACGGAACACCATTGAGCGCAGCGTGCGCTCGCTGGCAGCACAGACGCGAGCGCCCCTAGAAATTGTCGTGGTCGATGACGGATCAACCGACGGAACTCCTGACGTGCTGGCCGAGCTGCAGCTCGAGATACCGAACCTGGTGGTTGCCGCCACGCCAGACAACCGCGGCATTCCAGCGGCGTACAACCGGGCTCTCTCTCTGGCGAGCGGCGACTACGTGGCCATCTCTGACGACGACGACGTCTGCGACCCGCGCCGCCTGCAGGTGTCCGCCGACCTGTTGGATCAAAGTGGAGCCGACATGACTGGCGGACAAGTAGTGGGAACGCTGCGGTGGCCTCTGCGTTTTGCGAAGTCTCGGTTCCCAACCGATCCGGCAGGCATTGCTCAGCGCATCGCGGAGGGCGGCGACCCGCTTCCACACATCACGATGATGGTCCGCCGCGATGGCTTCGAACGATTCGGGGCCTATCGCCCGAACCCGCGCGCAGCCGATCTCGAACTGATGCTGCGATGGGCGCATCGTGGCGCTCACATTGTGGTGTCGCCCGAGGTGCTGGCCGACTACACGTTCCGGTGGGAGTTCCTTCGGGTCGACACCCAGACCCGATGGATGCTGCTCACTCGCTACGCCCGCGCGATCGCACCGCTCGACGACCACGAGGTCCCATCATTTGACCAGTGGTTCTCTCGTCAGGAGATCTGGCCGGCCCGACGCGAGGCACTGCGCCGAGTATTCCGACTCAGTGCTCGGATGGGCCTGGGGACGTTGATACGCCGGGGCTGACACCGGGCTGCGCCGCTGTGGCCCGGCCGCTAGCTGGGCCATCATCGATACCTTCGATCCGGCCGTCGAGAAGCCGAACCACGCGATCGCAGGCCTCCAAGGTGGCCGGGCGATGTGCGATGACGACGATCGTGATGTGCCCGCGGAGTTCGTCAAGTGTCTGGCGGAACAACTGCTCGGTTACGGCGTCAAGCGCACTGGTGGGTTCATCAAGCACAAGCAGTTGGGGCCTGCCAGCAAGCGCCCTAGCGATGGCTATGCGTTGCCGCTGGCCGCCCGAGAGCCCTTGTGTGCGGCTCCCGAGCACGTGTTCGTAGCCGCCGGGAAGTTGCTCGATCTGGTCGTGAACGTGAGCACGCCGGGCGGCGTCTACAACAGCCTTGTCGTCGATCCAGTCGCGCAGGAACGCGATGTTGTCGCGCACCGAGGTGGGCGCAAGTTGTTGATGTTGTGGCACGAGCGCGCTGATCCGGGTCCAGTCGCTGCGTATGAGGTCGAAGAGGTCGACGCCGTTGACCTGCACGCTGCCAGTGTCGGGGGTACGCAACCCAAGCAGTAGTTCGGCAAAGGTCGACTTGCCAGCACCCGAGGGCCCAATGACTCCGATGGTCGTGTTCGGCTCGATGACGAGGTCGAGACCGTCAATGGCGGTGCCGCTCGTCGCATACGCGTAGTGGACGTTCGTGAAGCTGATCGTCCGGACCTCGTCGATGGCGACGTGGCCGTCAGGTTCACGATTCGACTCGAGTTCGTCGATGGCGGTCCGCAGCGCACCGATGGTTGCGAAGTCCTCGGCGCCCTCCTGCACCAACCTGAACGCTTGTTGGAGGTAACCGAGCATGCGGATCACCAGCAGCACGGCGGCAGTGATCGACGCTGCGCGGATGTCGGTGACCAGGTAGAGCCCACCGACCACTCCAATCAGCGCGATCAGGGCACTGTCCTTGAAGAGGAAGGTCATCGTGAACCCGGTGGTGCGCGCTTGTGCGACATCGTGGGAATGACTGGCCGCGATGGCCGTGAGCCGATCGGCCTCGGTGTCCTGGGTTCCCGTGGTGCGGTACTCGAGCACGAGGTTCGCGGCGCCGGAGGTGGCTTCAGACAGGCCGAGTTGAGCGTTGACATTGCTGTTCGCCCGGCGACGCAGTCGTCGGAGGTGCGGGCGCGCCAGCGCAAAGCCGATCACGGGCAGGGCCATCAGCACCGCGCTGACGAGCGGGCTGGCAACCAATGCCGCAATACCGAGCGCAATGATGATGACAATCGAGCTGATTCCGACCGCGAGGTGTGTTGTTGCTCGCGAGGCGTTGGCGGTGAGCCCCGACATCGCCTCTTGGAGCTGCCCTTCGCGGTATCGGGCGACGTATGACCACTGCGCGTCGAGGAAGGCACGGATGAGTCGGGCCCGGCTGTTGACCGCGACCTGCTCACCGAGGCGGACCGAGGCGCGAGCGAGCAGCACGTGCAGGAGTGCTGCGACGCAGGCAAGCACGATTGCTATCAATAAGAGCGATCCAGGCGACAGGTTGATCGTGACTCCAGCAATGCTGGGGTCGCCGAGACTGTCGGTGGTGATCTCGATGGCCGCCCTCACGAATGCAACGAGCGCAGCCGCCTCGACAACCCCTGAGGAAGCGCTGAGTAGCACAACGAGAGCCACCGGCCTGGTGAATGAACCGTGGAGTTGGCCCACGTAACGAATGGCGTCAAGGGTCGAACCGCTCTGCGGGTCGTCTTCGACAACTTGGCCGTGATGGTCGTCGTGGCCGAGCGAAGTCATGTTCCTGCAGTCTGCCAGCTTTGCCCCTCGACGACCATGTGCGGGTTGGCGACTCTTTGTGTGTTGGCGATGCTGGGTCAGGTTCGACGTGGTGTGCCACGATGACACGATCATGACGGCGGGATCGATCGACGCACTGGCGCAGCGGCGCCTTGGGCGGGCCGGGCCGTCGGCCCCAGAGCGTGCCCTCTTGCGGGCTGCCACCCTCCAAGGCGACGCAGCGGCGTCGGCATGGCGGCACTGGGCAGCCTCCAACCACATCGACGACACAGCGACATACGCCGTCGAGTTGTTGCCAGCGGTGAGTTCGAACGTGTCGGGCGATGTGCTCGGCGACGAGGCCGGACGACTCCGGGGCCTTCGGCGGCGAGTCTGGGTTGAGCAGCAGAACCAATCGAGGCGTACACAACGATCAATCGAAGCACTCGGCTCTGCTGGCATCGTCCCGATCATCACCGGTGGCGCAGCGCTGGCGACCACCGTATTCGCTGCTGCGGGCACCCGTCCGTGGGGTCCGCTCAGCCTCGTGATCGGCGACGCTGACATCGACTCGGCGGCCGTCGCGCTGCGACTGGCCGGCTGGGTCAGCCCGAGCCGGACAAGTGGCCCATTCGACCATGTCGTGACGTTGGCGGACGCGGCAACAGACACAACGAGCCACACCCTTCGTCTGCAACCGTGGGTGCTGTTCCCGAGCGTCGTCGGCGTACCTGAGCGACGATGGGAGCAACGGTCGGTGACCCACGAATTGTTGGGCTGCACGGTCCGGCGACTCCGGATGTCCGACGAGTTGGTGGCCACGATCATCACCGGCCTGTGGTCGCAATCCGCCACCTCCGCCCGTTGGCCTCTCGACGCAGTCTATGTAGTTCGCCATGGGCCACCCGTCGATCAGGTCTGCGTTGCCGACTTCTGGAGAGAGGTCGTCGCATCGGCCGTCGAAGCTTCCGTCGGGCCACTGCTGGCCGACGCTTTGGAGTGGTGCCGCACAGAACTCGACGCGCCGGTCCCAGCCAATGTCGTGGCTGAACTGGCAGCGAGTCCCCTCGACCGCCACGTTGCCCGGCACTGGGCGCTGCGGCGTCGAGGCATCACGCCCGAGTGGAGAGCGCTGCGCTACCGCCGCTGGTGCCTCGCCCGCAACGAACGCCCAACTCCGTTGGGCTACGCCCGCGCCCGGTGCGCTGTGTTGGCCGCCAAGGGCGTTGGCGCCTCGGTCGACGAGCGTGCGATCCGGGCCAAGAAATTCGTCTCCAACCAGTGGCGAGGCTGACAGTGGGATTGTTCGGCCCGATACGACGACGTTGGCAACGGTTCTGGTGGCCGACGGTTTCGCCTGGCGAGTTCGCTGGTGCTGACACCGTCGCAGTAATCGAATGGCTCACGTCGGCCGGCGGCGCCGAGAAGGTAGCCGCTGCACTCGTCGACGTATCAGACGCGACAGCGGTGTGTTGCCTTTCGGAACGCGCCGAGGTGACCGAGCGTCTGGGCATCAGCGTGCCAGTACATCAGAGTCGCGTCGGCTCATGGGCCGCTGAGGGACGGCGCTGGCAATATCTGCTGCCGATCGCGCCGTTGTTGTGGGGCGCGCTCGATCTGTCTGGGGCAAGCAACGTGGTCACCAGCTCGCATTCGCTGGTCAACTCTGTGCCAGCCGTCGGGCACCGAGTCTGCTACTGCCATACCCCGGTGCGATACGGCTGGGACTGGAGGATGGAGACCGAACGAGTGCCACGATGGCTGCGACCGTTGTTCCCGGTCGGTGCAGCAGCATTGCGAGCATGGGATCGTCACGTCGCCAAGCGGGTAGATGTGTTTGTCGCCAACTCGACGTTCGTCGCTGACCGAATTGCCCGTGCCTACGACCGAACTGCGGTCGTGGTGCATCCGGTGATCGACACCGACTGGTTCGTGCCCAATCCCGACGCGATCCGTACCGAGTTCCTCGTCGCAGGTCGCTTCATCCCGTACAAACGCGTCGACCTCGCAATCGCTGCAGCAAATCAAGCGAAGGTACCGCTCGTTGTCGCCGGGGCCGGGCCGGAGGGCACGAGGCTCCGAGCGATGGCCGGACCGACGGTGCGGTTCGTCGACAGCCCGTCTGACGATGAGATGCGAACATTGTTGCAACGCGCTGTTGCGTTGGTGCATCCGGGCGTGGAGGACTTTGGGATGCTCGTCGTGGAGGCGCAGGCGTGCGGCACCCCGGTGATCGCCCGAGCTGCGGGCGGTGCGCTCGATTCGGTCGATCCCGATCGGTCCGGCGTGCTGGTCAGCAGTGACCGCGTTGACGACTGGGCGGCAGCACTTGCCGAGTTCGCCGATCCAGCTGACTCGGAAGCAAGGCGGAGGTTCGCGTTACAGTTTGGGCGTGACTCGTTTGTTGATCAGATCAACCGGGTGGTGGGGACTTCATGACCTCCACCGTCAGACGACTCAGTAGCACCGTCGAACCAACGGTGTTCGAGCGGCGGATCGCGCTGTGGGTGGCAACGGCGCTCTTCGCCGCCAATGTGTACTACTTCCACCGCTACGCGTTCCGCTACAACAACGACGAGACCTCACCGACCTATACAGACACCCCGTTCTTCTGGCAGGCGACGAAGTATTTCCTCATGTTCGCCGCCACCGCTCTGGCCTGGGCGTCGGCCTGGTGGGCGGTGCGCACACCAGGCCGTCGGTCATTCGCAGTGTGGCGCGACTTCGACGTACGGCCCACCGGCGGATTCGCGCCGCTGATGGGAGCGCTCCTGCTATACGGGGCATTGATCACGCTGACGGTGTCCCCGTCGAATGACAACTTCGGCAACCTGATCGGTGTTTGGTTCTTCCTACCGATCGTCTTGCTTGTGGTGGTGGCACCGCTGGGCCGGCCATCATTCACGGTGTACGGCTGGGCCGGAGTCGGGCTCATCGGCTACCACGTGGTGTTCTCAGCGCAACAGTTGCTGTTGTTCGTGGCACTCGATCGGCTTCCGGCGCTCGCCTATGAGAACAGCCTCACCCGTTTCGGTGGCGGGCTGGACGATCCGAACGGCTTTGGCGTCATGGTGGTGCTCCCGATGCTGCTCTGCGTAGCCATGTGGTCCTCGTTCCCGAAACGCTGGCCTGTGGTCGCAGTGTTCTCGGTGCTCGGTGTCCTGCTGTTCCTCACGTTGTCGTTCTCCGCGGCGATCGGGTGCATCGCCGGATTCGTTGTGTTGGCCGTGTTGACACGGCGGGGCAAATTGTTAGCGGCGATTGGCGCAACACTGGCGGTGTTCGTTGCCATCGGCCGGGTATGGAGCTACACGCGCAGTGTCATCGAAGACAAGATGGAAAGCGCATTGACCCGATTCGACTTCGGGGGCGCAGGGGACCAGGCGGGGATCTCGGACTTCTTCTCCGATTTCAGCCTTGTGCACTTTGTGTTTGGCGATCCCGGCACGTCCTACCGCTCCGAGAACTCCTACCTTTTAATCCTGACCAACTTTGGGCTCATCGGCCTCGGGTTGGTGATTGCACTCGTGATCGTCGCGTTCCGTCGCGGCGTCGTCACGGCGCACCAGGCACGCGCGAAGCAATCGGTCGAATTGGCTCGTCTGTACGAAGGTTTGCTGGCGTTCATGGTGGCCTTCGCCGTAGCCAGCATCGGGGTGCCCTACTTCGAGGTGTTCCCCGTGAACATGCTGTTCTGGACCGTGGCGGTCTTGGCAGCAATGGGCCCGAACGTCACGGGGCTCGCCAAGCCAGGCTGCCGATGAGCGACTGACTGGCGAGTCAGTCCAGCTGAGCCGATCGACAAGGTCGGCCGGCTCCGGGCTGTGGCCCAGCAACACGCTGCGCACCGTGAGCCACATGATGTGGATGTCGGCGCTGAGCGTCGCCGATGCCACATAGTGGTTGTCGAGTTCAGGATGCTCGCTGAGTGGCAGGGCACCGGCGGTCGAGGTTTGCCAGGCCCCGGTGAGACCCGGCTTGACCTTGGCTCGGAGAGCACGATCGGCATCGTCGAGTTCCGCGAGCACCGAGTCGATCATGGGGCGCGGGCCGACGATGCTCATCGTGCCAGCGATGATATTGAGCACCTGGGGAAGTTCGTCCAAGTGAGTCACTCGCAGGAAGTGGCTCCAGCCCCTGATGTCTTGCAGGTCAAGTTCCTGCTTGATCTGCCAGTTCGGGAAGCTGGCAGGCAGGCTGCGGACCTTAACGACCGAGAACCGCCGCTCGTCCATGCCAAGACGCTGCTGAGTGAAAAATGGATTAGTCCGAAAGACGAGGGCCGACCCGAGACATAGCACACCAATTATCGGGATCACGATCGGTGCCAAACCAACCGAGATCACCAGATCGACAGCTCGCTTGCCCCGCGACCGGCACCATGTCGATCGCACCTCCCCGCCCATCGGCTTGATGCTAGTTGGGGTGATCACCGATAGCGTTCAATCCTGTACTCGTAGTGATCGGCAGGCCACAGTTGCGTCCGTTCGTGCCGGAATGCGACGATGGGGCGTGCGAGCAAACAGGGCCAAAGCGGAAACGACCGCGCACCTTCCCGATGCCGGCCAAGAGCTGTTGGTGCGTGCCGCCGTTGTCGGTGGATCAGTCGGGCGCAGGGCGTGGACAACATGGTTCGAGCGGATGCCAGCGGGCGCCGAGCGGTACGATCACGGCTCCGAGCGACTCCTACCACTCGTGTATCGGGCCATGCTCCGCAACGACGCTGAGATTCCAGGGCGCGAGCTGCTGGCAACCTCGTATCGCCGAAGTTGGTACTCGCACAACCGGCTGCTGCGCACAGCTCAGCCGGCACTCGACGTACTGCACGATGCGGGCTACGACGTGATGGTGGTTAAAGGGGTGGCCCTCGCTGCTCGCTTCTATGACGATCGAGGCGCCAGGTCAATCGGCGATGTCGACATCGTCGTCCGAGAAGAACAAGCTGTGGAGGCGCTCGACGCACTCTTGCGGAGCGGATGGCGAAGCGATGACCCAGCGATCTCGGCAGAAGAGCTCCTGGGTCGAAACCATGCGATCGCCCTCGTCGACGACCACGGCGGCAACGTCGATCTCCATCGACGAATGTTCCAGCTCTCGCGTGCTGGCCTCGATGCTCCGGTGTGGGATCGGGCCGTGATGACGAACCTCAACAACGTGTCGGTGCTCACACCGTGCGTCGCCGACGAAATGCTCTTGGCCGTGGTGCACGGCTGGGCCTGGAGCGCGGTGTCGTCGATTCGTTGGATCCCCGACGTGGCAGCTCTCACACCACACATGGAGCACGACGACTGGCAAACCCTGATCGACGAGGCCCGTCGACGTGAAGTGTCGTACCGCGTGTGGACAGGCCTGAAGGAAGTACAGGGCCATTTCGATGTGCCCGTGCCATCGTGGGTGCTCGACGAATTTGCCAGCGGCCCGTTTGCGTCGTTCGAAGAGTCTGAAGAGCGGTGGCACGTGAAGGCGCACGCCCGAGTGCCCCCAGGGGTGTTCGCCTACTACGAGTACGTGCGCCAAGAAGGATCGCCGACGGGCATCGTGTGGTGGACGCGCTTCGCGAGGCACTACGCCTCCGTCGTAGCCATGCCAGACGGAGGCAACCCAGCGACGTGGGTGGTCGAGAAGGTGCGGCGACGTCGAGGACGCGCCGCGCAAACGTAACCGCGCTCACAGCATCAAAAGGCGTCATCCGTCTGGGCTGCGGCGACGGCGCCGCAGTGGGCGCCGGTGGCAGTGGCAGGGATCGCAACGATGACAGCGTTCAATCTGCTACTCGTAGTGATCGGCCTGACGGCGTTCGGCGTCGGCGTCGGCGCGTTCTTTGCATTACATCCGCGCCACGTTGGTCATGACCATGACCATGACCATGACCATGACCATGACCATGACCATGACCATGGCAACCGCTCGAGCGAGCTGGTCAACGCTGGAGTTGCTGCCCTCGCTGTCAACGTATTGATCCGATCGGAGCTC
>JBLFZD010000062.1:0-14450 GCA_047610085.1 Ilumatobacter sp. | reverse complement strand
ACCTCCGCCGTTATCGAGCATTTGACTCCCGAATACCTGCGTCATTGCCCAGGTCCCGTTCAGATTCAAGTCGATCACACTGTTCCACCCGTTCGGGCTGAAATCCCGGGCCTTCTGAGGAAACTGCCCGCCAGCATTGTTGACGAGGATGTCGACATGGTGCCGGCCGGCGAGCGCTTCGACGGTCTCTCGGTCGCGGATATCGACTAGGTCCACCTCCACCGGATTACCGGTTGCTGCGGTGATCTCGGCTGCGGCTTCGTCGAGGCGTTCTTTGCGTCGAGCGGCGATCACCACGTGTGCACCCGCCGCCGACAGACCTTCAGCAATCGACTTGCCGAGGCCCGACCCACCACCGGTGACCAGTGCAGTCTTTCCCGCCAAGAGGTCGGAGACGTAGGGACGTGAAGGCGGGTTCGTCATCTGCTCATCATGGACGCCAGGACGTGTCGACTGACGAGTCGGGTGATTGGTCAGGCGCCACTTCGAACTTGATCCGAGGCGCATCAGTAGTCCCCTGCCCTTCGCCTTTCCCCGAAACCGGGCGCTCCGCATCTGCCGCTATCCGCTGGCGCAACATCTGCCAGGACCCCGCTATGCCCTGGGGAAACTTGACCGCCACGAGCACCAACCCGACGCCAATGATGAGGAACTGGTTGATCGACGACCCGCCGCCGAAGACCACCACGGGGATCAATCCCGAGGGTGCCAACAGACCGCCAATCACGGCGCCGGCAATCGAGCCGATCCCGCCGAGGTAGCCAAGCGCCAGAATCTGGAGACCATCTTGAGCGCTCAGCCCCGCACCGTTGAACCCGGTGGCCTTGTAAGCGAACATCACTCCGGCACATGCCGCGATGAACGAGGAAATCGAGGCACCCAGCACCTTGGTTCGCGCCACGTTGATACCCGAGGCAGCTGCAGCGCGCTCATTGGCGCGCACCGCAAGAAAGCGACGGCCCAACGCTCCACGCCGCACCCCCATCACCACCGCAGCGCACAGCACGGTGACCGCAAGCATCAGATAACCGAAGCGCTTTGCGGGGAATTGTCCGCCATCGAAGATCCCGAAGGCGAAGCCACCGATAGCTGGGGATTCGACCTCGGCGAGCCCCCCGGGCCCAAAGAAGCTCGGGCTGCGGAACAACAGATCGTCAAACACCACAGCAAGCGAGAACGTGATGATCGCGAACTGGACACCCCGCACGCGGAGCGCCGGAACGCTGACCAGCGTTCCGACGACGACGGTGACTGCGACCGCTGCAATTGGCGCAAGAGGGAAACCCAAGCCCGTGTCGAAACGCGACAGCATGAACGCACTGAATCCTGCGAGCGAAAGTTGGGCGAGCGAAACCTGGCCGAGCAGTCCGGTGAGGAGGCCGATCGACATCAGCAGCGTGGTGACGAAGAGGGTCTGAAGTGCTGCAAAACGAACGGTCGGATCATCCGACGCCAACACGACTGCGGAGATCAGGAGGGTCACCGCCCAGACGGCACGGCTCGGAGAACCGAGGAAAACTGGCACCTGGGCACGCTCAAGGATCGCTGCCCGATTCGGAAGGCGCTTGCCGACCAAAATCAACGCGACCACGATGGCCACAAACGGCACCAGCGTGCTGATGCCCCCGAAGAAGAACCGCGGCACCTGCTGCTGGGCAACAATGTGCACGGCGATCGCTTCAAACGATCCGATCGCCACACCTACCAGGACCGCAACCGGAATCGATTTCAGACGGGCAGCCAGCGCTGCGCCGAGCGCCGGAATGACGAACAGGCTGAAGTTGAACGGGCTCACCCCTCCCAACGACGAGCCAATAATCCCGACCGAACCCGCCAGTGCAGCGGCAAACAACCAGTTGTACAGGCCGAGTCGCGCAGGCTCAAGCCCGAGCAAAATCGCGCCCTTCTCATTCAGAAACGAGGCACGGGTCGCAGTACCGAATCGTGTGGCTCGATAGGTGACCACCGCGACAGCGGCGATCACGCACACGGTGCCGAGCAGCCACAGCCGATCAACCGGGAACGGCCGACCGCCCAGCTGAATCACGTCGTCGGGAAGGATCGCGGCGACCCGCAGCGTGACGTTGCCGAAGCTCTTCACGGCGAGTGCTTGTAACACCAACGTCACACCAACCGTGGCCACGAGCATCGTCACGGGAGGCGCTGTTCGCAACGACCGGATCACCAGGAGGTAGATCACCGCAGCGACGATGATCCCCACCAACAAACCCAGCGCAGCAGCGGGCACAAACCCCATCGGCTCACCGATCGAATACCGGCTCGGGATGATCACGACCGGCAGCACCAAGTCGCCAGTGCTCCGAAGCTCCGCAAACACCATCGCCGGGATCATCGCCATCGCCCCGACGGCGAAGTTGACCACACCACTTCCCCGGTACGTGATGATCACGCTCATGGAAAAGGCCGCGTACATCGCGCCAGTGCCCACGCCGAGCAGGGCGTAAAACGCCCATGTGTTCATCGACTTGTCAGCTCAGCGCTGCATCGCCGAGGTAGCTCGCTTCGAGTACCGCTCGGTTGGCTGAGAGTTCAGCGGCCGTGCCTTCGAGCAACACTTCACCGTGGTTCAGTACGTAGCCGCGATCGGCAACCTCGAGCGCCATGTGCACGTGTTGTTCAACGACGAGCACGCCACAACCAGTTTTGTCAGCGATATCGCGCACGATCGGCAGCAAACGTTCCACGATGATGGGCGCGAGGCCCAGGCTCATCTCGTCCACCAACAGACACTTGGGTTCCGAAACCAGCGCTCGGGCAACAGCGAGCATCTGCTGCTCGCCACCGGACAACAGCCCCGCAGCCCGACCTCCAAGTGGCTTGAGTGCCGGCAACAACTCCATCGCTCGCTCGTGTGAGGCCTTGCGCGACTTTTTGTCACCAGTGAGACCCAACTTGATGTTCTCGTCGACCGTGAGGTCGAAGAACAGCGATCGGTCCTCGGCCACGTGAGCCAAGCCGCGTCGCGGGATCATGTGCGGCTTGGATCCATCGACCCTCTCACCCAACACGATCACTTCGCCTGCAAGCGGCTTGAGGAGCCCAGAAAGCGTGAGCAATGTGGTGGTTTTACCGGCGCCGTTCGGCCCGAGCAGCGCCACGACTTCGCCGGGACCCACCGTGAGGTTCAGGTTTCGCACAACAGGTATCCCGCCGTACCCGGCATGCAACCCGCGAATGTCGATCAGCATGTCGGTTTCGGGTGTTGGTGTCTTAGTGCTCATGAGGTCTCCTCGCTGATGCCCGTGGTCGCGCTGCCAAATGCTGCGCCGCTCTCGGCTTGAGCCTCGCCAGCGCTATCGCCCAAGTACGCGGAGATCACCGCTGGGTTCGCACGGACTTCGGCAGGTGTCCCCTGGGCAATAATCTCGCCAAAGTCAAGGACATAGATGTAGTCACACACATTGAGCACAAGGCCCATGTCGTGGTCGATCAGGAACAAGCTCATGTCGTGGTCAAGGAACTCACGCAAGTGAGCACCCAATAGCTGGCTTTCGGCGGTGTCAAGGCCAGCTGCAGGCTCGTCGAGCAGCACCAACTTCGGCTTGGCCGCCAATGCCCGCGCCACACTGATCAGCTTGCGCTGCCCGTGGCTCAGGTCACTCGGAAGCGTGTCGGCCTTGTCGGTCAGGTTCATGATCTCGAGCGCCCAGTCGACCTGCGCTTTGAACTGCCGCTCATTGCGCCCCGGGAGGATGATGTCGGTGAGAAATGAGTGCCACTTCGGGCGCTCGGCCGCCGCCATCAGATTGTCACGCACACTCAGGTCCTCGAACAGTTCGAGCGACTGGAACGTTCGAGTGAGTCCGAGCTTGGCTCGGGTATCAGGCGAGTGGCCAGCGAGGTCCACACCGTCGAACATGACGGTGCCCTCCGAGATCGGAGTGAATCCTGTGATCGCGTCGATGAAGGTGGTCTTACCGGCACCATTCGGTCCAATCAGACCAACGAGCTTGCCGGTCTGGCAGTCGATGTCGATGTCACGGTTGGCGTACAAGCCGCCGTAGTTAACGCTGAGCCCTCGAGCTTCAAGCAATGCCATGTCAGACCTCCACGGTCTCGGCTGAGTTGGCGGCAAGCGCAGCATCGCTGGCCGATATTTCCGAAGAAGTGATATCAACAGTAGCCGCTGCCTCATGGGCGGCAGCGCCGCTGAGCTGGCGGAAGAGCGACCTCGCGAACAATGCCATAAGAGCGCCGAGGATCGGCATCCACACGCTGCTGTAGGTATCTACTCGCAATGGCCACACCAGGTAGCCCCCAACCGCACCGGCTACAGCGGTCGGTCCAAAGCGCTTGGCCCAGGCGATCCATGTCCACCCTGCCTCACCGAAGGACGGCGACACCTTCCCCAACGTCATCGAGAAGGCAAGCATCACCAACCATGCCAGCACGGCGGTGAAGACGATCCAGAGGTAAACGTTTTCGATGAACTTGGCGTTGTAGACGAAGAACGCTGACCCGACGACGAGCGACGCCATGAAGGCTTTGACGATCGGCCCCTTCGCCGTGCGGTAGTTCGAGCGAATCGTTTCGGCCCCGGGGATCGCTCCCATAAGCCAGTTCCCTGCGTATCTCATGCCGTCGCCGAAGAACGGTGCGATTCCTTCGGGATGAATGATTGCCGTGACAATGATGCCGAGGCCAGTGAGGAGGCCGATGTAGGTGTCGATGTTCGTCCCGCCCAACATGTAGTTGGAGAACGTGGTTGCAAGCGCACCTCCACTGAGCACGACGCCGCCCAGGATCGCACCGTTGATCGACGTGATACCGGCGAGATACGCAGTGGCGAGCACACCCAGGCTGGCGCCGTAGACAAAGTTCGCGGACGACACTTCGACTTGGCGGAAACCGATCATCACTCCGCCAAGGCCGGCGATGCCGGCGCTCATGGCGAATGCGAGCAGCTTGGTTCGAGCAACGTTGATGCCTGCCGACGCTGCAGCTCGTTCGTTGGCACGAACGGCCAACATTCGACGACCGATGCCCGTACGTCTGATGTTCGCAACGCCGATACAGCACATCGCTAGCACGGTCGCACCGAACAGAGCGAAGAGCGGATTCTCGTTTTGCGCTCGCGCGCTTCGAGCCCCGATATCGGCACCGAAGAACGTTGGCTCTTTCACGTACGCAGGAATGCCTGCTCGGAGCTGGGTGATCACTTCGTTCTCGAGGTACATCGCCTGAATTGCAACAGCGGTCGCAATCGTGACCACGGCGAGTTGGACACCTCGAATTCGAACCGCCGGTAGGCCAACCACCACGCCAACCAAGATGGCCGCCACCACCCCTATCGCACCAGCGATGGGCCAGGGCAAATCGGGCCCTGTCACCGGAGTGAGGTTCGAGCCTCGGCCGATGCCATCGGCCATCATTCGAGCGGTGATAAATGCAGCGATGCCAGCGAACGACATTTGCATCAGTGAGATTTGGCCGATGTAACCGGTAAGCACAACAAGCGAAAGCATCACGACGGCAAGGGTCAACCCGTTCTGAATGGCGTTGGCGAAGCGAGTGCGGTTGCCTGCGTTCTCGAAGACGTAGGCAAGCAGCGTGATGAGGGTGATCCACACAAGGGCGTGTTCCCACATGCGTTTGGGAATCGGAGCGAGCGGAAGCCGCCGCTCTTCGACCGTACCGCGGATCGGCAAGCTCTTGCCGCGTACGACGAGTACGACGATGATGACGATCAACGGGAGTGCATCGGCGACGCCGTTTTCGATCCACGTGAGTGGGCCGACATCGAACCAGTCGGCTTTGTTCAAGCTCAGCGTGGTGCGAACCGAGCCGAGCGCGAGCCCGCCGATGATGGCAATCGGTATCGAGCGCAGCCCACCGATCAGCGCCGCTGCGAGTGCGGGAACGATCAGCGCCGACAGGCCGATGGGGGTCAGCTGACCCTGAAGCGGGCCGACGACAATAACGGCGAGCGTGGCGGTAACCGAGGCAATGACCCAGTTGAAAGCAGCGAGTGTCTGAGGCGAATATCCAAGAAGTACCGCACCCTTCTCATTGCCAGCAGCGGCACGTGTGGCCAGCCCGAAGCGAGTGAACCGGTATCCGGCCCACAGCACAATTCCAAACAGAATCGTGAAGCCAACGACGTAGACGGTATTGCGGGAGAACGGCTTGCCAAGGCCGAGGAAGTTCTGCATCACCTCGGATGGCACGACGCTGCGTGGCTGCGGGAACGACGTGCCGTAGTTGACCAGAGCGACGCCCTGCAAGTAGAGGAGCAAGCCAACCGAGGCAACGACTTTGCCTAGCGGCGCAGCATTCCGCAGCGGCCGAAACACGAGGAAGTGGACCATCAGGCCAATCAAGGCCGCCATCGCGAGTGCGACCATCAACGATGGCAGGAACTCCCAAGTTCCATCGCTGGCCGTCGTAATACGGACGGGAATATTGAGTGCGTGGGTCGGCAGAATGTCGATCCACGGCAAGAAGATCTCACCACGATTCCATGCGGCATCAAACGTGACCACGCCGTACATGGCGATCGCGCCGTGCGCGAAGTTGATAACGCCTGATCCCTTGTAAGAGATCACAAGGCCAGCAGCAAGCATCGCATAGAGCGAACCGATGCCGAGACCGCTGATGAGGTCGAAAATAAGGTCGTTCACGCAAAGCCCCCAAAGGTGATTGACGAATGCCAGTGCGGAGATGCACACGGCGGGCGAAACGAAGCGAGCCGGGGCGGATCAAGTGATCGACCCCGGCTCAGCGTTCGGGTATTCAGTTGTTCGGGTATTCAGTTGTTCGGGTATTCAGTTGTTCGGGTATTCAGTTGTTCGGGTCAAGCATCGGGTACGGGCGCAGAAGCGCCCGTACCCGGAGGTTGTGGTGATCAGCCCGGACGAAGCTCGGTGCCAGCGACGAGGTCGATGGCGCTGAGCTGCGGGATCACTGTGACGAGCTGTTCGCCGTCCCACTGAGCGAGGCTGATCGCTGCACCGCACACTGCGACGTACGGAGCAGGAGCGTTGCTGCAGTCGAGCGGCGAGCCACCGAATGCCGGCTCGCTGCCATCGGTTGCTGCGAATGCATCGGCAATGGCCTGGCCCGTGACGTCACCGTCGAGGCGGTTGGCCGTCTCCCAGATGTTCATCATGTGGGCGAAGCCCTGCGCACCGAAGCCCGTGAAGACCAGATCTTCAGGCATTCCGTACTCGGGAGCCTTTGTTTGGTACACCGTTGCGTTGTCCAGGTGCTGACCTTCGATTCCGTCGAGCGGCGAAAGGATTCCGTTCTCGGTGCTCGTGAGGTAGATACCCTTTGCAAGGTCGCCAGCTGCAGCCAAGGCATCGAAGTCAAGGCATGAGCCCGAGAGCACGAGCGGGATCGTGTCTGGCGTCCAGCCGAGGCGTCCGAGGGCGTCGACGAAGTTCCAGCAGTCGGCACCCTGTGCCGAAAAGATGATCACGTCAGGATCAAAGTCGAGGACTTCGGTTGCCTGCGGTGTCACGTCCGGCGTGGCCGGTGCGATCGGAACACCCACGTAGGTGAGTTCAGGCTTCTCGCCAGCGCGAGCCGAGTCGCCGGGTGTGACACCAGCGATGACGTCAAGCGGCTTGGCTTCGAGGTCGTTGTAGCAGACGACACCGGGAGGGGTGTCGGCCCATGGGACGCCGACCTTGTTGACCGTGATCCCTTCGAGTTCTTCGATTTCACCAGTAGCGATCTGGATCAGGCCGGTGTGGACGCCGAGGCAGCCACCACCCGCACCGATCGCAAACACGTTTGGTGAGGTGAAGTCAGCAAGCGTGATCGGAGTACCAACGATCACCGGGATTTCTGAACCATTGTAAATCGAGAAATGGTTGCCGAAGAAGTTGATGGTCGAGATCGCCATCTCAACACCAGAAGCCGACAGCTCGTTCGCGCAGCGCTGCGAGTCGTCAGGAGAGACGATCGACTTGCACAGTTCGATTTCGATCGGGCGGCCGCCAAGGCCACCGAGCTCGGCGTTGATGTAGTCGGTCGCGGCTTGCAGGCCGAGCGAGTACTCGGGGAAGGAACCGTTCGGGTCGCCTTCGAGGTTTTGGACACCGACCTTGATCGGTTCGCCAGCGGCTTCGCCACTTGGCTCTTCCGCGGCCTCTTCTTCCACAGCTTCTTCTTCAGAAGCGTCTTCCTCCGGGGCCTCCTCTTCTTCGGCTGCTTCTTCCTCAGGCGCCTCTTCTTCGGGCGCCTCCGACGTTTCCTCCGCAGCGGTGTCGACAACTGGCTCGCTGTCGCTGTCGCTACCGCATGCTGCAGCAACGAGCGCGAAGCTGAAGGCTGTTGCGACAAGCCGACGCGTGGTCTGAGATCGTTTGTTCATGTGAATGGTTTCCCCAATGTAGTTGTGTGTCGATCGCTCCTACCCCAGGAGCGAGGCCGAGGCACGATGAGTGCCTCGATGGAATGAAACTAACCGAGCGATTGTTTAATCGACGAGCCGAACGTCACACCGAACCAAAAATTCTTGGGCCGCCAAAGGCTCCGACTATGAGGTAACTGACCAGCTGATCAATAATGGACTCATGACGGCAACCGATCATCCCATTGCAGAGTCCGAGGCACGCTCTCCCGGTCTCTCGTACCAGCAGCTTCTCGAGTCCGACACCCACCCCGTCCCCGACGTTTTGCGACTCGAATCACCGCGGTACCTCGGCAGCGACGACATCCCAGCCGAGCGATATACCTCACGCGATTGGCATCGACGCGAGGTCGATCAGATGTGGTCGAAGGTCTGGCAGTTCGCATGCCGCGAGGAACACATTCCTGAAGCGGGCGACTACACCGTGTACGAACTCGCAGAACTTTCGTTCCTCGTGGTCCGTCAGAACGACGGGTCGATTAAGTCGTTCCCGAATGCATGTCTCCACCGTGGCCGCCAACTCAAAGAGTACGACGGACGCTGCGATGAAATTCGTTGCCCGTTTCACGGTTTTGCGTGGGAACTCGACGGTGACCTCAAGGACGTCCCCGCTGCATGGGACTTCCCCCACGTTGACCAGCGCCCAGATGACTTCACCCTTCCCGAGTGTGCTGTTGGCACGTGGGGCGGCTTCGTCTTCATCAACCCTGACCCCGATGCTGCTCCCCTCGAAGAGCACCTCGGTGAACTCGTTGAACAATTCGAAGTATGGGACCTCGAAGACCGCTACGTCGAGGGCCATGTCTCACGCGTCATCGAAGCGAACTGGAAGATCGCCCAGGAAGCGTTCTGCGAGGCGTACCACGTCAACGCGACACACCCTCAGATCCTGTCGTACCTCGGCGACGTCAACAGCCAGGTCGACGTGTGGGACCACTGCTCGCGAGTGATCACTCCCGGTGGAACCCCAAGCCCGCTGATCGGTGGTGTCGATTCAGGAGTGACCGAGCAGTCGATGTTGCGTGGAATGCTCGACGTCCGGGTCGACCAGGACGCACCGCTCGAACTCAAAGAGGGTGAAACCGCTCGCGAAGTACTCGCCGAAATGGGTCGCGGGCGATGGCGTCCGATCGTCGGCGATGCTGTCGACCAGATGAGCGACGCCGAGATGATGGATTCGATTGATTACACCGTCTTTCCCAACTTCCACCCGTGGGGAGCGTTCAACCGCATCACCTACCGGTTCCGGCCGAACGGCGACGACCATCGCTCGTCGATCATGGAGGTCTTCCTGCTCGCCCCGTTTTCTGGCGAGCGCCCACCGCCCGCCAAGGAGATCAAGCTCGGCGTCGATGACCCGTGGACTGACGCACCGGTGCTCGGCATGCTTGCGAAAGTCTTCCAGCAAGACGTCTTCAACATGGCCAAAGTGCAGAAGGGGCTTGAAACCACCCGCAAGCCTGGGGCCACATTCTCGAACTATCAAGAGTCAAAGATTCGCTGGCTCCACGGCCTTTTCTCGAAGTGGATCACCGACGCCCCCGACGTTCCGGTAACTGTTGGGACCGGAGCAAAGGCGAGGAAGGGATGAACGGAATCATTCACCCCTTCACCGGCGCGCTGCACGAACAAGACGGCAACGGCAACATCCAGGTGACGCTCGGTGGCAAGTCGGGCCTGTTCGGTGTCGACGGCCACTGGATCTCTGGCGACCTTCGCCAATGCGACCCCCAGCTCTGTGGCTGGGTCGGTGGCCCGCAGGTCGCCAACCACCGGGTCCACGACACACCCGAGTGAGCTGACCGACACCTGGGTGAGCTAAGTCAGCTCACCCGGGTGTCGGTTAACTCCACTCGTTCCAGCGCACGAAGTCTTCGGCTGGAGGCCGCTTCGCCAGCTTGAAGTCTGTGCCGATCGTGTAGGCGACCGGGAAGAGTCCGGCCTGGCTGTATTCGTCGTACGGGATACCGAGGAGGTCGGCGACCTCTCGCTCGCTCTCGAGGTGGAGCGAGGTCCATGCCGAGCCGATGCCTCGCTCTCGCAAAGCGAGCATGAAGCTCCACACCGCCGGCAAAATGCCACCCCAGCGAGAGGCTTGGCGCCACGACGGAATTCCTTCGCCCATTCGGTCGGCAAGGAGGGGTATCACCAGGACCGGCACCTCGTGGAGATGTTCGGCAAGGTGCTTCGCCGATTCATCGATTCGGGAAGCCTGCGACCCAGGCTCTGGCGGTTCGGATGCTGCATACTTAGCAGCGAAGTGCATGCGGTACAACTCGGCAATCGCCAGCTTTTTGGCGGGGTCATCGATCATCATCCAACGCCAGCGCTGCGAATTCGAGCCAGTTGGTGCTTGATGGGCGATATTGATGCACTCCAAGATCACCTCGCGCGGAACGTCGCGTTCGAGATCGAGACGTTTGCGGACGCTTCGGGTCGTGGTAAGAACTTGGTCGGCAGTGAGCCCGAGTTTCTCGGTCATGATGCTCCGCCAGATTTCTGCGCGGCCATCCACTCGGCGGTTGCCTTGCCCATCTTCGCGCCGTCGTACCCGATCCGTTGTGTCGGTTCGATCTCAAGCACGATGCGTCGTGGCGAGTCGAGGAAGTGCACGAACTGATCAATGTGGTCCTGGTTGTCGCCTCGCAATGCACGCGAAAAGTCTGGGTAGAACCACTCCTTGATCGCCGGGTCGTCGTGCACCTTGCACGTGCCCTTGTAGGTGACCGTCTTGTTCCGCTCCATCGACGAGCCGGTCGAGGTCACCACGACGCACACGCGCGGATCGCGACGCACCGCACTGATACGCGCCCGCTGGCTTGACGCTGTAAGCCAGAACTTTCCGTCGCGAAAAATGTACGACATGATCACGCCGACAGGCCAGCCCTCCTTGTTGGACCAGATAAACGTGCACTCGTTCTGCGCGTTCAGCATCGTGGTCTCGTCAGCGTCATCGAGACCGAATTTGGTGACGTCTTCGTAGTTGTCGACAGGTTTGTTCATGGCGTCACCGTAGGACGCGCCGTCAGGCGGGAACGAGTGGAACCAACCACTCGGTTAATTTACGAGAGGGTTGATCCCACAGCGGTCATCCGAAGAGGGAGCTCCTTCATCGGGAACAACATGAAGCTCGGGTCATGAGCCGGACCGTCAAACGGTCGAGCCAGCTCGATGTTCGATGTCCGTTGCAACCAGGCAGTGAATGCACTCACCAGTTCTTGTCGCGCCAACGCTGCCCCGACGCAGAAGTGCGGACCGACGCCAAATGCCAGGTGTGGTCGGTCGCGATCCTCACCGGTTGCTAAATGCCGGTCGAGATCGAATTCTTCGGGCCGATCGAACGCGCTGCTGTCACGGTTCGCTGCCTGGTAGCGAGCCATGACCATCGCGCCTTTCGGAATGACCACGCCGTTGAGTTCAACGTCTTGAGTTGCTCGACGCACGAGGCCAGCAACCGGGCTTTCGTAGCGCAGCACCTCCTCCACGAAGGCGGGCACCAGCGACAGGTCAGCACGCACACGGGCCTGCACATCGGGTCGACGAGTGAGCAGCCACATCCCATGATCGAGGGCACTGGTCGTGGTTTCGAAACCACCGGTGACAAGTTGATGCATCAGGTTCTGCAACTCGCCAACACTGAGCGGCTCGGCACCGTCTTCGTCCTCGTGGGCGTGGACCAGCACCGAAATCAGGTCGTCGGTCGGATCGGTTCGCCGACGTTCGAACTCAGCAGCGAGGTGATGCTGAGCTTCGAGTTCGGTCTCAGCCGCCTCGAGTAGTTCGTCGTCGGTGAGCACGCGCATCGACACTGCCAGCATCGCATCGGCCCACCGATTGAAACGGTGAATCTCCGACCGATCGAGGCCAAGTTCCTCCGCGATGATCGTGCCGGGAAGGGGCATCGCGAATCCCATATGGAACTCACACTCGGTGGTCTCGCCCGGCAAACCCAGGAGGCCATCGAGGAGGTCATTGGTGACCTCGTCGATATGGCTGGCCAGCATCTTGATCCGGCGCGGCAGGAACGCCTTGGCGACGAGGCTGCGGTAGCCGGAGTGCACGGGCGGGTCGGTTCGCTGGAGTGTCTCGACGTGCGCCCAACCGCGCACAGCCAGGATCTCGTGGTATCGACGGGCGTGCTCGGCACGCAGCCCACGTTTGCGTTTTCCGCCCTGGCCACTACTCGAGAACAGCTCCGGGTTGGTGAGGACGAAGCGGACGTCGTCGTATCGCGACACGAGCACCGCTCCCATGTCAGGCATTGGGTAGACCGGGCATGATGCGCGCAGCTCGTCATAGAAGTCCCAGGGCTCGTTTTGGATCTCTGGATCGAACATCGAATGTTCAACAGGGCATGACATCGCCCGGATGCGATCGTCCAGCGTTTCGTCAACGGTCATGGGTCAGAACCTTCCCTCGGCAATCCCCTTGGACGGTAGCCCCGGTGGTTCGACCGACCAGAGTCGAAGCAACCACCCCCTCATTGGCCGCGGCCTTTGAGAACCGTGCACGGCGCAACAAGTGGTGCGCCGCTGGGATTCTCGAGCGGCCAGCTCTTTAACCTGGTGCGGATGACCGAACAGACAGACAACGGACGCTTGCGTTCATTGGCGGCCGGCGTGTGCCCCGAGACCTCACCGACTGACTTCGTCGAGGCATGCGCAGCTGCAGGGTGGGATGCGTGCGGGATTTGGTTCGACCCCGGCACCTGGACCGACTCGGTGGCCCTCGAGGTTCGACGGCGGCTCGATGACACCGGCCTCATCGCCCTCGACATGGAACCGATCTTCATCACCCCGAAGGGCGACCACGGCGACCGAGTGGTCGAGGCTGCTGCTCAAGTGGGAGCTCGGAACCTGCTGGTCGTCTCGCGTGGCGTGAACAATGACGTCTTCGCTGAACGCTTCGCAGAATTGTGCGACGCCGCAAGCGTTCACGGCATTGGATGCAGCCTCGAATTCATGGCATTCATGTCGATCAAAAATCTCCATCAGGCACTTGCAATGCTCGACGTCGTCGATCGCGAGAACGCTGGTGTGTTGATCGACAATCTGCACTTCGCTCGGACCGGAGGTGTCCCCGACGACATCGCCGCCATCGACCCGGCCCGCCTCCCATACGCCCAACTCTGCGACGCGCCGCTTGCAACACCCGACAACCTGATTGTCGAGGCACTCGATGAACGCCTCAACGTCGGAGCCGGGCAGCTCCCCGTCGATGCAGTCCTCCGCGCGTTGCCAGCCCACACCGCACTCTCGATGGAGGTCCGTTCTGCGCATCTGCGGACAAACTTCCCGGACCCGACCGATCGCGCACGACATGTGCTCCAAGCGACCCGTGCAGGCCTGCCATAGCCCAAAACCCCTGCAGTTCCGCGCTCAACCCGACCGAGGCGGCCGGTGTTCTTGCAACCAGTGAAATCGAGCCCGGTTCCTTCGTATGTTGCTCTCGTCTCAGCTCCCGGATGTACGTCGTTGGCAGGCGGTGACGAATGCGCCAGCAGCGAGGATGGCAAGCGCGATGGAGGTTGAGGTTGCTGCCGGTGGCGATCGCTGTGACGTCGAAGGTCGCGGCCGAAGCGATACTGGCAGCGTCGGTGGCGGTGCAGGGTGCCAGCGGTGAAGGTCCCCGACGTGTCTCGACCGCATTGGGGAGCGAGGACGAGGCCCGCTCAGACCGTGCGAACCCTTATGAAGTCAGCTCGGCGATTGAACGACGAGTTCGCCGCGCAACATCATTTTCACCGAGGTGATCGCCATCTGGTGACGGTGGTGATCGTGCGACACACCATCGGTGAGACCAACGAGAATCATCGTCACAAACTCAAGCATGACATCGCGGTACTCCGCCGGTATCTCGCCGGTTTCGACACCCGTATCGACCAAGCGGGCAAAGAACGCACGCTGGCGGGCCGACTGTTCAACAAGGACCTCGGCGATATCAGCATGACGACGCACATCGCTGCGGGTGGACCCGATGAACGCAGCAAGCGTCGGGTCTTCCTTGTTCAACGCCTGTGCGGTGTCGAGGATCGCCTCGAACTTGGCGACGAAACCGTCCTGCTGTTCGA
>JBLFZD010000061.1:0-14514 GCA_047610085.1 Ilumatobacter sp. | reverse complement strand
AATGCGTACTTCGATGCCTGCTCTTTCGGGCTTCGATGCCTGCTGTTGCTGGCTTGGCGATGGTCTACTCGCCGCCTAGGGGCGTCTATTTAGCCGGTAGTGGTAAGCGTTGAGGCCCGTCGTACCTCGCCTGCGAACGTTTCGTCGTCGACGAACCCGGCTGCCCAGCCGTACAGGGCACCGCGGAAGTAAGTCACCATGATCCGAGATGACAGCGCCGGATCTGTGCTCACTGGCCGAAGTGACGGATCAAGCTGGCTGACAATGTTCTCGATGACCTGTTCGAGGTCGGCTTTGAACCAGCCGGTAATTGAGTTACCCATTTCAGTTGCCAACACCAGGTTCCGTATGAGCTGGGAGTCGCCGGTGAAAACATCGATTACTAGGGAAACGAACTCTTCGAGGTAGCTGCGTTCAGTCGGCGCAATTTCGGGAAGGTGAGCGAAGATGGATCCGATGGTTTCGCTCGACAGGACGCTCAAAATGTCTTGGATCGTCGGGAAGTGCTGATAGATCGTGACGCGTGACAGGCCTGTTTCTTTAGCGATGCCTTGAACGGTCAGATCTAAAAGCGTGCCGGAGCGAAGCACTCGGCGACTTTCGTCGAGGATGCGTTGCCGTGTCGCTAGTCGTGTGCGTTCGCCCCTGATGGACCGTCCGTCACGAGTTGTTTCCATTACCGGCGTCCTTTGTTTGTGCCTGGTGAAAGATTAGATGACGCTGGGGCCATCATGTTCTTCAACGCTTCGATCGTTGTACGAGGGGAGTCGTCATTCTCTTCCATAAGAGCAATGTAGAAAGTCTGAACGCCGGAAATCAGGAAACTTTTTAGGAGTTGATGCGTTCCGCTGCTGAGGCATGCCATGCGTCAGCGAGCGCACCGCGCAGGCCGGTCGCTATCTCGTCGGCTTGTTCCTTTGAATAGTTTTTAGCGAACTTGAGAACCGTGCCGCACGGTCGACTTACGACAACGACACAGCCGTGCGATGCAACGTTAATAACTGTCACGACGGAAACACCGACAACAGCTGCTTGAGGGCTTCAGGTTTCAGCTTCGCTGCGTGACGCGCTCACCAGATTTTCCCGTCAACGGTCAGTGGCGGAAACACTGATGCTTCGCTGTCGTCAGCTACCAGCAGAATACGTAGCTCCCGAGTTCGACTCTCGGTCTCGGCTCCACGTTTTACCTGATAGATCCAGCTTTCTACAGGTTGGCCTCCGGTGGCGGTTCGCCGTTTTTCACCGGAATTCCCCCTTGTTCGCGGGACGGACGCGCGACAGCACCGTGCAGCACTCGCTGAGCGACGGTTAACGCTGCCGCTTGAGCTGCTCGCGCATCTTGGTGTCCCGCCAGAACGACGCCGTCTTTGAGCCGTAAGGCTCCCAAGGCGACGGTTCCGCTGCCTGCGGGTCGTCGCCCATAACCGTGACGCGCTGAATGACGCGTTCACCAACGAAATCGTTCAGCACATGATGCTGCGTGCACCGGTTGTCCCACATTGCGACCGTGCCGGCGCTCCAGCGGTATCTAACCGTGAACCGCGGCTGGTGAATCCACTGCGTCAGATAGGTGAGCAACATCGTCGACTCGGCATCGCTGAGCTCAACGATGCGACGAGTGAAGTGTTCGTTGACGAACAGCGACCGCTTGCCAGTTTCGGGATGAACACGCACAACGGGATGAATATGCATCTTCTCCGACACAAGGTGACTACTCGCGTCGTGGAGCGCCGTCAGTCCGTCGCAGAGCGCCCGCATCGGCGCCGATAATTCGTCGTACGCCCTGTAGGCGTTGGCCCACAGCGTGTCACCACCGATCTCCGGGCAGACCTTCATGTGAAGGATGGCGAACTTCGAAGGCTGAGGTTCAAACGTGATGTCGCTGTGCCATTCGTCGGCGACGCCGCCGGCCCCGTCGATCGCGTGGAGCTCAAAGAACTCAGGGCGCTCACGCTCGACATCAAGATCCAAGTTTGGGTGGGTCTCAAGCTCGCCGAACATTCGACCGAACGCAAGATGTTCGTCCGGCGTCGGGTGCTGTCCAGGGAAAAACAAAACCTGATGCTCCATGAGGAGCTCATGGATCCGTTCCGCGTCCTGAGGGTTCGCCTCCGCCAAACGGAGGCCCCGGATCTCGGCACCCAGCGACCCTGAGAGCCGCTCGACCTTGAGTTGCGTTGAAACGTTAGGCATTGCGGACCCTCAGTTCAGTCTGAATCGCTCTGGGTTTGTCGGAGGCTCTGATTATTGGTCTCCAACCAGTTGTTGGTCGGTGTTGGTCGCAGCGTAGGCGGCTTCGAAGACCCAGAGCGGGTTCGGCGATTCGGCGGTGAACTTGCGGTCAACCGGATCAGGGGAACGTGCTGCAGCATCGTCGGCGACCGTTGTTCGAACTCGGCGCCGGCGACGTGTGGCGCCACGAGTGCATGGTCTAGTCAGCAATTAGGTGAGGCGCGTGCGCAGCCATTGTTCAACTTCTGAGCGTATGAATCGCCGTTCGCAACCGGGGGCGATCTGCACTGTTTTCAGCTTCCCGAGCCGAATGCAATAGTCGAGTGAACTGCATTTCAGTCCGGCAAGTTTTGCGACCTCCGATGCGGTCATCTGTTGTTCCGGGTCGAACGCGGCGAGGATTCGAGGGTCGAGCGCTGCGACGGAACGGTTGGTAAACATTGCTGAGTTACCGATGCTGACCGCTTCGAAAACATGGTGCCGTGCCATGTTTTTAACTCCGTTTGCTGAGATGCCGAGCTTTTGTGCGAGGTCGTGAGCGGTGCTCAGGTCACGCATCGTTGCGGTCTGGTCGCCCATCTGCGCTCTGACATGGTCGATGAGTTCCTCTACTTCGTCACAGTCGTAGCGGGCGGGTGATGAGGTCGACCGGGTGAGCGCATCCCAGGTGACGATGGTGCGGATAAACGACAGGCGAACACCGAGCCGTGTTGCTGCTTCTCTCAAGGTGTATGTGTTAGCTGTAGGTCCGGCCCGCGTATGGGATTGCAGAACGTCTCGAACCGTCTCGTTATCGACAAGGTCTTCGCTAAAAACGAAGCGGTTCGAGGAGTCCCTTGTCGCTGGGATGAGGCCGTCGCCCGCAGCTTTGTACACGACATGTCTCGGCACGTCGTGCAGCTTGGCGACATCGCGTGATCGCATCGGTGTGCTGCCAAGCGAAGGGGGCTGACCGGATTCGATGATGACCGGAATCGCGTTTGCTGTTCTGTTCGACGCCTGTTTTGTCGTGACGTCGAACTGAAGTCGGTAGGCGTCAGGCACAACGATCTTGCCGTCAAGGGCGTGAAAGCAAGACGTACAGAAAACAGCTGAATTGATGGCGAGTAGCTCAGGCACGGGCAGAAAACCTGTGAGTGGGTTCCCGACACCGCCTGGGCATCTGCTGTTTTGGCAGCGGTACGGGTGGACCCAGCCGTCGATGAGCTGCAGCGGTGGCTGCCAGTGCGGTGTTCGCCCAGCGACCAATTGGTCTTTGAGTAGTTGCTCTGTGGTGATCCCGTCGATCATGCCGGGCAGTGCAGCGATTCGTAGTTTGCTACGTGCCGCTGTGGCGGTCATCAGCTGCCGCCATGGTTTGAGTGGCATTCGAACCCAGCCCGTTGCGTGCGCCCAACTCACAGACGGCTCATACGCCATCTGAATTGCATCGATGATCGTGTCGCCGTGGATGGAGCGCAGGTCTTTCACGATTTTGGTGTTGTCTGTTGCCTGAGCGTACGCCCAGGCACCGACCGGGATTCCGGTGTTCCCTGCCGCTGTTGCGTTGACGATTGCTGAGCGCAGGTAGCAGCTGGTGTTCCAGTGGCCGAGAACTTGAGTAGCTCGCTGCAGAACGTCTTGGGGTTGACAGCCGAAGCGTTCACACAGGTCTGCGACTGATTCGCCGTCAAGGAGGAACCGTCGCGCCAGGTCGTCGTTGTGCTCGGCGCGTCTCGTTGGTGTGAGGCGGTGGTCGGTGAAGTCAAGGACACCGAGTTGCATCCATTCGGTTGTGCCGTCGGTGAGTTCTACGACGATCGAGGCGTCGACGAGCAGTTGGCGTTCATGTTGGCCTTGTCTCAGGTTTGAGAGACCGCGGCCGTCTCCGAGGAGCTTTCGGGTTGCATCTGTGACGATCGACGGCGCGTAGGGGTCAGCCTGTGACAGAGCTAACGCTGTGGCGATGATCGGTGCGAGATCGATCTCGACTTCACGTTGTCCGTGACCTGGCGAGGTCGCAGCGGAACGAAGCGCGCTGATTGCTGACAGTTGCTCGGCACGTTGAACTTCACAGGCTTGACGCAGAGCGTTAGTTCGAACAAGGGACTCCGATTCCGGTTCCGAGACTTCGAGTTTGGCTGCAAGAAGAACGAGGCCTTCGATTTCTTGGCCGAGCTCCTCAAGGCTGTTCTCAAGCTCAGTGAGCCGAACATCAGAGGCAAGGTCGACAGTTCCGTGGTCGGCTTTGTCGACTGGCTGACCGTTCTCGACGTGTTCAGCGAAATAAAGCAGCTTTTTGCTCAGCTCGCGATGCACTGAAGGTGCTCGAAGGGTGTGCAGGTGCTTACGACTGCTTGTGCCTGGGTTCAGTTCAACGGTGTACGTCTGTGCGTCGCCGCCCTGACCGAAACGGATCTGGTCTCCTGATGTGGTTGTCCACGCGAGACCCGACATCGGCCGCCTTTGCGTCGGCCCGGGCTTTTTCATTTTTACGAGGCGGGCATGGGTGAGGCGTTCCTCGATCTCATTCCACTGTGTGTCCGTTAAATCGATGAGCGGTTTTTCGAAGTCGTAGATGAAGGTCCAGTAACCGCGGGTTACGTATTTTTGTTTCGCTTCCTGGTCTGCGGTCCAGAACGGATGGCCGACAGGAAACTTGGCTTTCAGCTTGTCCGCTGGATCGCCTTCAATGTCCCCGGGCTGCAGGAACTGCGGCGTCCAACCTTGGTAGCTCGTTCGGCCCTCAATTGAGCCGAATTGGACGACGTAAAGCTTGCCAGTGCGGAGATGGGACCGTCCTTGGAGTAGTCGTTCCATGAACTGAGCAGCGACTTGTGCAGCAGTTTCCTTGTCAGCTGAGCCTTCGGCCAGAGACGTAAGGGCGTCTGCTTTTTCTGAGCTGTCGATCTTTTTTGCTTGCTCCAAGGAGTTAATTGCTGCTCTGACGGCCTCGTGACGTTCAACAGGAATGATCGCGACAAGTTTCGGTAACAGCAGAGCACCGCCTCCGTCACGGGCGCCGGCGATTGCCGCGTTGATCGCGATGTCGGTGGTCGACGTTGCTTGTGCGTACTGCGCGAATACTTTGGCGACAAGAGCGAGGGTTTCCGGGTCGGGAACCAACGTTTGCTTGGTGCTGCTAATGACCTGACCTCGTGAGTCACGAAGCTGCTTGCGTTTCAATCCAACTGGTAGCCACCCTCGTGGCCACTGCCCGTTCTTGAAACGATCGAGTCGGCCAGCGAGTTGGCGGACCTTCATCGCATTCACTTCGCCAGCCGCTAGCCCTGACTCCACCGTCATCACGAACTCGTCTCGATGAGGATCGAGTTCACGGTCGCCGATACTGAGCATTGCGCCTGGTCGGGCTTTGATGACGTTGGTGATGCGTACAAGCACTCCTGCTGTGCGAGTCATGCGATCTGCTGAGGGAAATCTCACCATCAGGGCCTGTTCGGCCCATTCAAAAGCGGCAACAAAAATTTCGGACCAGGAATTTGCGTCACCTGTATCAGTGACAAGGTCGTACTGCGCCGCAGTATGGGCGATGCTCAAGAACAGTGCTGCTTCATTGTCTTCACTGACAACGACTGCGGCGTAACCCAGACAGCGTGTGCTCGTTGACTGCGGGTGCGCGTGTCGCGCTTCCACACGTACCAGTCCGAAGCTGGCGCGCTCAAGGTCAGTGACTTCGTTCGTCAGCGCTCCATCTGGAAGCGAAGCGAGCCAAGGGCCCACGACCGGATGGTCTGCGTAAAGCTGCTCTCCTTGTCGTCGATGCTGGTCGAGCTTTTCGGCAGTGGGAGAGCTCACTCGAACTGTCACGACCTCAGCGATGTCGAATCTGTTCAGCGGAGTCCCATCAAGCCGCGACAGGTTGGCCCTCTCGAGAGCCTCATTCAACGGAGCCGTCAGCGGATGAATAGTCATCGTGCACTCCCCGAGTTCTGATCACCGGCAGACAATCGGAGGCCAGTAGCTCCTGTTTGACCCCTGGATGCCTGTACCTGTTGAGCACTATCAGGAGACAAGGGTCTGGCTCCTAGCACCCCTGTTTCGCGACGAGAACGAGTATCCGGCTCTCTGAGCTGGACCTTTGCAACCCTTGCGGCTTGCTGCCGGACAGTTGCCGTATCTGGGCTGTCGGTCAGCAACGCTGTCAGGACGTCGCCAAGATTCTGTGGGCACCACTTCTGCCCTTCGGCCATTAGTTGGTCAAACGATGAATGTCTGATGGCCTCGAGAATGTTCGCCCACTCGACTACACCGTTTTTGATCTGACTGTTCGAAAATTGCGGACCGGAACTCGATGTCGTACTCATCACTGTCACCGTGCCGACGTCGGTGTGCCTGTCAGGTATCTCGATACATAGTTTCGATCGAGCGGCAAAGGTCAGCGCCTTCGGACGGAGTGGAGTTTCGCGCCACGTTCCGGACCATCCCCTGCCCATGGACCGACTACAAAAAGTTTCGCTGCGAAACTTTTTCAAGCCCGAAGCGTGGACGAATTTAAGCGCAATTTGTAACGGTGACGCTCTTGGTCGGCGTCGTCGATCGCACGAATCTGCTAGGAAGACGACACACAGGCGCCAGCCGGACGAACCGGCTACAGCTTCGAGGCTTCGAGAAGGGGACAAATTCAATGGAATACGAGTTCACAACGGAAACGCCGATCACCGAATCCGAAGCGCTCAAGCAAGTCGCAGCTATGGGTTACCACGGGCTGGCGTTCGATGACTCCCATGACGAGGACGAGATCTTGCACTGGCACGAGTTCGCCGCTGTCACCTGGGTCATCTCCGGCAGCGGGTCAGTCGAGAACCAAGAGGGCAAAGTGCTCGACCTCGGTCCGGGCTGCCGGCTGCAAGCACCAGCGGGCTATCTGCACCGTGCCCTTGCTGGCACCAACACCAGGTTGGTCATCGGGACAGACTTGCCAGCTCAAAAATGGACCAGCCCACTTAACAAAGAGCCCGCGGACCGCCCAGCGGCGCTCTCAAACTGAGTTACCCAGATCATCAAAACCGTCGTTCGTCCTGTTGATCTCAACACGGACGTTGACCGGGGCGCACAAGGCATCTCCAATAATCCCGGCTCAGCAATGTCGGAGCGCGCCGGGCTGATCGGGCTGATTCGACCGATCAGGAATGGACTCGGACCAGTATTGGACTTCTTACGAGCCCGAGACCTGCAATTTCGATAAACCCGGCATCCGATGTGTTGCAATGTCGAGTGCCTGCTGTCCAGAACTCACCGGAATGTCGAATGCTGTTCGGCGGCCTCAGAGTCCTGCACCAGCTGCGAAAGTAAGGAGGCGGCAATGGCTCGCAGAGGATGCTACGACTTATTGAATTTCGGGTTTGATGTTTTGATGTGCAAGTCTCGCCTTACGAGGTTGCCTCGTAGACGATGTTGTTCGGGGTTTCCGCTATCCGGTTGAACGCAGAGAAACCGGTTGTCTCGAAGATGGTTCGCATGCCGGCTTCGCCGGCTTGGTTCCCGAGACCAGCAGCACCGTCTTGGGCGAGTGAGCACGGGACACAGCCAAAAAGACTCATGCCATACCGGAGCGCTGCCATGAATCCGTGGTTGTCCTCTCGGGAGTCTTTCGCGAACGGCTCAACCAACATCACGTGTCCATCAGCAGCAAGCTGGGATCGAGCATGCGCAGCTGCGCCGACCGGATCCCCCATGTCGTGGAGACAGTCGAAAAAGCAGATCAGGTCGAAGGGCCCGGAGTAGCTGTTGGCGGACGCAACCTCGAACGACACGTTGCCCAGCCCAAGTTCTCCGGCCGTCGCGCGAGCCGCTTCAACCGATGGAGCGTGGAAGTCGAATCCGGTAAACGAACTCTCCGGAAAGGCGCGCGCCATGCGCACTGTTGATGCGCCGTTACCGCAGCCGATGTCAGCAACCGCGATACCTGCGTTTAACCGATCGACTCCGCCGGACAACGCCGGCATCCAGTGCTGAACAAGGAGATGGTCGTAGGCGGGACGGAACAACTCTTCGGTGCCCTCGAAGAAGTAGTGGTGATGCTCCCCCCACCCGACTGCACCGTCTCCGCGGAGCGCTTCGATGCCCTGATCGAGATCGAGGTACAGCGCCTGAGTGCCCACGAGTCCACCCGCCATCCAGAACGGTGACGCAGGGTCAGCGAGAGCCGCCGCCACCGCAGAGGGCAACCGATACGTGTCCGATGACGACTCGTAGACAGCTAGCCCAGCCGACGCCTGCTGATCAAGCCATTCCCGGGTGAGCCGCGGGTTTGTGCCTGCTGCGACTGCGACCTCGTCCGCAGACAACGCACCCTGACCGCTCATCGCTTGATAGAGCCCGGTTCGATGACCGGCGATGATGCACGCCACCGTCACTGCGCCAACCATTGAGCCTGCTACGGAGCGCAACACCTCACGAATGTCTGGCTCGTTGTCGTTCGTCTCGTCCATAACTCCTCCGAAAGGTCAAGCGTTCAGGCCATAAAAACCACTCAACGAAGACACTAAACCGATATCTAGTCGTAGATCGCAGCGGCCGTGTCGAGCCCGCTTGAGCCGACGGTACGGAGGCCAACATGGAGTGACAGTGTTCACAGCTGGGTTCTGGCTCATTTGGATTTTCGTACGCGAAATGCGCAACTAGCGAACTACGGCGTTTTCGGATATCGAACAAGATGGATCACCGAGGCGATCTATCGATTCGCTATATGTCTTGCTGGTGCAAACTTAAATGTTGCAATCGTCAGCGACGGCCCTCGGGAATCGGAATCACGGTTCGTTTCGCAAAGCAGCGTCGATCCGAGCGTTCGAAAGATCCTCGTCGGTGCTTAGGACCCCGGCATATTTCTTGAGCAGCACCTCTGTGCTGTGACCGAGTCGTCGTGCGACTTCGCCGACAGGAACCCCTGCACCGAGCCAGAGCGTTGCGCACGCATGGCGGAGGTCATAAAGCCTCCAAGTCTCATCGCCTCGAGCTGCTCGCCAGGCCTTGCCCCAAGCGGAAAGGCTGATCGCGTTGCCTCCGGCAGTCTGGGTCAGCGGCCCTGATGTTCGGCCGTCGAGAAATTCATTGAGGATGTTGACGAGTTCCTCTGGGATCGGTACTCGACGTTCGACCGCAGTTTTTGTGACGCCGCTCATCTCGTCCGCAGTTCCGTACCCGCCGCCGGCGTCTTTGATTGCCCGTTGAACGTAGATGCTTCCCCAGCCGCTCGCCGGGAGGGTGAGGTCTGCCACATCGAGAGCTCTTGCCTCAGAGGGTCTCAGGCCTGCGAAGTAGACGATCGAGGCCAAAACTCGGTACGCAATTGAGCCAGGTGAATGGTTGATAAGGGCGTCAATCGTTGCGCGGGCTTCAGTTGGGTTCGGCAGCGACATGCCATCGACCTGGGTTGCCTTTGCGTTTTTTGTGCGGCCACGTTTCGTCGCAGGCCACGGGTTACTTTTGATAACGCCGGCGTTCACTGCGTCAAAAAGAAATGAACTGACGGTCGCTCGCTGCCGGGAGGCAGTCGAGTTCGCCATCGGTTGGCCATCGTCTTTGAGGAAGAGCAGTTTTGTGAGCTCCACACATCGGGTTGCGGTGAGTTCTGTAAACGGCAGCGAATGGCGACGCAGCCAACGTGGACTCTTAGCAGCTGGGCCGCTCTGTCTGTTCTCTCGCCCTGCGATCAGCCAGTTCCTGATCTCAGCTCGAGCTGCCGGGCCCGGCTGTACTGGACAGGAGCTGTCGACAGCAATCACTAAGAATCGGGCGAGGTTTTCGATTGCTTTCTGCCGGGATTTCGGCTGTGACGTTGCCCAGTTTTCTCCAATCCAGGTGTGCGCGTACTCGCTGACGGTTGCCGCAGGGGTGTTCCATTCCGCCGGTTCACCTGTCAACAGATCAAATGTCTGTCCTTCAGCGACAGCTGTGATCAGCTGAGAGCGGTAACGATCAGCGGGCTGTTTGTGGCTGAACGATTTTGATTTTGTTTTGCCGCCAAGAGTCCATCGCACGACATACGGCGATCGAACACCACGGCTACTTCGGTCTTGGATGGCTTGAACGCGAACTCTCATGTCAGGCCACTTCCGGGAGGTCTTCGAGCCAGTCTTCGAACGCAACGCTTTCGCAGCGAAGCGATCCGTTCGGCAGCTTCCGAAATTGTGGTGCGCGACCTGTTGCTCGCCACTTGTCGATCGTTGATCGGGTCACTTGGAGTCGGTCACAAACCTCCTGCAGTGTGAGGAAATTGGCCATGAGTTTGTCCTTTCTGTTGTCGCGGCGTGTTCCGCTTGTGACGACAGTGCAGGCATGAAGAAATCGTGCAGTCTCGGCCTTCTGGTTTCGTGCGAGGCGACCTGTGATGAACAGTGGCGACAAACTCAACCGACGCGGGACCGGCGCGGGACAGCGACAGTCTCATCAGCCCTTCGGTCTGCGAATACCCTGCTAGTGCAATGTTTTCTTCAGAAGGGTGCTGCGCATTCGTAATGCGTAGGTCCCGAGTTCGACTCTCGGTTTGGGCTCACAGGAAACCCTCGCTCCGGCGAGGGTTTCTTCGCTTTTCGAGTGGCGCAGTCTGGGAGAGGCCACTCGGGTCTCATCCGTTGATCTGGAATGACACCGAGGTCGACAAGGGGTTACTTCAAGGCGCCAGTCAGGTTCCGGAGTTGGTTCCCGCAGCGCGGTCCCGGCGGGCTCGCTCGGTTCCGGTGATCCCCCAGGACGAGCAATCGATGCCGAACTCGTTCTCCATCACCGACCGCAACCGAGCTGCAGAGTGCATTGAAATGTTGCTCATCTGCAACTGCACGATCGCGTCGTCGCCACCGTCAGAATCACCGTCGGCACGCAACTTCAACACGAGCGTGTCGCGACGCTGACGCCCAGTCCGCTCAACGCGACCAAGGTCGATCTCATGGCTCGTCGCCCGTCGCGATGCGTGGACCGAGGTAAGCACCCGCCCGTCGAGTCGGTAGCCCACACGAAGTGCGCGCAGCGTCAGCCACACGACGAAGAGCATCATCACGACACAGCCAACGATCGCCAGCGGGCTCCCGATGATGATCGCGATCAAGAGCAGCGGGACGAGCATCGACGTTCCGAACGCAGAAAGACCCAGCGTCGACGGACCAACCGAACCGAAGAAGCGGGAGGTATCGGACTCAGAATTTCGACCAGCCACAGCGCCAGGCTAGGGCAGGCACGAGACGATCAGGCCAGTCGGAAGTCGCTCCGTCCCGTCCCACCAGTTGAGCCCGACCCGGCCACCGGGCTGGGCGTTCTCACACTCGGATATGAGAGGGGTGCCGACGAGGTCGCCGATGCGTTCGACGCTTCGCAACCTACTCGTCGAAACCGACGAACGACCTGAGTTCTGGCCAGACGAGGCTCCGTCGAACGCGTCAAGCGTGGCGATATTTGATCACGACCCCGCCGTTGTTCCGCTCTTCGAAGAACTCGATCGAGCGGACCTTTCAGGCGGCTGAGGTTTCCATCTCACGCCGAAAGGTGTGATCGCCCACCACATCACCTTCCGAATCGAGGACCCGGGCGCAGGTCGACATCGGGCCCGCAGCCTCGAATGAGTCCGGCTCCAATCGACCAACCCAACGAACATATTGAACAGAGTTTTCACATCAGTAATGGGAGGTTGACATGCAGGCAACAACGCGAGAACCCAAAATGACCAAGGGCCGGGGTCGATGGATGGCGATCGGAACGGCGGCTACTTGAACGATCGCCACCGCAGGACTGGCGCCGGTGGGAGCGGAGCCAACCGAGTCGCTTTTTGTTGCGATCGACCCCGAACGGATCTGGGACACTCGGAGTGGCGTCGACCACCGGAATTCTGTCACGGTGAAACTTCCGGTGTCAGATGATTTCGCCGGAGCGATCGACTTGTTCTATTTCGCCAGCGAGGAGGGGTTACCACGGACCTGCTCGTCGATGTCGTCGAACGACGCGAAAGAAAAGGTTGGGCACGCTGGACCTGAGGGTCCCACTGGCGCTGGCGGCTCGTCGGCCTACGGAACGGCATTGGCCGGTCGCGCGACCGCTACTACGAACACCGGCTTGAGCACGCACCCCGGGTTCCCGCTCAGCTTCAACAACCTGACGATCGATTCCGGTGTGACGCTCACCGTGGCGAGCGGCTCGATCATCGGCTACACCGGCCAGTTCACGAACAATGGCACGATTGTCGTATCGCCCGGTCTGCCGCCGAGCAGCGCTGGAGCGTTGAGGGGGTTCACCCAGACGGCCGCAGCGTCGAGCTGCCCCGGTATTGCGCAATCGGGTGGGCAGCTTTCACAAGTGCTGTGCCCGATCATCGAGGCAGGAGGAACCGGCGATGGCGGTTCGGGCAGTCCGAGAGATGGTGCCGGTGGTGCCGGAACCGTTGGAAACCCCGGCGTGGGTGCGACTGGGCTCGCGTTCCGCAGCCAAGTCACGGACCCTTCCTCGCTCTTTGAGGACCTGGGAGCGGCATCGCGGTGCCGAGCTCAACGGAGTTGAACGCAGGCCGGGTATCAGCCGGCCCAGCGGAGAGGCCAGAGGGGACGCAGGTCTTGCGATACACGACGCATTCGAGCGGCGATCGCTGCCCAAGATTGCGGAAAAGTCGACGTGTCGGGCTCGATTCTCTTATGGACTCGCGAAATCAGCTCATTGACCACCCGATCAGTGAGCTGACAGAAGCCGCGAATGCTGCATCGGCCTTCTCCGATACACCATTCGTCTCGACCAAACTCATCAATCACTTCCAAACGCCAACCGAACTTGAATTCCTTCTCGCCGACCTCGCCGGGTCGCGATCATCATCGACGCCCACTCTGTGTGGAATCCCGTGCCGAACAGGCCCGCAAGCGACGCCATCTGCTCCTCGCTCATCATGGCCCCATGAGGTCGGTCACTGCGAAACCGGCTGGCGTTTACCGTGAGTTGAGCGCGTCGAAAAGGAGCTCAGGATGCTTGAGCGCAACGTGGTGGTCAGCGCCAGGAACGTTCACGATGTTCGCCTTCCCGACGAGCTGGGCGATGTGAGACTGGTCGCCAATCGGGTCGCCCGTACCGTGGAAAACAGTGACGGGAACGCTGGCCGGAAATACCCGGGACCAATTGAACTCGACGATCAGGTTGCGAAGCGAAAGGTGGTACGCCTCCCAGGTGTGTTGGCTGGCATCACTGCTGACTCGCGTCGGCCAACGGGGCGCCATGAGCGACATCGCCTGGCCACTCATGTTTCGGTTCATACAGTTCAGACGACAGGCACGTTCGGCCCACTTCGTGTCGGGGGCAAACAGGCGCCCCATGGGTCCGCATTTCTTGGCAACACCGCGTGCTGCGCTCTGGTCTGGGTAGATCGGCGGCCCCCACAGATAAACGTGCTCAGTGAGATCACTGTTTCGATCGGCCCACGTCATCGCTACGGCACTCGACATCGAATGCGCTGCGAGCACGATCCGCTGGTTGTGGACTTGGAGTACATCGAGGGCTGCATCGAGGGCAGCTACATGATCGTCGACACCGAACTCCGAGCGGGTTTCGTCAAGCGAATGGCCAAACCCGAGAAGGTCGACGATCACAACCCGATTTCGCCAGCTCAGCCCATCGTAGAACGCACCGAAGTAGTCGCCGGTTGCGCCGAGTCCGTGCAACAGCACGATGACGCGTTCGTCAAGGCGACCCGTTGGGCCGCTGTCGAGTACGGAAAGGGATCCGGCGCCGCGACGCTGAAACGAGGACGGAGCCCAGCGACGAACAAGGGCCGATGAGCGGTGGACTGCCTGCCAGCAGATCACCGCGATGCCGACGACGGCAATCATCACAAGCAACATGCCCTTGGTCTACCGACTGTTACGAGGTAGAGACAACGAGCCGAGCGGTAACGGTCACAACAAAGCCGAACATGATCGCCTCGACCGTCACCGTGTTTCGCAATTCGGGGCAACACCCGCGATTTCGATCTATCAAAGACATCCCAGCATCATGAACGCTGCGCCAACGACGTCGGTGAAGATTCGGTTCATCGGGCGACGTCGTAGCCAGCGTCTTCGATGGCAGCAATGATGGCATCGGGGTCTCCACCGTCAACGGTGACGGTTTTGGCGTCGATGTTGACCTCGGCCCGATCCACGCTGCCAAGTCTTTGTACGGCGGATTCGATCGTGGACTTGCAGTGCCCGCAAGAGATCTCGGGCACCGAGTAAGTGGTCGTTGCTGAATTGGTCATGTCGATCTCCTACGAGTTGTATCGGTCAATTTGAGTTGGTCAGGCCACCACAGCACGACGGGGTGCTGCGGGTTGTCCGGTGG
>JBLFZD010000060.1:0-14527 GCA_047610085.1 Ilumatobacter sp. | reverse complement strand
GGGAGATGCGCGTCTACCTGACGCCTTTGCCGAAAGTCACGCGGTGGACTGGGCCTGAGCGGCGATATCATCCTTTCCGCCTCTGGGGACGTAGCTCAGTTGGCAGAGCACCTGCTTTGCAAGCAGGATGTCGTGGGTTCGATTCCCATCGTCTCCACCAATAAAAGCGCTGGTAAAGAGTTGTTTTTAGCTCTGATCGAATCGGCGGTCGTGCCACTGTCGTGCCAGTACGAATGAGACGACAGTGGTCGATGTGGCGTTTCTCCCGGGGACGTTTGTTATAAAGGTGCTGCTCGCAGCGGTGCGGTGCCTCCGATTCTTCGGCCACCGCTTGCTGAGATTGCAGGTGGTTGTCGACACTACGCGCGGCTCACGGGCTCAGGCGCCAATCGAGGGCAATCAGAATATTCACCGCGCAGGACATCGACCCCGCTCAGAAACCGGCAACGCGATCGGTCCTGGCCATCATTCGACGTCCGAACCGGCGACGCACGATATGGGACGCCTGCCGTGCGGAAGAAGTGAGTCTTCTATGTCGGTCAAGCGGCGATTTCGGTGCCGGGTGGGCGCTCGAGGAGGCGCCAGACGCGGCGGGCGATGTAGCGCTTGATGCAGCGTCGGATCTCTCGGTCGGTCTTGCCTTCGGAGCGCCGCCGGTCCCTGTAGTTGCGGGTGGGCTGATGGCTTCGGGCTCGTGAGAGAGCGACGGTGAAGAGAGCGTTGTTGAGTTGGCGGTCGCCGCTGCGGTTGAGGCGGTGACGGTCTTGGCTCTGGCCCGACGTCGCTGGCAGCGGGGCAGCACCGCGGAGTCGAGCGAACGCGGCCTCGTTGCGACAGCGTCCGGGGTGGGACCAGGCGATGTAGAACATTGCGGCGGTGACGTAGCCGATGCCGGGCTCGGCAACGAGTTGGGGTGCAGCCTCGTCGATGAGCTGCTTCATCGCAGTGTCATGGAGCGCGACCTCGTCGTTGAAACAGATGAGCCGTCGCGCGATCGAGCACATCGTGTTCCGTGAGCAACGCTCCACAATCGGCCGCTGCGGTGTGTCTCGGAACGAAACGCAACGCTTCACCAGAGCCTTCGTGGTGAGATGGCGCAGTTCCTGTCGCAGATCATCTGGTGCGGTCAGCTCGAGCGCCTTGAGTTCGTTGATCGCAGCCGTGCGAGCCCGAACGACCCCAGCACGTGTCACGGTGTGCACACGCAGGGCTTCTCGGTGTCCGTCGTGAGCGCGCGGTTGATGGAGTCGGTCGCGACCGAGTGCTTCGCGGGCGGCTCGAACGGCGTCGAGTTCGTCAGACTTGGCTCCGTCCTTGCTTGCTTTCTCGCGTGGCCGATCGAACTCGATCACCCACTCGCCGACACGAGCGAGAGCGGCGGTCAGTCCGCGCCCGTAGCTCGCGGTGCCCTCGACAGCCCACGCTCGTTCGCCCGCGACGGTGAACTCTTCGGCCCAGCTGATTACTTCGTCGTAGCCGGCTTCGTCGGCTGAGAATTTCTGTTTCGCGACGACGCCGGTGGTGCGGGCGTCTACGACCGCAGCGGTGATCCAGTCGCGGTCGGGGTCGACGCCGATGACGTGATCGACGAGTTCTGCAAGCATGGTGGTGGTGCCTCCTTTGGTAGGTACTGAATGGGTCAGTGCCGGCCTGGGAGAGAGCTACGACGACAGAACTGTGATGAGTCACACCAGAATTGGTGGACAGGCTTCTGATCAGGACAGCAACAGCGGGCCAGGCCGGCACCGACAACCCAGCCGACAAATCACGTAGAACACACCGATCGAGACGATCGGGCAAGCCGTTATCTGAGTCACGCTGGACCACCGACACCAACACTGGCCGACCCTAAACGGACCGACAAGGACATACTCACAGCCGTTATCTCCAGTCGCTCCACGCTTCAACGCCCTGACCCGGGCGTCTGCGTGGTGGACACGTCCTCGACGCAGTCCAAGTCGGTTGACGTTGAGCTGGAGGCCTGCAATGAAAGGGAAATGGGCTCGCGGTGCGTCGGAAACGCACTGAAGATAACACGTCCACACCGCACCAGAAAGCTGCGTTAGCTACATCGAAGACACCCCAAACCGGACTGGAGATATGTGTAGATATGGGTGTAATCCTCGGCTCGGCTGCCATCGGGTCACGCACGATATGGGTGCCCCTATCGGTAGTTGGTGACACGCCGGTGACCTGGTCCGGTCTCCGGGCCGGATCTGCGAGGGTGATTCTGTGAGCCGAAACGCAACGATATCTCATGGGACCGGAGTGACGCCTGAGGTCGTATGGCTGCCTTGGCTACGCGGCCGGCTGAGGGTGGCTATGACGTGAAGGCGCCGCACTATCCCGGTCTGAACCTTGAACCGGTCACCACGACCGTGGTAAAGGTGCTGGCCGATCACATCTTTGATCACGACACCGTGCTGATCGGGCACTCAGGGGGCGCCGCGCTCCTGCTTGCGCTCCTCGAGCGCATCGACGTCACTGTCGCTCAAGCCGTCCTCGTTGCTGGGTACTACACACCGCCCGGGGCCAGCGACGAGCCGGTCCTGCAATCTGACTACGACTGGGCCGCGATCAAGTCGCACGTCATCGACCTGTACTTCATCAACTCGCCCAACGACCCGTACGGCTGCGACGACCGTCAAGGTCGGGAGATGTTCGACCTGTTGGGCGGCACCCAGATCATCCGCCACGACGGACATTTCGGGGACCACGACCAGCCGTACCCAACCTTTGAGTTGTTGGACAAGCTCATCGACTGAGCCACGCCCCATCATGCGGCCGACCTGTCACGATTCCGCGGTGCCGAACGTCCGGCTACGCCGCTGCGATCCGTGTCCCTGAGCGCCGATTGGAGACGCCAATAGCGGCGTGTTCCGACGGCGCTCGCACGGCTCAGGATCCAGTAGTGGAAAAGCACCCGGCGGTCGCGGTGCTCGAAGCACTTTCTAGAGCGCCTGCCCGAGCGCTCACGTGAGTCTTCTATGTGTGTCAAGCGACGATTCCGACTCCGGGAGGATGCTCGAGGGGGCGCCAGACTCGGCGGGCGATGTAGCGCTTGAGGCAGCGTCCGATTTCGCGGTCGGTCTTTCCTCCGGAGCGTCTCTTGTCGCTGTAGTCGTGGGCGGGTTGGTGGTAGTTGGTGCGACGCCAGCGAGACGAGCGGAGGCGGCCTCGCAGCGGAGTGGAGTTCGCCTTCAGATATGACAAAATATATGATCATGGCTGAAACATTGAAGGACGCAATTAGAAAAGGCGCCCACGGTGCCGATCTCGAACTCACCGAGCGGGTGCGCGGGCTGATCGCTGATATCGAGGCGCGAGGGGAGGTGGCCGTCCGCGAACACTCACAGAACTTCGACAACTGGGCGCCGGAATCATTCCAGCTCACACCCGATCAGATCGAACGCATTGTCGCAGGCGTCGATCCAGAAACGGTCGACGACATCAAGTTTGCGCAGCGCCAGATCCGAACCTTTGCTCAAGCGCAGCTCGAGTCGTTACTTGACGTGGAGATCGAGACATTGCCCGGGATCACGCTTGGGCATAAGAACATCCCGGTGCAGAACGTTGGCGCGTATGTGCCAGGTGGGCGCTATCCGATGGTCGCGTCGGCGCACATGAGCGTGTTGACCGCCAAGGTCGCCGGTGTGCCGCGCGTTGCGGCGTGTACCCCTCCGATCAACGGAGCGGTGCCAGCCGAGACGGTCGCTGCGATGCACCTGGCCGGCGCGGACGAGATTTATCTCCTCGGCGGGGTCCAAGCGGTTGCGTCGCTTGCGCTCGGCACGGAGTTCGTCGACGCAGTCGACGTGCTGGTTGGCCCGGGCAACGCGTTCGTGGCCGAAGCGAAACGGCAGCTCTACGGACGCGTCGGCATCGATCTCCCAGCCGGGCCGACCGAAACGTTGCTGCTCACCGACGACACCGTTGACGCCGAGATGTGTGCCACCGACCTGCTTGGTCAAGCCGAACATGGCCCGTCATCTCCGGCGGTGTTGTTGACCACGTCGCGCCAGCTCGGAATCGCCACGATCGCCGAAGTCGAGCGGCAATTGCAGACCTTGGCAACGGCCGACGTCGCCGGCGTGGCATGGGCCGACTACGGCCGAGTGATCGTGTGTGATGACCACCAGGAGATGCTCGACCTGGCCAACGAGTTGGCGTTCGAACACGTGCAGGTGATGACCAGCGACGACGACTTCTTCCTGGACGGCTTGATCAACTACGGCGCAATGTTCCTTGGTCCAATGACCAACGTGTCGTACGGCGACAAGGTGATTGGCACCAATCACACCTTGCCCACGCAAGGGGCTGCTCGCTACACCGGCGGCCTGTGGGTGGGTAAATTTCTGAAGACGGTCACGTACCAGCGGGTGACCAATCCGGCGTCGAGTGCCACGATCGGCGAATACTGCAGTCGGCTCTGTGCGATCGAGAACTTTGCCGGGCATCAGGCCCAGGCCGACATCCGGGTCCGGCGATACGGCACGGTGATCGCGTGACCGTCGAACTGTTCGACCATCGGACCGTCGACCGGGAGGACGAATTCGAGCACATTCCGATCCTCGATGTGGGGCCGTACCTCGCGGGGGTTGATGGCGCAGCTGCCGAGCTCGCGGCGAACATCCGGTTCATCCAGGAGACGATCGGGTTCTACGTCATCGTGAACCACGGCGTCTCGCCTTCGGTGATTGACGCGGCCTATAACGAACTGGAACGCTTCTTTGCACTTCCCGCGGACGAGAAGATGCGGCTCAAGTTCGCAGAGCAATCCGTGGGGTACATCGCTCCGAAGCACACCGTGTACGTGACGTCGACGCTCAACGAGAACACGAAGCGAGACCTGAACGAGACCTTTGCGCTGGCGTACGACCGACCTGAAACTCATCCGTATCTGCAGAGGGGGATCAGATTCGTCGGCCCGAATCCGTGGCCCGAGAACCTTCCTGGCTTTCGCGAAGCAATCGTCGACTTCCAACGGGCGATCCTCGGGTTGGCCTTGCGTATGGTTCCGCTGTACGCGCTGGCGCTCGACCAGCCGATCGACGGGTTCGACTCCTTCTTCGAGGAACCGATCATGTGGGTTCGCAACTCGCATTACCCCGCGGTCGAGCCTGAACCGAACCAATTCGGCATCGCGCCGCACAGCGATCACAGCTTCATGACGTTGCTCCCGATGTCAGAGGTGTCGGGGCTTGAGGTTCGCAACCGTTCCGGAACATGGATCGCCGCCAGTCCGGTTCCGAACGGCGTTATTGTCAACACCGGCGAGTTCCTGAATCGGTGGTCGAACGGTCGATTCATCGCGACACCGCATCGTGTGATCCCCCCGGATCGCGACCGTTACTCGATGGCGGCGTTCTTTAATCCGGGTCCCGACACGATCGCCCGTCCACTCGATACGTGCTGTGATGCTGACAATCCAGCGCAGTACGAGCCTGTCCGGCTCATCGACTACATGTGCTGGTACATCGACCGCAATTATTGGGGTGTCGGTGCCGGCAAAGAGTACGGCGAGTCGGCGACCTAACCCCCGAGAAGTGCCTGCCGCAGAACGTGCAGTGCGCCGGGAACTGCGAACTGCCTCACCTGTTCAGTATCGCCAAGGATTGAGATCGTGCGGACAGTTGTCTTTTCGGGCGTGCGCACGACAATCCCAACTCGCTGGCCGGCCACGCGGTCATCGGCATCGTCGGTGAGCGACTCGCTGACGGCGACGACGACGTCGGCGTCACTGTCGGTTGTAAAATTGCCGGCGGCCAACATGGTGGCTCGCGCCTCGACGTCGTCGACGCGCGTCGCGCTGACGACAGAGCCACCGATGAACCCGGGAGCATTCGCGAGGCGCGCGGTTAACAACCCTGCGGTTGAAGCTTCGACTGTCGCAAGGGTCCAGCCGCGGTTCGAGAGTTCGTCGAACACGATCGAGTCGACCGTTTCCGAATCTGTCGCGAATATCGCCGAGCCGAGCCGGCCACGAATATCGTCTTCGATGCTGCGGATCATCGGCTCGGCGAGGTCGCGGGTTGCGGCCTTGGCGCTGATCCGGATGCGCACCTCGGGGCCGTTGATCAAGAACGCGATCGATGGGTTCGTACTGGCGTAGAGGTCGTGGAGCATTTCGGCGATCTGCGACTCACCGAAACCCCAGGTGTGGAGCAACCGGCTCGCGAGCACTGCTGGTTCGCCCGACGCGGCGCGCAGTCGAGGCCGCACTTCGTCGTCGATCATCGCATGCATCTCGGTCGGCACCCCCGGCACGGCGAAGATGCGCGCGCTGCCGTGCCGGGCAGCGATGCCGAGTGCAATGCCTTTGCTGTTGGGTAGCGGCTCGGTGGTCGCCGGGTAGTCGGCCATTCGCAGCGCGGTGTCGGCGATCACGCCCCGAGTAGCGAGCCGTTTGCGGATGACCTCGGCATGGTCTTCATCACGCTCGATCTTCACGTCGAGCAGCGCGCAGATCGCGTCGCGAGTGAGGTCGTCTTGGGTGGGGCCGATCCCGCCGGTGATCACGACGGCGTCGGCGCGGCTGCAGGCGGTCCCGATTGTTTCGACGATCCGATCGAGATTGTCGCCCACCGTCACCTGGTGATGAACATCGAAACCGTCTTCGGCGAGCTTGGTGCCGATCGCGGCAGCGTTCGTGTTGATGATTTCGCCAAGCAACAACTCGGTGCCGACGGCGATGATTTCAACGATCATGCTTGCGGGTCAGGCAACAACGGGATTCGAGAGCGTGCCGATGCCGTCGATCGTGATGTCGACGACGTCGCCGGGCTGCAGAAAGCGCGGGGGATTGAATCCGAGTCCAACTCCGGCTGGAGTACCGGTTGCGATCACGTCGCCGGGCTCAAGGAGGACCGCGTCGGAGATCGATGCGATCAACGTGGGAATGTCGAAGATCAGATCCTTGATCTGTGCGGCCTGCCGCTCGTCGCCGTTCACCGTGGTCCGCAGCCAGGTCGACTCGATGTCAGGAATCTCATCTCGGGTGACGATTGCTGGGCCCATCGGGCAGAACGTCGCGCCACTCTTGCCGATGAAGAACTGAACGTGTCGTTTCTGTACCTGGCGCGCAGTGACATCGTTGATCACCGTGTAGCCGTAGACGTGTTCCCACGCATCGGCCTTCTGGATCTTGGTGCCGCCGGCTCCGATCACCACGCCGAGTTCGCCCTCGTAGTCGGTCGTTCCTGTCGAGTCCACTGACAGTGTGATTGGATCGCCGGGACCAACGAGCGACGTCAACGCCTTGGTGAAGACGATTGGATGATCAGGAATTGTCTGGGTTGCGGACGCGTCGAACCCGCTGTCGGCGAACTCCTTGGCGTGTTCGCGGTAGTTCTTGCCCACCGCCATCACGTTGTTGCGCGGTCGAATCGGGGCGCGCAGCACTGGCTGCTCGACGACGGTTGCGTTCGCGTCGTCGAGCACGCGTTGGGCAGCGTCGAGTCCCGCAGCGCCGAGCGCAACGAAGTCGACCATGGTGGTCGGCAAGGATTCGTCGGTCGCGAGAGCGACCACCGACCCGTCTGGGCGGACGACCCCAATTCCGGCTTGGCCGACAGCGGTGGTGAAGGACACGAGTTTCATCTGGATCCTTTCAAAGGACGATCACAGAACAAGATCACATATTATGTATCATTTGGAGGAACGCGGCACAGTCCTTTGCCGTAAAGTTCACCATTGGACTCTGGAGCACTGACATGATCCTCACTGAAATCGATCACATTGCAATCGCCGTGCGCGATCTCGACGCCGCTATCGAGTTCTACATGAACGCCTTCGGCGCAAAGGTGGCGCATCGCGAGACGGTGGAACGAGAAGGTGTCGATGAGGCGATGCTGCAGGTTGCCGATTCGTACATTCAGCTGCTCACCGCGTCCCGCGACGATTCCCCCGTCGGCAGGTTTCTCGCCAAGAACGGCGAAGGTCTGCATCATGTCGGGTATCGCGTCGACGATTGCCAGGTCGCGTTCGACTCGATGGTTGCGGCGGGTGCGATCCCGATCGACAAGGGCCCTCGGCCGGGAGCGCGCGGATCGACGATTGCGTTCATGCATCCAAAAGGCTCGTTCGGCACGCTGATTGAACTCGTTCAGGAAGCCTAGATACCGACGTGGGAGACATCACCTGGTCATTCGCTGATCGCGTCGTCGCGATCACCGGCTCGGCAATCGGTATGGGCGAGGGAGCCGTCACAAGCTTCGCTGCGGCCGGCGCAACGGTCTACGGCCTCGACGTTGACGTCGAGCGTGGCCGGGCGGTCGCTGAGCGAACGGGTTCGACGTTCATTGAGTGCGACATCACGTCGAGCGACGCGGTGAACGCGACCTTCGAGATGATCGATCAGGAGCATCAACGTCTCGACGTCCTGATCAACAACGCAGGTGGATTCTGGGAGCAGCACACGACCGAATCGCTGAGTGAGGGAGAGTGGGACAGGGTCGTCGACCTGAATCTCAAGGGCGTGTTTCTGTGCACCCGACAGGCGATCCCGCTCTTGCGTCGATCCCATGCTGGGCGGATCATCACGATCGCGTCGCTCGCGGGTCAAACCGCGATCTATCGATCATCCCCGCCGTATGTGGCAGCCAAGGCGGGTGTGCTCGCCTTGAGTCGACTCCTCGCCTACGAACTCGGGGCCGATGGCATCACGTCGAATGCGATTTCACCGAGCGCCGTGCTGACCGATCGGATCAAAGTCGTGCGCGGGCCGGAGGAACGTGCGGCAACTGCAGCGACGATCCCGCTCGGTCGCTATGGCGAGGTCGATGATCTCGTCGCGTGGATGCTGTTCCTCGCATCGGAGGAGTCCGGTTACATGACCGGGGAAACCATCGCCGTAAACGGCGGCCGCTTCATGTCGTAGTTCGCTCCCGCCGACGACAACGCCCGGCACGAGGACTGCATGAGCGATTCACGATGCCCAGGTCGCCTCACCAGATCAGTCACCGATCTCGCAACATGGGCTCGGCTCTGCGATGTCCTCGTTCTTCTCGCCCACCCGGCTCGCCCGAACTGAGAGATTCCGTGGGTTGACTACGGCTACCCGAGTCGCTGCTCGACGATTGTGATGATGGCGGCGAGGTCGTCGTCACCGAGCCCTGACGAACTCGTTGCCTCGACAATCTCGTGTGCAGCCGAAGCCAACGGCATTTTGGCCAGCTCAGCGGCGGCCAAACGAAGGTCCTTGCGCATCAAATCCACCGTGAACTGGGGTGTGAAGTCACGGTCGGCGAGCGGCCTCGCCTTGTAGTCGAGCAGCTTCGGGACCGCACCGGAGCGGAGCAGCTCGATGCATTGTGGGACCGACAGGTCGGTCTGCTCGATCGAAACGATCGCCTCAGCAATCGCGACGAGATGGGTGGTGAGCAGACGGTTGGTGATCAGCTTCAGTTCGAGACCCGCGCCATTGTCACCGACATGTTCGACGCACGAGGCGAACGGCTCGAGGGCAGGGCGGGCGCGCTCGATCACGTCGGCCTGTCCGCCGGCCATCACCACGAGGGTGCCGGCCTCGGCGTGAATCGAGGTGCCGCTCACCGGTGCATCCACGAACTCGACACGCCGCTCGCGACAGCGCGCGGCGAGCGCACGCGAACCTGTGATCGAGATCGTCGACAGGTCGATACACGCCGTGCCGGGGGCCAGCAGATCGACGAGACCACCGGAACCGAAGTAGGCCGCCTCGACGTGTTCGGTGGCCGGAAGCGACGAACAGACGATCTCGGCATCGGCCAGGTCGCAAACTGACGACGCGATCTCCACGCCCGATTGTTCGGCTCGTTCGCGCGCCTGTTTGGAGATGTCGAAGGCGATTACGTCGTGGCCGGCACCGACGATGTGACGCGTCATCGGCAGTCCCATTCGGCCGAGTCCGATGAACCCGATCCTCATTGACGCCTCACTCGCCGAGGTTGTCGACGTCGATTCCGAGGCCAGGGCCACTCGGGAGTTCGTAGTGGCCGTTGACGATCGACAACGGCGTGGTGGTGACGTCGCCACTCAAGCCTTGATTGCCAGGGCTGCAACCGAAATCGATCGCGTGCATCGCGGCGGCGCAGTGCAGGTTGGCCGCAGCAGCAACACTCGATTCTGCGATCTTGCCGGCGAGGTTGATCGACAACCCGAGCGATTCGCACAACGCGGCGCCGCGCATCACGCCAGTGATACCGCCTAGCTTCACGAGCTTGAGGCTGATTCCCGCCACGCCGGATCGCCAGAACGATGCGATGTCGGAGAATGAATGCACGCTCTGATCGGCGCAGATCGGAATCGGTGACGCATGGGCGACGCGCAACATGGCCGCGAGGTCGCCCTGCCGGATCGGCTGCTCGATGAACCGGACGTCGAGACCGTCGAGGCTGCGCAGGAACCGCACAGCCTCTGGCTCGGACCATCCCTGGTTCGCGTCGCCGCACACCACGGCGTCTGCGGGTAACTCTGCGCGTACGCCGCGCACTGTCTCGAGCTCGTCGAGGATCTCGCCGATACCGAGCTTCACCTTGAACCACCGATAACCGGCGTCGTACTTGGTACGCGCAGCGTCGATGTCAGCGCTCGGAACACCACTCCCGATCATTGTTAGCGCCGGCACCGAGCGACGAGCAATTCCTCCCAGCAATTCCGCGATCGGAACACCGAGCACCTTGCCGGCGATGTCGTGCAGCGCGATGTCGATCGCGCCGACTGCGGTCTCGTTCGCGTACATCATCGTGTTCATCTTCGCCCAGAGCGAACTCCGCCGCATCGGGTCCTCGCCGATAATCTGCGCGCCGAGGAAGTCGATCGCGGCACGAATGCTCGACTGAGTCTCGCCGGTGAGATCGGTTGCCTCGACTCCTTCGCCCCAGCCGACAACGCCCTCGTCAGTCGTCACCTTGACCAGCACGTTGTCCGATTGGTGCACCGTGATATGTGACATGACGATTGGTTTGACGAGGGGCACCGTTATCGGTAACGATTCCACACTAATGATCTTCAAGGTTGTGTCTCCATTTACATCGGGCTCCCGAATTTTAGGTTGATTGTTGTGCCGCGTGTCAAGGCAAATCGATGAGTTCCTCAGTGATCCGTATCGGGGGGTACGCGCCGTCCGAGTCCGTGCATGGCCGTGCGCTCGACCGTTTCGCCGAGTTCGTTCGCAGCGAGTCGAACGGCGAGATCTCGATCGAGGTGATGTACAACGTGATGGATTTTGGCCGACCCATGGCCGACTTGCTCGACATGGTGATCTCGGGCGAACTGACGTGGTGCTACTTCTCGACGAGCTACCTCGGCAATTTGGTGCCGGCTGTCAACGCACTTGAGATCCCGTTTCTTTTCGCCACACTCGATGATGCCCACAAGGCGCTCGACGGTCCGTTCGGCGCATCACTTTCCGCATCGATCGCCTCGGTCCATCCCGTCGAGGTGCTCGGCTACTGGGACAACGGTTTCCGTCACCTGACCAACCGTGATCGGCCGATTCGTACCCCGGCAGACTGCGCTGGGTTGTCAATTCGGTTGCAGCCGAACCGCGTCCACGGGGCCCTGATGGAGGCGTGGGGGATGACGCCGGTCCTCGTCGAATTGAGCGAGGGGATTCGCATGATCGCCGCCGGCGAGGTCGATGCACAGGAGAATCCCTTGGCGAACACGCGTGCGTACGGCGTGTCGCACCGCCATGTCACGCTCTCGGCCCACCTCTACGGCGCGCGCGCTCTCATCGCCAACCGCGAAGCCTTGGCCGCGCTCGATGGGCCGACTGCTGATCTCGTGCGCCGAGGGGCCCGAGCCGCGATCGACTTTCAACGAGCAGCAGCGCAGCTGTATGAGGTCGACCTTCGTAGCGATTTCGAGATCGGAGGGCGTCAGATCGTCGACCTCACCAGCGGCGAGCGCACAGCATTCGTCGACGCGGCCGAGCCGGTGATGGAGCGGGCGCGATTAGAGGCGTCCCCGGCGCTCTTACGTCTCCTCGAGTAAGACGGCGTCTCATCTGTGGCAGACTTCGGGGCATGGCTGAGCTGATCAAGTATTCGAGACAAGACCGCGTCGCCCGCGGTGACGGCATCGAGACTGTGCAATTCTCGAATCCTCCGCTCGACGGACAGACCTTCACGATGGGAACGACCTCGTTTCCGCCTGGTGCAGCGCTTCGCGAGCACAGCCACAACACGATCGAGCAGGTGACCCTGCTCGAGGGAAAGGGCATTGTCGAGATCAACGGCGTCACCCATCGGCTTGCGCAGTACGACACAACACGGGTGCCCGCTGGCGAGCCCCATCGCTTCGAGAACGACGGTGACACGACGATGCGCATCCTCTGGGTGTACGGGAACACCGAAGTGACCCGCACGTTTACCGACACTGGTGAGACCGTGTCGAATCACGGCACATCGTCACTATCGTGACGGCCAAACCAGTGACGGCGACACAGTGGCGGCCCGAGGATTATGAACGTGGGCGACGTGCGCTTTGCTGCTGAGCGGCTCGAAGTATTCGTTGCGTCGGTGTTCGAAGCCGTCGGTGTGAGCGTTGAGCATGGCCGGCTCACGGCGCGGCGCCTCGTAGAGGCGGATGTGCGCGGCCGCACCGGCCATGGCGTCATCCGTGTCGCGCCGTATGTCGAACGGATCGAGGCCGGGGGAGTAAACCTCGCTCCGAACATCCGCGTGACGCATGAAACTCCGACCTCGGCGCTGATCGACGGCGACAACGGGCTCGGACAGGTCGTGATGACGCAGGCGGCAGAGCTCGCGATTGCCAAGGCGACCGCCTCGGGTATGGCGTGGGTCGGCACCGTGTCGTCCAATCACGCCGGCGCTGCGGGGCTATATCCGCTGATGGCCGCACGGGCGGGGTTGATTTCCATGTACTTTGCGGTCGCCAACGCAAACGGCATGCCTGCCTGGGGTGGCACCGAACACCTCCTCGGAACGAACCCGATCGCCATCGCGGTTCCCGATGCTGACGGGTCGGCATTCGTGCTCGACATTGCCACCACGGTCGCGTCGCATGGCAGCATCAAGGTGGTGGCGCAAGCCGGCGAACAGATGCCCGTTGGTTGGGTTGTCGGCCCAGACGGTGAGCCGATTACCGACCCGGACCGAGTCCACGAAGGGTCGCTGATGCCGATCGGTGGATACAAGGGGTCGGGGCTCAACATTGCAATCGGGCTCCTCGCTGGCGTGCTGAACGGTGCGGCGTTTGGTAGTTCGGTGATCGACCATCGCGCCGATCTGAGCGTGCCCACCAATACGGGTCAGGCGATGTTGGTCCTTCGCCCCGATCTGTTCATGCCCGCTGACGCTGTGCTGGCGTCCATCTCCGAACACCTCGCCGAACTCCGCAGCTCTCGCGCCGATGGCACGCCCGTTCGGCTTCCTGGCGATCGTGCCGAAGAAGTCGCGCGAGACAACACCGAATTCGGCGTTCCCGTTCCATCGTCGTTGCTCTCCATCCTTAATACGCTTGCGGTTCGGCTAGGGCTCGAACCGCTCTGCCACTAGCCGTTGAAAAGTAGGTCCTGTCATGCGCAGCGTTCAGTTAATCGAAGCCGGTGTCATCGAAGTCCGCGATATTGCCGTCCCGGATGCATCAGGCCTGGCGCTCGTGCGGATGCAGACCGTCGGCGTGTGCGGCACCGACTCGAGCATCATCGCCGGCAAGATCCCGGTCAGCCTGCCGCGCACGATGGGACACGAAGGCGTCGGGATCGTCGAACAGGCCGGGCCGCTCGGCGCAGTGGCCGTCGGCCAACGGGTACTCATTGATCCCGGTATCTCGTGCGAACTGTGCGATCTGTGCCGCCGCGGTTACCCCAACCTCTGCCGCAATGGCGGTCTCCTCGGTCGCGACTTCGACGGGGTGTTCGCCGACTACGCCGCAGTCGCCGAGCGGCAGTTACTGATTGTTCCCGACCACGTGACGAGCGACGAAGCGGGCCTGCTCCAGGTGTTGGGCACGTGCGTGCACGCCGTGGCGACAGCGCAGGTGCTTCCCGGCGACACGGCGGTGGTGTTCGGGTTGGGCGTTGCTGGCCAACTGCTGGTGCAACTACTCGCGAGTAGCGGGGCGCGTGTCATCGGCATCACTCGGTCGCAGTCCAAACGTGATCTGGCGGCACGACTTGGTGCACACATCACGGCCACGCCCGACGAGGCAGCCGCCGTCGTCGCCGACGCGACCGATGGTCGCGGGGCAAACGTGGTGATCGAAGCGGTGGGAACCGAGGCGACCTTCGGTCAGGCAATCGAACTCGCGGGCCACGCGGGAACCGTTGTCTTGTACGGAACAGCAACGGGTGGCGGCAATGGGCTGCCGTATTACCAGCTGTACTTCAAGGAACTGACGATTCGCAATCCACGGGCCGCCACGAAATCCGACTACCAGCGCGCCATCGATCTCGTAGCAAATGGAACGATCAAGGCGGCGCCGATCGTGTCCCGCCGCTTTGGGTTGTCGGAGGCGAACGATGCATTTGCGGCCGTGGGTGAGTCGTCGACGCTGAAGGTGCTGATGCACACCGCGTAAC
>JBLFZD010000059.1:0-14654 GCA_047610085.1 Ilumatobacter sp. | reverse complement strand
AGGGAGCGTACGCCGGTCGTGACGACCTTGACAACAGATCCAATAGCCCCGACACATGTGACCCAAGAAGAACTGGTCAAGATTGCGCGGCGTAAAGAACTCGTCGTGCGATGGGCCGCCCGAATCTTGGGCTACGTCGTCGTCCTTGGCCTGTGGGAATGGGCATCGGGCGCGGTGATCGAGGAGAACCTGCTTCCCGGGCCGACTCGGGTTATCCAAACCGCCGTCGAGCTGTTTCAGGACGGCGCGGTGTTTCCTGCGTTCGGCTCAACCCTTAACCGAATCGTCGCTGGCGTCACGCTCTCGTTTTTCATCGGAGCTGCCGTCGGCATCCTGACCCAGAACCGATGGTTCGCAGGGTTCTTCAAAGACGCGATCACCATCGGGCTCACCTCACCCGGATTGATTTGGGTGCTCATCACGGCGCTCGTCTTCGGTAATCAGTGGTTCGCACCGCTCACCACCATCATCTTGACGACCTTCGCGTTGGTGTCAGTCAACGTGGCCGAGGGAATCGGTACGTTGCCCAAGGACACGATCGACATGGCGCGAGCGTTCAAGGTGGGCGTCGTGCGTCGCAACCGCCACATCGTGATCCCGCACCTCGCGCCATTCCTGTTCACCGGTATTCGTTTCTCTTTCTCGATCGGCTGGAAAGTGACGGTCCTCACCGAGGTCTTCACCGCCGGCTCCGGGATCGGCTACGAAATGCGCATCGCCCAGATCCTGTTCAGGCAGGACGAAGTCCTCACGTGGATTCTGCTGTTCTTCGTCTTCGCGTTGTTCCTCGAAAAAGTTGTCCTACAAGCAATCGAAGACAGATTCTTCCGTTGGCGCAAGGAGATCGCCTCGACATGACCGACCTAGCTGTTCAACCATCAAATCAAACGTCCAAAGTGAGCGCCAAGGGAGGTGCGGCGCGCAAGAAGCAAAAACCGTTTGTGGTTCGTGTGCTCAAGTCCCCGACCTTCGCCCGCGGACTGTTCCTCCCAGCTGTGCTCATGTTCTGGCTTATCAGTAACAAGATGATCGAGGACTCGTGGGACTTCGACAGCAGTGTGCTCGCCACCCCACGCGAGGTGTGGGACTTCATGTATGCCGAGATCTCCGGCGACACCGTGGCGCCCAACAACTTGTACCAGACCTTCGGGATCTCGCTTCGCCGCCTCGGCATCGGTTGGGTAGTGTCAATGATCGCCGGCACGGCGATCGGGCTCGGTATGGGGCTGTCGAAAGCGGTCAATGCATTCTTCCACGACTGGGTGATGGCACTGCTGGCGATGCCTGCTCTGGCATGGGCGCTCTTCTTGAGCCTCATCCTCGGATTCGGCGATACCGGACCGGTGTGGGCTGTCGTGCTCGCAGGCATTCCGTTCGTCATCGTCAACGTCCGCGAGGGCGTGCGCAGCACGCCCACTGATCTGTTCGACATGTCGACGGCATTCGCTGTGCCGCGGAGTAAACAGATCCGGCACGTCCTGTTGCCGTCACTCTTTCCGTTCCTGTTCGCGGCGGCGCGTTACGCACTGTCGATCGGCTGGAAGGGCCTCGTGCTCATCGAGCTCTTCGGCGGGCAAGACGGGGCCGGCTGGACCTTCAAGTTCTGGTACGACGCGCATCGTCTCCACGGAGTCATCGGCTACTCGATGTTCTTCGTGATCTTCGCCCTGGTCGTCGAAAACCTGATCCTCGAACCGATTTCACGCCGAGTCTTCAAATGGCGGCCACGACTCGATGCACCAGAACTCGTCGAGGAAGACATCGACACCAACCTCGAAAAACCAAATCGTCCAGCACCGGCACGTTCTGATGTCGCCGGAACTATCTAGGAGAAATCGACATGGCAGATATCAAGATCACTAACCTGCACAAGGAATTCGGCGTCGGGGTCGACAAGGTGGTTGCGTTGGAAAACGTCAACCTTGAACTCGGCGGTCACGTGTTCGTTTCAATCGTTGGTCCATCCGGCTGCGGAAAGTCGACGTTGCTCAACATCTTGAGCGGCATCGACACGCCGACGAGCGGGTCGATGACGATCACCCAGGAAGGCGCCAAGGCGGCGCCAGGCTATGTCTTTCAGGCCGCCCGGCTTCTGCCGTGGCGGACCGTGATGGACAATCTTCTGTTCGTCCAGTCCGACAAGTCCGACGAGACGCGGGTGCGGTGTCAGAAATATCTCGACATGGTGCAACTCGGCGACAAGGGCAACAAGTATCCCGGCGAATTGTCGGGCGGCATGCAGCAGCGAGTCGGTATTGCTCGCGCATTCTCGATTGAACCCGATGTGATGTTCATGGACGAACCGTTCAGCCATCTCGATGCCATCACGGCCCGATCACTGCGCCGCGAGTTGCACTCGATGTGGGCCGAGACGGGTAAAACGATCGTGTTCGTCACGCACGACGTCGGCGAGGCGGTCGAGCTGTCGAACCGCATCCTCGTGTTCGCCAAAGGTGGGCGCTTGGAAGACGACATCAATGTCGAACTCGACTTCCCGCGCGACCCATCCGACGAAGCAGTGGCCGTTGCGAAGGCAAACGTGCTGAGGAAGTTCGAAGAACTCGATCTCGTCGCCAGTTGAGCGAGACCTTCCTCCCGTCCCAACCAATGGAGACAAGATGACCGAATCAACTCACTCGCCCACGATCGACGTGCACTGCCACCTGTCAACGCCGGCAGCATCGGCGCTGACCGACCCACATGCCCGGCCTGAGTACGAGCCGTACCAATACTTCATGGGCCAGGACTCGATCGATCACAACAAGGTGATGTTTCCGACAATTGCCGACGCACTGAGCAACGCCGATGCGCGAATTGCGCACATGGACGCGATGGGCGTCGACATCCAAGGTCTTGCGACGTTCGTCTCGCAGTATTGCTACTGGGCCCCGGCGAAGGTCGCGGCCGAATCAGCACGATTGCAGAACGATCACCTTGCTGAGGCATGCCGCGATCACCCCGATCGTTTCGCTCCGTTCGGCGCAACCGTGCCATTGCAGGACGTCGACCTCGCCATCGCCGAGATGCATCGCGTCGTCGACGACCTCGGGTTCAAAGGGCTGCAGATCGGCGGCACGATCAACGGCCACAATCTCGACGAACCACGGTTCCGTCCGTTCTGGCAGGCTGTCGCAGCCAAGGGAATCCCGGTCATCCTGCACCCGAACGGGTACGAGGAGAGCAACCGCTTCGGTGACTACTTCATGACCAACTGCATCGGCAACCCACTCGAGACCATGGTTGCTGCACACCGGATGATCTTCTCCGGGTTGTTTGAAGAGCTCCCCGACCTCAAGCTTGTGCTGTTGCACGGCGGCGGCTATCTGCCGTTCTACTGTTCGCGCGCTGACCACACGTGGGAGGTGCGACCCGAGACTCGGGTCCACATTCCGGATCATCCGCCGAGCTACTACATGAAGAACTTCTTCTACGACACCATGGTGTTCCAACCGCAGTACCTGGGGCACCTCATCGACATCGTCGGCAGCGATCGCGTGATGGCCGGGACCGACTTCCCGTTCGACATGGGCGAAACAGACCCAATGGGTCTGATCGACCGCACCGAGGGCCTTACCGACGCAGAGCGGTTGGGGATCAAGGGCGCCAACGCGGCGCGCATCTTCAACCTCTGACGCCGAAGAAGCCGTCAGCGCGTTCCGAGGTACGTGGCGAGAAATTCGTTGGTGCGGTCCTGGGCTTGCGCTGACGCCCCAGGGTCGTACGACGCTCGGATATCGCAGTTGAACCCATGACCCGCTCCGGGATAGACATAAATTGGGATGTCGGGGTATGCGGCGCGGACGTCGTCGATGTCGCTCGCCGGAATCATGTGATCGGTTTCGCCGAAGTGAAGCAGGATCGGACACTTCGGAACTCGGGTGATGAACCGATGGATCTGGCCTCCGTAGTACCCGACCACAGCATCGATGCGCATTTCGTTCGCACACAACCAGGCGACGCCACCACCGTAGCAAAACCCGACGACACCTACTGGACGGTCTCGACGCACGTGGTCGGCGGCCGCAGCGACATCGACGGTTGTCGTCACCCAGTCGATCTGCTCGCGCACCGCGAAGCCCGCCTTCAATCCCTCGTCGGTGTAGTCGAGATCGACGCCGCGCTCGGCTCGATCGAACAGTGCCGGCGCAATCGCGAGGTAGCCCAGTTGGGCGTAGCGGTCGACGACGGAACGGATGTGTGCGTTCACGCCGAAGATCTCTTGCACTACAACGATCGACGCTGGGGCATCCGGGTCGCCCGCAACGTAAGCGGAAAACACATGCCCGTCGGCGGCGGTCACCTCGACGAACACACCGGACTGGTCGCTCATACCAACAACCGTTCTTCGTACTCGACTCGCGAAAGCACCTCAGCCTCGCCGTCGGTGATGAGCACCATGTCTTCGATGCGCACACCTCCGCCTCCGCGCACGCCGGGAACCCACACAAGTGGCTCGACGGCAAAGACCATGTTCGGCTTGAACTCGACGGCCGTGGCGCCCGGCAAGGTTTCGCCGATGTAGGGCGGCTCGTTCGCGCCGACGCCGATGCCATGACCGATGAAGAGGCTGAACATGTGCTCGGCGAGTCCGTGGTCACCGATCTTGTTGACGATCGCGTCGGACGCGTCCTGGTTGGTGAAGCCTGGCCGCATCTTTTCGATGCCTGCCATCAAACCTTCGTACACAGCGGTGTAGATCTTCTGTTGTGGCTTTGACGGCTTGCCAATGACGGTGGTGCGACCGATGTCGGCAAAGTAACCGTTCCACATTGCTCCGATGTCGATGAAACACAGGTCCATGTTGCGGGTGAGCTTGTCGGTTGCAATCCGGTGCGGTGGAGACATGTGTTCCCCGGAGGCGACGAATGGAGTGATCACATGCGCCATCTCGCCACCGAGGTAGAAGAGCGTCTGCATCGCGTCACCGGCGATTTCGAGTTCGCGCCGCCCGGCTCGGGTTTCGTCGAGGGCCCGTTGGGTGACGGCATCGCCGATCGCGCACGATTCGTGAATGATCGCGATCTCGACGTCGTTCTTGATGAGCCGGGCCCGCTGCATCACTTGATCGCCGTCGATCATTTCGACGTCGGGAAGATGGCGGCGGAACGCGTCGATGAAGGAGATACTGACCGCGTCGAGCCCAAGGCGGCCGCTATCGAGACCCCGATCCCGCAACACGGGCAGGAGGATGTCCTTGACGAAGCCATCGACGAGTTCGGCCTGCTCCATGATCGGAATGGCGTGCGCCTCCGCGATCCACGGCATGCCGGCGCGGGCCTTGTCAATCTCCCCGCCCGAGCACAGCAACACGGGGTCGCCGTCTGGTAGCAGTAGGGCGCCATTGAGCGCCATCGTCTTGCCCGCGATCAGCTGCGCCCGCAGCGACGTGAGGTACCGGACGTTTTCGTCCTTCCAGACAAGGAGTCCGTCAACGCCCGCCTCGCGCAACTCGCGTTGGGTGGACTCGACGCGTTCACGGCGCAACCGCGGGAGGTCATAGCGCTCCTCCCAGTCGACAGCGAATGGACCTTTGGCGTATCCGGGCATCAGTGCCCTCCTTTTAGCGGGGTGTGTGAAGCAGTGCGGTCGAGGAATTCCTCGACCGCGGCAATGAAAGACTCAGGTTGTTCCAACGGCGGACAGTGGCCGCATCCCGTCAACTCGGCGAGTTCGGCGCCAGGAATCGCGGCGCCAAGTTCACGCGCCATCTCCGGGGGTGTTGTCTGGTCAGCGCCGCCGGCGATGACGAGCGTCGGATTCGCGACGACACCGAGTCGGTCGGTCAGATCCATGTCGCGCAGCGCCCGACATGCGGCAGCAAACGCAACCGGGTCGGTCTCGACGAGCACAGCTCGCCGCTCCGCGATCACCTCGGGATGCGATGCGAGGTATTGCTCGGTGAAGATCCGGCGAACTGCCACGTCGACGACAGCCTCCATGCCACCGGCGGACACGAGATCACTCATGTTGGTGAACGCAACGCGCCGCTCGTGGGAGAATACGGCCCCTCCGTTGGCGACGATGAGCGGACCGAACCGATCACCGTGCTGAATTGCCAACGCGACACAGACGAATGCGCCGAGCCCGTTCCCGAGTACGGCTGCGGTGCCGTCGACGTCGGCCTCGTCGAGAGCGGTCGCGACCGCATCGGCGAGGTCGTAGATCGTCGGTGAGTCGATGGTGAGCGCGGGAGTCGCGCCGAAGCCGGGGAGCGATACCCGAATGACACGCCGACTCTTAGCGAACTGCGGTGTGACCAGGTCGAACGCGCGGCTGTCGGTGAGCAGCGAATGCACGAGGACAAGCGGAGGCCCCGAGCCGTCGATGTCGATCTGCATCAGTTCGTCTCCATCAGTTCAGGCGTTGGGTATCGCCGCCGTACCAGTCGACGGGATTCGGGTCGGTGCGGATGGTGACCGCACGAAGATGCGTGAAGTCGTGGAATGATTCCCATCCGCCTTCGCGGCCGGATCCACTGTCGCCAACACCGCCCCAAGGCGACCCTGGATCGACGCGGTGGTGATCGTTGACCCAGACAATGCCGTGCTGAAGCTGGCTGGCAACCCGGTGCGCCCGACCGACATCGGAGGTCCAGATCGCGGAGCCGAGCCCGAAGTCGGAGTCGTTCGCCAAGGCGATGGCGTCCGCTTCGTCTGTGAACGGAATAACGACCACGACCGGACCGAAGATCTCCTCTCGGGCGCACCGCATCGTGTTGGACACACCGGTCAGGACGGTGGGCTGGACGTAGTACCCAGCGGCCAGTTCGGGCTCGTCGGGGACTCCGCCACCGCACGCCACGGTGGCACCCTCGGCACGACCCGTTTCGATGTAGCCGAGAATCCGGTCTTGTGCCTTGCTGCTGATCACTGGCCCGAGCTGTGTGGCTCCGTCGGCCGGATCGCCGATGCGAATCTGGTTTGCCTGAGCGACGAGCGCCTCGATGAACTCGTCGTGAATAGTCTCCTGCACGAGCACGCGGCTTCCGCAGATGCAGGTTTGGCCTGCGGCAATGAAACCGCCGAAGGCGACGCCCTTGGCCGAGACGTCGACGGCTTGATCATCAAACACGATGACGGGTGACTTGCCACCCAACTCGACGGTGGCCTTGGCAAAGCGCTTCGCAGCTGCTTGGGCCACGGCTCGGCCTGGCTCGGTGCCGCCGGTAAACGAGACTTTGCCGACATCGGGATGCTCCGCGAGTCGCGCCCCGGCGATGGGGCCGAGGCCGGGGGTCACGTTTAACACTCCGGCCGGAATCCCTGCGTCGGCCGCGAGGTCGGCAAGTCGAAGACAGGTGAACGGCGTCAGCTCGGACGGCTTGAGCACGACGGAGTTTCCTGTCGCCAACGCCGGGGCGAGACTCTTCGAAGTGATCATCAGCGGGTGGTTAAACGAGCTGAGGATGCCAACGACACCGATCGGAAATCGTGACGTGTAGGAATGGTACGAGCCTGGCATCGAGATGACGTCGGTGCGGTCGGCGAGGAGTAGTGCTGCGTTGTAGCGGTACCACCCCGAAAGCCGGCTGATTTGAGCCCGGGTCTCGACGATCGGGCGGCCGTTGTTGGCGGTCTCGAGCTGGAACAGATCTTCCAGGTTGTCGTCGATCAGGTCGGCGAAGCGGTTGAGCACCTTGGCCCGCTCCCAGATCGGGAGCTGCGACCACACGCCCGATTCGAAGGCCGACTTGGCCACAGCAACGGCATGGTCGACGTCAGCAACGCCGGCCGCGGAAATTGCGCCGATTGTGCTGCCGTTGCTCGGATTCAACACGTTGAGCGTGTCGCCGTTCTGTGACGGTATCTCGGCCCCGCCGATGAGCAAGCCACGATGCATTCCATCATCATACATAATGCAGGATTTGACGAGAAATCGGAGGTCTCCGGCTATCGTCCGCACGTGAACGATCGCGCTCCCACCGAGGCAACTCGGGTACTTCGACGACTCGGAATGCCCGTCTACGTCCCGATTGTCGCAGGCAACCTCGGCCTGACGATGCTCGTACCGGTCCTGCCGCTCTACTTGACCGACTCCGGAATGTCGCTTCGCCTCGCCTCGATTGTGTTGGCCGCCCTCGGGTTGGGCGCGTCTCTCGGTGGGCTGCCGACCGGCGCGCTCATGAGCCGCTTCGGTGAGCGCGTCGTGCTCATCGTCGCGATTGCCGTGTTTGCTCTTTCGACTGCAGCCCTCGGATTCACGACGATGGCGCTGGTTCTTGCAGCGCTGCGCCTTGCGAGCGGAGCCGCCAACGGCGCCCTTCGCCTGTCCCGTCAGACCTACATCACGCGCCGAGTGGCAGCGGGTGTCCGCGGCAGGGCGATGTCCCTAATCGGAGGGTCGTTCCGGATATCGCTCTTCGTCGGCCCGGCGATCGGCGGCGCTCTCGTCGATCTGGTCGGCTACACCGCAACGTTCGCGATCGCAGGCGCGCTGACTGCAACGGGGATGCTGCCCCCACTCCTGGTGCGAGACCATCTCCCGCTGCTCGACGGTGTCGACACCACCAAACGGATCGGAATCCTGCGCGCAGTTGTGACTCATCGCCGTCTGCTTGCCGTGGCTGGTTTCGTCCCGATGCTCGTCGTGACCGTGCGCGAAGGCCGTTTGGTTATCATTCCGCTGATTGGCGCCACGCTCGGGTTGTCGTCAACGGCGGTTGGGGCACTCGTCACCGTCGGCACGGCTGCCGACTTGCTGTTGTTCCCGGTGGCGGGCTGGATCATGGATCGGTATGGGAGATTGGCGGCGATGGTGCCTGCGTTCGGATTGATCGCGTTGGGCTTGGTCGTGCTCGGGTTGGCCAACGGCACGCCACTGGCCGTTGCGGCCGGTGCAATCATCGGGATCGGCAACGGGATGAGTTCCGGCACGATGCTGACGATGGGAAGCGACCTTGCGCCACCCGATGCCCCGGGCCAGTTCCTCGCAGGCATGGCGACGCTGCAGGACTCGGGTCGCGTCATCGGACCGTTGCTGGTCGGCGCCGTCGGTGCAGCACTGGGACTCGGAGCCGCGGCGTTCGCATTGGCCGCAGTGCTCTTCGTTGCGATCGCATGGCTGATCCTCGTCGTCGGCGAGACGGGCCAATCCAGCCTGGCGATCAATGCCAAGCGATCGCTCTGACGTCGACGATGACGCGTCCACGGCCAAACAAAGCGGCGGGAACCTACTGTTCGTCCTCCAAGGGGTTTGGATGCTGCTCGACCGGCCCGACATCGTGACAGGCCCACCACCCGACAGCGTTCCCCTTGTCATCGCAGCGCGCCTCGACCACTCCAACGATTGCCGCCGGACCGCTCACGCACGGCATCTCCGATCGGTCGATCGGTGGCCAGCACCAACTCGATAACCCCGAGCCCAATCACTCGGCTTAGCGCCACGCTTCCGGCGCGAGGTGCCCTGGAACTGCGACAGTCAGCCCAAACGGATCCTGATGTCGGGATGTCATGCCGAAGCAGACGACCGTCCGGTTGCCCGATGACCTCGCCGACAAGGCCAAAGCCGTCGCCCGCGTGCGCGACGACAGCGCCAACCAACTCGTCATCGACTCACTCGCAGCCCGGATCGATCGAGTCCGTACCGATGACGACTTCACCGCCAGCGCCAAGAAACTGCTCGAACGCGACCGGGACCGACTTGCGAAGTGATCCGCGATCCGTTGAGTGGGCCGCGGAATCGCGCGAATCCGCTGTGGGTTGCACCACTGGTTGCACCACCAACCCCCACCCACCGGGCTTGAACACGCATCTACCAGGCGCAGTGGACCATTCAGTCCCAGCAGATGCGATTCCCCCAACTCCACATGACAAACGAGCGCCCAAGGGCAGGGATCGAGTATCCGGGAACGTGGCCGTCGTTCGAGGCGTGGTTTCCTGACGACGCAGCCTGCCGCGAGTACCTGGCGCGGCTGCGCTGGCCCGACGGGTTCGTCTGCCCTCGATGCGCCAGCGGCGACTTCTGGACCACCGGCCGAGGACTGTGGATGCTTCCTGTTCAACGGTTCGGGTTGTTCGTCTCGGGTCCTTTTGAGCCCAGTCGAGTGGAAGGCACCATGCACCCGCGGAACGCGTCTGACATGATGTCAGATATGATCGACACATGAGCTCGGACCGATGTCTCGAAGCATTGCGGGCCGTTGTTGGAGACAAGCAGGTGCTGCACTCCGACCGAGCAACCCGCTTCTATCGCACGGGAATCAAGCTCGGTGGTGGGTCGGCTCTGGCCGTCACGCTCCCGCGGACGCCTCTCGAAATGTGGCAGGTCCTCAAAGTCTGCGTCGAATACGACACCATCGTCATCATGCAGGCCGCGAACACCGGTGTCACCGCGGGCTCAACCCCAATGGGCGATGACTACGACCGCGAAATCGTGATCGTGAATACCAGAGCCATGGACGACCTCGTCCTGCTCGACGGCGGCAACCAAGTGCTGGCGTTCGCAGGTGCGACGCTGTTTCGCCTCGAGGAGCTGATCGAGCCGATTGGCCGGTCGCCGCACTCAGTGATTGGATCATCGTGCATCGGGGCATCGGTCGTCGGCGGCATCTGCAACAACTCCGGCGGGAACCTCGTCAATAGGGGCCCGGCGTACACCGAGCTCGCGCTTTTCGCTCGCCTTGATCAACACGGCGAGCTGGAACTCGTGAATCACCTCGGTATCGAGCTCGGTGCGTCGCCTGCAGAGATCCTCACCAACCTCGCGGCGGGCAACTTTGACCGCGACGCATCAAGCGCGTCAGATCGCGTTGCATCGGACCGGGACTACGAACGGCGAATTCGTGATCTCGACGCCGCTACCCCAGCCCGCTTCAATGCCGACAAGACGCGGCTGCACGAAGCCAGTGGGAGCGCGGGCAAGGTTGCGATCTTTGCGGTTCGTGTCGACACGTTCGCAGCGCCGCGCCAAGAGCAGGTTTTCTGGGCGGGAACCAACGACCCAAAGCAGCTGACGAGCATTCGCCGACGGATCCTCAGCGACTTCGAAGAGTTGCCCGAAATGTGTGAGTACATGCACCGCAGCTATTTCGATGCGTCAGCGAAGTACTGCAAGGACACCTTTCTGTTCTTGAAGTATTTCAGCAGTTCGCTGCTCCCGCGGCTGTTTCGAATGAAAGCCAGGGTTGATGGCTTGTTCGGTCGAATGCCGCGCAGTCCTGCGCATGTCTCTGATCGCGTGTTGCAGCGATTCGGCTCGATGTGGCCGAACCATTTGCCGAAGCGGCTTCGATCGTCGCGGGATCAGTATGAGCACATGCTGATGATCAAGGCCAACGACGCCGTGATCGAGCCGATCCGACGACTTCTCGACGACACATTCAGCGAGGCATCGGCGGGTGAGTATTTCGCGTGCACCCCGGACGAAGGAAAGCGAGCGATCCTGCACCGGTTCGTCGCCGGGGGCGCATCCTCGCGGTTCCATATGGTTCGGCCGAAGGAGGCTGGTGGTCTCATCCCGCTCGACGTTGCGCTTCCTCGCAACTTCGAAGACTGGCACGCGGTGGTCCCCGACGAGGTGCGCGAACAACTCGCCGGGCCGTTCGAGTTGGCGCACTTTCTCTGCCACGTCTTTCACTACGACTTTGTCGCGAAGCCGGGAGTCGACGTCAAGGTTCTGCGAGCCACGTTCGAGGCACACCTCGACCAGCTCGGCGCAAAGTATCCAGCGGAGCACAACGTCGGGCACCTCTACCGCGCCGATCCGGACCTCCGAGACTTTTACATGGAGCTCGATCCCACGAACAGTTTCAACGCAGGTGTTGGCCAGACCTCAAAGAAGAAGCACTACGCCTGACGCGCGCTTCTAGGTGTACTCGGTCGGGACGTTGGTGACGGTTTGACGTAGGTGAGGACCTCCGGCTGTTGTGGTGTTTGCCGCATCACATCAACCGAGAGGTCCTCATGTCTCACCGTAATGCCCGACTCACTGTCCATGGCCGCCTGCTACTCGTCGAACGCATCTTGAACGGCCAAGCCGTTGCGCACGTCGCGAAAGCTGCTGGCGTGTCGCGCCAGTGCGCAACGAAGTGGCGGAATCGTTTCGATGCTGAAGGCATTTCCGGCCTCGAAGACCGCACATCGCGTCCGCATCGGATCGCGAACCAGACGCCACCTGAGGTCGAAGAACAAGTCCTTGCAGCGCGTCGTGACCATCGGTGCGGACCCGACCACCTCTGCCACTAAGTCGATGTGCCGGCACGCACAATCACACGGATATTGCGTCGCAATGGCGTCCCACGACTTCATGATTGTGACCCGTTAACCGGCGATCTGATCCGGGCGTCGAAGACCACAGCGCTGCGTTATGAACGCGACCGTCCCGGAGAGCTGGTTTACATGGACGTCAAGAAACTCGGGCGGATCCCCGATGGAGGCGGCTGGAAAGCCAACGGCCGGGCAGCAGCGTCGAAGACGAAGAACCGCAAGAAGCGAGTCGGGTTCGACTTCATCCACTCGATAGTCGATGACCACACCCGACTGGCGTATTCAGAGATCCACGACGACGAGAAAGGCGAGACGTGTGCCGCCTTTTTCGAACGTGCTATCGAGTTTTACAAGGGCCACGGCATCACGATCGAGCGGGTCATGACCGACAACCATTGGAGCTACTAACACACGACCCGGCTTGCTGAACTAATTGAAGGGATTGGGGCGTCCCACAAGTTCATCCGGCCGCACTGCCCATGGCAGAACGGCAAGGTCGAAAGGTTCAACCGGACCAACTACCGGGTCCCCTTCGGGCCTACCGGCGCGTTTACGACACGAACACGGCCCGCTCGAACGCTCTGCCAGACTTCTTGCACCGCTACAACCATCAGCGACGACACCAAGCACTCGGCGGTCACCCACCCATCGGCCGACTGTCACCAACCTGACGACAGCGTACATCGGGACTGTCAGATCCGCGGTGTAACTGGTCTGGCCTGAAACGCTGAACCGTGATGGTTCGGCCGGAAGGACAGACAATGACAGACCATGATGTGGCGGTGGCGACACCGTCGAAAGACACGAGCCAGGAACGGCCCGATCGGTCCCTTGCCGAACAGCTCGTCGACCAAGCAAGAGCTGATGGCAAGAACCTCGTTGGCCCGGGAGGACTGCTGAGCGATCTGACCAAGCAGGTCCTTGAGACCGGGTTGGAGGTCGAGATGGAAGAACATCTCGGCTATCCGAAACACGCCTCGGCTATCCGAAACACGCCTCGGAAGGCCGCAACCACGGCAACAGCCGCAACGGCACGAGAGCCAAGACCGTGACCACTGAGATTGGCCCGATCGAGTTGGAGGTGCCGCGTGATCGTGGCGGCTCCTTTGACCCGAGACGGTGCGCAAGAATCAGCGCCGGCTCGACGGGGTCGACTCGATGGTGATCTCGCTCACCGCGAAAGGCTTGACGACCGGTGAGGTCGAAGCGCACCTGGCCGAGGTGTACTCGACGAACATCTCCCGCGAGACGATCTCCAAGATCACCTACCGGGTTCTCGGCGAGCTCGCCGAGAGGCAGAACCGGCCACTCGATCGCGTGTACCCGGTGATCTTCATCGACGCGATTGTCGTGAAGATTCGCGACGGCCAAGTCGCCAACCGGCCCCTCTACGCGGCGATCGGGGTCACTGTTGACGGCAAACGCGAGATGTTGGGCCTGTGGGTCGGGACCGGTGGTGAGGGTTCCAAATACTGGCTCCAGGTGCTCACCGAGATCAAGAACCGCGGCGTCGATGACGCCTGCATCGTTGTGTGCGACGGCCTCAAAGGATTGCCTGAGTCGATCGAAGCAACCTGGCCGTTGGCGATCGTGCAGACGTGTGTGCTGCATCTGATCCGCAACACTTTTCGGCTCGCATCGCGCGCCGATTGGGACAAGATGGCCAAGGATCTTCGACCGGTCTACACCGCGGTCAACGAAGCCGACGCGGCGGTTAGGTTGGACGAGTTCGACCCGATCTGGGGCCAGAAGTATCCGGCGATCAGATCGTTGTGGACCAGGGCGTGGCCGGAATTCGTGCCGTTCCTCGACTACTCGCCGGAGATCCGCCGGGTGATCTACTCGACAAACGCGATCGAGCCGTTGAACGCCCGGTTCCGACGAGCGACCAGAGCACGCGACCACTTCCCCAACGAGCAGGCCGCGCTCAAATGCCTCTACATGGTCGTGCGTTCACTCGACCCCAAAGGCACCGGCCAGGAACGCTGGATGAACCGCTGGAAGCCCGCCCTCAACGCCTTCGCCATCACCTTCGAAGGCCGCCTCTTCTGAGGCCCTACAATCGACAACAACAACAATGAGCCAGACCATTTACACCAACGATCTGACAGTCCCGGTCAACTCCAATCGATCCATGCCTCGCCTGGACGGAAGGAGCCGGTGTCTATCTGGTCTGTCGCTGAGGCGAACTCGTTGGTCTCCCCTCAGGAGCGAAACGGCCATGATCCTTGATTGAGTCGGCGTGCCATTGGCGTGCCAGTAGCGAGGGTAAACAGCGGTCAACACTGGCGAGCAGCGTGCGGCTCGACTTCAGCATCATCCCAACGTAAGGGCTATATGCAGGTGGTATTCGGGTCTGAGTGATCTGCTTTGCAAGCAGGGGGTCGTGGGTTCGATTCCCATCGTCTCCACATTAGAAGCCCCTGGTAGCGCTTGCTGCCAGGGGCTTTT
>JBLFZD010000058.1:0-14701 GCA_047610085.1 Ilumatobacter sp. | reverse complement strand
GGTGTTCATGCGTCGAGACTCGGAGCGCGGCTTGGAACCGAAGAAGCCGGGAAGGCGCTACTGCCACAACCTGGTCCAACCACGCGTCGGCCGCGTCAGGATTGAGAACACCGTGACGTCTGAGCACAACCGTATCGATTGCTGGAGTTCCGGGGTCGGTTGCCGATGACAATGCACTCGGGGAACCGACGCCACACTGCGGAGCTCGATGCCACGCATCGAGGTCGACGAGGTCATCGACAATGGTCTCTGTCGGGCTGTCCAGCGAGACCCGTCCGATGCGATTGACCATCCGTAACTCCTGTTTGAGGGCGGTGCGGGCCGATGTGGTGAGCAACCGTGCATCGGTGACGACGATTCGATCGGCAATCGCCAGCGCCGCCTCGGTCTGTGCGCTCCAGATCGGGAATCCGCTGGCCAACCGTGTCGAAGCGCTGCGGGCATCGACCTCGACGACTACACCGTCGAGGCAGGCGAGCCGCTCGATCTCACTGTCGGCCTGGACGGTGTGGATACAGGTCACGACATCGGTCGTCGGGTCATCGTCGCACGCTCGGTCACACCCACTCGTCGTTGCCCGGTCGACGACCGCGATCAATCGTCTCGGCGCCGAGCGGCGTAGTACAGCGTGTCGAATCGCATCGACCAGATCGACTCGGAGCTGACAGCACTTGCAACCCAGCGTCCGACTCGTCACGTCGGGCGCAACGACCGCTGCACGCCCGACGCGGATCAGACCGAGGAGTCCGTTGGACGCCAACGTATCTTCCGACGCGATGACGAAGTTGTCGCCGTCTGCGGCAAGCCGACGCAGTAGATCTGTCTGCTGACACTCAGGTGCGAGCACGGTCACCGGCACTCGCGGCCCTCGAGTCATTCGTTCGGCCTCCGGTTCGTCGGGTGGGGTTTTTGAACACTCCATCACCCCATCGTATTGGGAATCATTCTCATTCGCACCGACGCATGCTGTCGACCCGAGCGATCAAGGCCATCGACCGTCGCGGCATCGAGTCGGCCGTGGCCCAGATCCGGTGCAACGGCGTGAAGGTCTGACCGATGGCCGCTTCGAGCAAAGACCGTCGTCTGATCCTCACACTTGAGAGCACCGCGGGAACCGGTTACCGGTACATCACCCAGAAGAACAAGATCAACACACGTGAACGGATCGTGCTGATGAAGTACGACCCTGTGATCGGCAAGCACGTCGAATTCAGGGAGACACGCTGATGAAACCCGGAATCCACCCCGACTACCGCCACGTCGTATTCGAGGACTCGTCCGGCAGCCAGCGCTGGATCTGCCGCTCCACCATCATCACCGAACGTCGAACCACTTGGGAGGACGGCGAGGAGTACCCGCATGTCCTGCTCGACGTGTCGAACCACACCCACCCCTTCTACACAGGGAACATGACCATCATCGACACCGCAGGCCGTGTTGAGCGCTTCAACAAGCGCTACGGGCGCCGCGGCCGTGGGTGACTGTTCGCGTCGACCCAACACATCGCACGATCCTCGCTCCCGGCACCGTTGTCCCCGATCAGATCATGGACCTCGCCGCCGGGCTCCGCATGAGCTGACGACCACGGCGGAGACCGACACGACGCTTGGCGGCGATCGCGATTCCGCTGGGTTCGAGAACCTCATCGACTCGCGAACTCGCCAGACCGGCCGCAGCCGCCATGTATTTCAACGATGATCTCGCGGATCGGTCAGGATCGAGGGCGTTGACGTCGAGCATCGATCCGACAATGAGCACGGATGACGTGGGATTGGCGAATAATTCACCATCGAAGGAAACGTTTCCGGCCGTCGCTCGGTCGATGTTGGACATCATCCTCATGGTCGTCGACTTGCCGGCCCCGTTTAGCCCCAGGAAGCCAGTGAACCGGCCGGGCTCCACAACCATGTCGAGATCCTCGACGACGGTCCTATCTCCGTACTTTTTCGTTAATCCGGTGACCACGATTGGCATGAACCACACCTCGGCTCAATGACGAACCAACAAATCATGGAGTGTGTTGCCTCGTCGCAACTCGCTGCCCAACGTTTATTGCAAACAACAGGTGCGGCTGCGCGTTGGCGAGCTCAACGAGTAGCGGCCGGATGGTCGATGATGATGACGTTGCGACGTGCTTGACCCGAACGCGTCGACGCAATGGCCTCATTGATCTGATCCAGGGCATACGTCGCCGTGATGAGTTGGTCGAGGTGGAGATCCCCGTCGGCATACAGCTGGCTCAGCTGCGGCAGGTCGCGCTCCAGGTCCGTCGACCCCATGAACGAGCCAATCACCCGCTTGCCATCACCGGCGAACCCGCTCCCATCGATGGACACGGCGTCGCCACTGCGCGTCATCCCAACAACAACGACGGTTCCGCCCTTGCGGGCGATGGTGATGGCCTGCTCAATGGCAGCCGTCGAGCCGACGGTGACGAATACGTAATCAGCACCACGCCCAGCGGTCAGCGCCGCAACTGCGGCACCGACGTCGGCCTGGTCGGCTCGAACAACATCGGTGGCGCCAAACTCCTTCGCGTCATCGAGTTTCTGGTCGCTGACGTCGACGGCGATGATCGACGATGCGCCCGCAACCCGGGCACCCTGGATCGAGTTGAGCCCGACCCCTCCGGCACCGACAACGACCACGCTCGAACCAGCGGAAACGTCGGCGGTGTTGGCAACGGCTCCAAAGCCCGTGACCACGCCGCAGGCGAGGAGTGAAGCGACGTCGAAACCCATCGAGTCGGCAATGCGTGCGACCTGAGAGTGATGGACGACTGTTCGCTCGGCGAAGGCGCCGGTGTACACGCCTTGGACGACGTCGTTGCCGTCGGCATCGTGTAACCGGTGCTCGGTTGCGATGGCGAACTCTGCTCGACGCTCGCACAGGTGCGTCTCGTCACGGACACAGAAGAAGCAGTCGCGGCAGTTGCGAAGCAGCGAGACGACGACGCGATCCCCTACTGCCACCGACTCGACTCCTGGCCCGACGGCTGCGATCACGCCGGATGCTTCATGCCCGTTGACGGCGGGGAGCGCGCCGCCCCAGGATCCATCGTTGGCGTGCAGGTCGCTCGCGCAGATGGCGACTGCGTAGATGTCGACAAGGACCTCGTCACGCTTGGGCGGGTCGATCAACAGTTCCTCGATGACCAGCGGCGCGCCGAACTCGCGACAGACCGCCGCCTTCATCGTGGATGCTCCGTCAGGCCTGATGCTCACGCCCATCCACTGACAGCCTTCACTTCGAGAAATTCTTCCAAACCCCACGTGCCACCCTCACGTCCGTTGCCGGATTGGCGGTAACCACCGAAGGGTGACCCGGCCGAACGAGACGAGCCGTTCATCTCGACCATGCCGGAACGCAAGCGTTTGGCGACGTTCCGAGCGCGATCGATGTCGGTCGTCTGGACGTAGTTCGTCAGACCGAACGAGGTGTCGTTCGCCATCACAATCGCCTCGTCCTCGGTATCGAACGGCGTGATCGACAGCACGGGGCCGAAAATTTCGGTGCGGGAGATCGTCATCTCCGGCGACACGTCGGCAAACACCGTCGGTCGCACGAAGTAGCCAACCTCAAGTCCGTCGGGCCGGCCGAGCCCGCCAGCCACGAGCCGTGCACCTTCGCGCTGCCCGCTCTCGATCAGACCTTGGATCTTGTCGAACTGCGCTTGGGAGACAACTGGGCCGATGTGGCGGCCGTTCTTCGAGGCAACGTCGACGGTCATCTCGTTCGCTACACGTTGCGCCGTCACAACTGCTGCGTCGTACACAGAACGCTCGACCAGCATGCGTGTTGGTGCGTTGCACGACTGGCCGCTGTTGTTGAAACAGTGGCGCACGCCCCGCTCGACGGCGGCATCGTCCGCGTCGGCGAACACGATGTTGGCGCCCTTGCCACCCAACTCCAGAGCGACACGCTTGACCGACTCTGCGGCGTTGTGTGTGATGGCAACCCCGGCCCGGTTTGATCCGGTGAAGGACACCATGTCGACGTCGGGGTGCGCCGACAGCTGCGATCCAACTCCAACGCCGTCGCCGTTGACCAAGTTGAAGACGCCCGGAGGGAACCCTGCCTCATCGACCATTTCGGCGAAGAGCGATGAGGACAAGGGAGCGACCTCGGAGGGCTTAAGGACCAGCGTACATCCGACCCCAAGCGCCGGGGCGACTTTGAGCGTGACCTGGTTCATCGGCCAGTTCCACGGCGTAATCATGGCGCACACCCCCACCGGTTCGTACAGGATCCGATCGCCCGGAGCCCCCTCGCTGAGCGGCCGATCGAAGTCGAACGCTTCGAGCGCAGCGATCGTGTTGCCGATGTGCCATGAGCCAGCGCTGACCTGCGACCGCAGGGCCAAATCGATCGGCGCGCCCATCTCCAGCGAGATCGCCTTCGCCATCTCGCTGGAACGTCGCTCGTACACCTCAAGGAGCTTCACGAGTAAAGCCACCCGGGAGGGGACCGGGGTACGGCTCCACGAATCGAACGCAGCACCCGCTGCGGCGACAGCCGCGTCGGTATCGGTCTGCGATCCGAGCGAAATGACCGCACAGGGCTGCTCGGTAGACGGGTTGATGACGAACGCATCGTGCTGCTCGGCGGGCGGCGCCCACGATCCATCGATGTAAAAATGCCGGCGGTCAATGAGGTCAGTAGCGGTCATGCGGGCTCCTCTTGCGGGGGTGTGTGTTTGCAGTTGAGCACCAGCACATCAGGAACGGCCTGGAGGGCCGTCGCTTTCTCGTCGATGCGAGTAGATGGCTTGATGCTGGCCAAGACACACAAGGGTATGAACGAGTTCGTGGAAGTCCGACGTCAAAACCATGTTTACGTTCGCTTCGACACAACTCCATCAACGATCGGAGCGCTGTTACAGAATGACACCGCCTCGCGGTTGTGAGCAGTCGTGCACACCGCACCGGACGTGACCAGCTACGCGATCGCGCTTGCCACCTCGTCGGGCGCTGCGGCCAACCGGCGTGACGAATCCCTCGGCTCACTCATCAGTGAGATCGCTGTGCTCAGAAACGCTTCCCGATCGGCCGACGTCAGTGCAGGCAGGAGATCTACTGGATCCGAGGAACGGCATTCCTTGACACAATCAGCGCGGTACCACGCAGCAACACCCGGGCACACGCCGAAGCCCACCGGCGGCTCGATGCGTCCGAAAGCTCCGTCGACGACGAACAGCACCCCTGACCGACACCATCGCCGACCGCTCAGTCATCGACGGGTCGGCGGTCACGATATTCGGCCCATTCCCATTCGCTGCCGTACTCGTCGAGCAGGTCGAGGAAGGGTTTCGGCGGCAACGCCTCGGGGCCGACGATGCCCACCCCGATCCACTGACCTGTCGCCATCAACTCGATCGCAACGGCCGGCATCACTGCGGTCTGCCACACGACTGCCTGGTGGCCAAACTCGCGCATCGTCCAGGCGTTGTCGACCACGTGGTACACGTACACCTCTCGCGGCTCACCATTCTTGCCGAGGCCTTTGACCCAGGTGCCAGCACAGGTGCGACCGGTCATCTTGTCGCCGAGCGTGGCCGGGTCAGGGAGCGTGGCAGCCACAACGTCTCGTGGGGAGACGTTCACCCCTTTGACCGACACCTGTTTGGTGCTGTCGAGGTCAAGCATGTGCAAGGTCTTGAGGACATCGATGAACTCGTCGCCGAGCCCGTACTTGAATGTGACTCGCTCACAGTCGATCCAGCGCGGAATCAGGATGACCTCTTCGTGTTCCACGTTGACGCATTGGATCTCGCCGATGCCCTCGGGGAACGTGAAGAGCTCGGGCTCACTAAACGGCTCCGTGGTAAACCAGCCGCGCTCTCGCTCGTAGATCACCGGCGGATTGAGACACTCCTCGATCGTGGTCCAGATCGAGAAGGTCGGAGCAAAGTCGTAGCCGTCGACCACCAGGTCGGCACCGTCGCGTACGCCGATTTCGTCGATCTTGGAGAACAACTCATCGGCCGCGTATCGCGCAGCAACATCGGAGAAGCCGGGTTCGACTCCCATGCCGACCAACGCCATCATCCCGCGGTTTTTCCAAGTGGGGTGCTCGGCAAACTGGCCGTCACCGAGGCGGATCCCCGTCCTATTGAACGGGTCGGTCGCATGCGGCGTCGACAAGTTCATCGCCATGTCGACGTAGTTGCACCCGGCCTCGAATGCTCCGAAGAAAATGGACGGGTTGAAGCGCGGGTCGCAGGCATTCAGGATCACGTCGGCCTGCATCTCGTTGGCCAGCGCAGTAACCGCCTCGCGCGATGACGCATCGACCTTGGCTGCAACGATTCGACCATCGGCGCTGGCGTCACGCGCGCTTGCTACGGCAGATTCGGCCTTGTCGATATCGAGGTCTGCGACCGTGATGTGCGCAAATGCCTGGCGCGTCGCCGCAATGGCGACGAACGCCGAGCCAACACCACCAGAACCAATAACGAGGACACGCATTCGTCGAATCTACTGCTGCTTCGAGCCGGGCCGAGTGACTCACGTCGCGCAAGAAACGTCCCCCAAAATATCTCTCCAGGACAGGTCGCCAAGGCATATTCTGACGGCTGTGGCAACCACTTCGACCGGAACCAATACCTCAGGTCGTTCGTTGTGGGCTGACCAGGTCGGCGACGTAGCGACACGCTCATCGCTTGCGGGGGATCGCCGCGCTGATGTCGTCATCGTCGGTGCCGGATACACCGGGCTCTGGACCGCTCACTCGCTTCTGCGGGCGGAGCCGGGGCTCCGCGTGATCATCATCGAAGCAGACCGCGTCGGTGCGGGAGCGTCAGGGCTCAACGGTGGCTGGTGTCTGGGCGAACTCGCCGGTGGTCTCGGCGCAGCGGCGGCACTCTCGAAGCGCCGAACCGGCAACGCCGCGGACGGCGTGCGACTCACCCAAGAGATCATGAATACAGTGGACGAAGTCGGTCGGGTCGCCCATGAGGAGGGCATCGACTGCGACTTCACCAAGGGCGGCGTCATTCGTCTGGCACGCACCGCTCCCCAGCTCGCCCGACAACGAACTGACGTTGCAGAACACCGCCACCACGGATTCGGGCCCAATGACATCGAACTCCTCAGCGCCCATGCGGCGACCTCTCATCTCAACGCGACCGATGTGCTCGGGGGGATGTGGTACGCCGCAGGGGCGCGTCTCCACCCTGCTCGACTCATTCACGGTTTGGCCGCTGCTGTCGAACGTCGCGGGGGAGAGATTGTTGAGCAGACGAGGGCAACCCGGATCTCGGAGGGCCGGCCGGCTTCAGTGACCACCACGAACGGAACAGTGACCGCCGACGTCGTCGTGCGGGCCGTCGAAGGCTTCACCCCCACACTGTCGGGGCATCGCCGGACCCTGCTTCCCTTCTCGTCCTCGATGATCGCCACCGAGCCGCTTCCCCCCGACGTCTGGGAGACGATCGGGTTGGCAGCGCGCGAGACGTTTGCCGACGACCGACGAATGGTCATCTATGGACAGCGCACTGCCGACGATCGGATCGCGTTCGGCAGCCGCGGCGCTCCCTACCGGTACGGGTCAAAGATCAACGAAAGCGACGGCCCGCAGGCGATCCACGACCGCATCGCCGTGACGCTCCATCAACTCCTTCCTGTAACGCGCAACGCGGCAATCACCCACCGCTGGGGCGGGGTCCTGGGCGTCCCGCGCGATTGGCAACCCTCCGTGGGCATCGACCGCTCGAGCGGGCTGGCCTGGGCCGGCGGGTTCGTCGGCGAAGGTGTCGCCGCATCGAATCTCGCAGGCCGAACCGCAGCCGATCTGATTCTCGAACGCGACACCGACCTCGTCTCGCTTCCGTGGGTCGACCACGTCTCGCCCCGCTGGGAACCCGAGCCGCTCCGCTGGCTGGGCGTCACGACATTTCTGAAGCTGACCACACAAGCCGATGCAGCCGAGCAGCGCACGGGTCGCGCCTCGCGACGTGGCGCCCTCGCTGACCGAGTGCGCTGATCCAGCTCAGCCGGGGATCTGCTGTGTAATGCAGTGCACCCCGCCACCGCCGTACGCGAGGACTCTCGACGGCACGCCCACGGCCTCGTGATCGGGGAACGCATTGCTGATGATCGCGAGCGCCGCTGCGTCGTTCGGATGGTCAGCGATCGGAACCACGACGCCTCCGTTGGCAACATAAAAGTTCAGGTAGCTGTTGCGGTACGGCTCACCGTCGATCTCGAAGTACGACGCCTGTGGCACTTCGATCACGTCGAGCGGCGCCCCACCCGTGTCCACCGACGAGCGCAGAACAGCAAGGTTTGCTGACATCCGCTCATAATTCGGATGCGTCGGGTCGTTCCCCACTCCGTGTGCGAGGACCACGCCGGGGCGCACGAAAGTGCACACGTTGTCGACGTGGCCGTCCGTGTCGAGATCCTCGATCAAGCCCCACGGCAGCCAGATCACCGTGTCGAGACCGAGCATCGCGGCCAGTTCAGTCTCGACCTCGTCGCGGCTCATGCCGGGGTTCCGGTTCGGATGGCGGTTGCACTGCACCGTGGTGATTGCGGTGCCAGCACCGTCGACCGTGATCGAGCCACCTTCCAGGACCATGCTCGACCGGCGCCGAGCCACCCCCAGGTGTTCGAGGACGCGCCGCCCGACCACAGCGTCCTGGTCCCACGGCTCAAACTTCTCACCCCATGAGTTGAAGGCAAAGTCGGCGCCGCTGCGCTCACCGTCACTGTCACCAGCGCCATTGACCGTGAAGATCGGTCCGGAGTCACGGATCCACGAATCGTCGATCGGGATCTCGATCACCTCGACCTCGGAGGGGAGCATCGCTCGAGCCTCAGCAGCACCGTCGGGGGCAGCAATCATGACGACTGGCTCAAACGAGACGATCGCCGCGGCGGTTGCGACGTACTCGCTTCGAGCCTCGTCGAGGTGATGATTCCAGAGGTCGCGCCGAGTCGGCCACGCCATCAGACATGCCTGATGGTGTTCCCACTCAGCGGGCATCCGCCAGGTCATGAGCCGAGCGCGCCGTTGGGGCGACCGAGGTCGGTGCCGTCTGCGAGTCGGCGATATGCGTCGGGCCGGCGCGTGTACATCAGCCCGAAGTCGAGCCAGTCAGCGCGCTGGCCAAGGTCGAGTTGCGCAACGAGCACCGCCGGTTGGTCTCTCGGCGCCTCGACGATTACCCGGCCGTATGGGTCGGAGATGAACGACGAGCCATAGAACGAGAGCGGCCCCTCCACCCCGATGCGGTTCACCGCCACCATGAAGGTCGCATTGGCCAGGCCGTTCGCAGCGATCATCTGACGCCACATGGGCTGCGAATCGAAGCCGGGGCGATGTGGCTCGCTACCGATCGCCGTCGGGTACACGATCACCTCCGCACCATCCATCGACAGCTTCCGGGCGAGTTCGGGGAACCACTGGTCCCAACAGGTCGGGAAGCCAAAGCGGACACCTGCGACATCGACCACCGGGCACCCGTCGTCACCGGGCTCGAAGTACACGTCCTCGTGGTAGTACTCGAACTCGGGGATGTGTGTCTTGCGGGTATGCGCCACGAGGACGCCCGACGCATCAACGCAGATCGCGGTGTTGTACCCGCGCTCAATGTCGACCTGCTCGTCGAACGACCGCTCATACAGTGATGCGTGTACCGCGATGTTGTGCTCGGTTGCGAGCGAACGAGCCAGCGTCACCGTCGGCCCAGATTCGACGGGTTCGCCGAACTTTACAAGTGCGTCGGGCACGTCGGGCGAGGCGCAGAAGTAGGGCGACCGGGTCAGTTCCTGGAGGAACACGATCTCGGCACCTTCGGCAACAGCGACCTTGACCCCGGCACGCAGCGTCGCCTCCATCTCGGTCGCATCCGGATTCCATGCACATTGGACCGCGCCGACACGCAACAAGCGGTCGGGAACCCCCGCGCGCACGCTGTTGTCGGGGTCACGGAACGGCGAATCGAGCAACTCGTCGGCCACGATCACCTCGAAGCCGTGCGACCGATGCTCCGTCGTCACGAATCGAAGCCCAGCCCGAATCGATCGAGCATGCGCAGCCACGCGTTGCGGCTTCCCGTTTGATCCTCACGATTCATCGACCAGCGGGTCGCCTGGATCCCTGCGAACCTGAATGGCTCGGGCGGAAACGGCAGGGGCTTGGACTGCACGAAGTCGGTCCGAGTGGCGATCGACTTGCGACCGGCGAGCAGGTCCAGCATCGTCGCTGCAGCAAACCGCGCCGCCGCGACACCGAGTCCGGTGTACCCAACGGCGTAGGCAACGCGCTGGTTCATCGCTGTACCGAAGAACACCGAGAACCGCGTGCTGGTATCGATCGCTCCGCCCCACACATGACTGAACTTCACGTCCATCAGCTGCGGAAAAGTCTGGAAGAAGTGTTCTGACAACTTCGCCCAAGTCTCGGGGCGGCTTTCGAGTTCGGCCGAGACCTTCGAACCCCAGTAATAGATGGCGTCGTAGCCGCCCCAAAGGATCCGGTTGTCATCGGTGAGCCGGTAATAGTGGAACTGGTTCGTAATGTCGGACAGCCCCTGACGGTTGACCCACCCGATCGACGCGATCTGCTCGTCTGTCAGCGGTTCGGTGACGAGGCAGTAGTCATACACCGGAATCAAGTACTGACGGACCCGCTTGAGGAGCGGTCGGTCGGCATTCGTACCGAGCACCACCTGAGCGCAGTAGACCGAACCAAGCGGTGTCGCCACCTGCATACCTGACCCGTCGCGCCTAATGTCGGTCGCCTTGGAGTGTTCGTAGATCCGCACGCCGAGTTCTTCAGCGACGCGCTTGAGCCCCCACGCGAGCCGCGCCGGGTCAACGAGAGCGGCACGCTCCCGCCGGAAAAGTCCGGCCAGGTACGTCGGCGAGTTGACCTCGGAACGCATTGCGTCGGTGTCGAGCCACTCCACCTGTTGGCCCATACGGCGCAGCACATCGTGCTCTTCGCGCAACGCGGCCAAATAGGACTCGGGGTGGCCGGTGTGGGCGACGTCGATCACGCCGGTCCGCTCGTACCCGCAATCAATCCCGTACCGCTTAATGGCAGCTTCGATCTGGTTCAGGTTCTGCAACCCGAGTTCTTCGAGCACATCGAGTTCGTCGGCATGGCGGGCCAGCCCGTTGCCGAGGCCGTGGGTCAGCGACGACTCCATGAAGCCGCCGTTGCGTCCACTCGCGGCACCTCCGACTTCGCCCTTGTCGATCAACACGACGTCGCATCCAGGATCGCGTTCCTTGGCAATCACGGCAGTCCACAGGCCGGTGTAGCCGCCGCCGACGACGCACAGATCGCAATGCACGTCACGAACGAGCGTCGGATTCGACTCGGGTATGTCTGCGCTCTCGAGCCAGAACGGCGTCGGTTCGGCGTCAGCGATCGCGTCGAGTGAATGCTGGGCGATCATGAAGTTCTCCTTGACATTGTTGTCGACTCCGCGATCACCGAGCGCTCCGACGGCTCTTGGCGCGGGCCATCAACGTTCCCGAGGCCATCAACGCCACGGAAGCGAGCAGCACGATCGTGGCCAACACGTTGATCTGAGGCGAGAACGAGTTCTTGAAACTGGCGTTGACGAACAGCGGGAACGTACTGACCGAACCTGCGTTGAACAGCGTGATGATGAAGTCGTCGAGCGACAGCGCAAACGACAGGAGCGACGCAACGAGGATGCCCGGCAGGATCAACGGGAACGTGACCTTCCAAAACGTGCGCATCGGCGAAGCGCCCAGATCTTGCGCTGCCTGCTCGAGGGTCCAGTCGAACCCGCGAACCCGAGCGCGCACGGTCAGCGCCACGAAGCTGATCTGGAACATCACGTGAGCGATGACCACCGTAGAGAACCCTCGTGTGACGTCCTGGTTGAGAAACAGGGTGGCGAGCGACGACCCAATGACAATCTCGGGCGTCGTGAGCGGAAGCACGAGCACGAAATCGAGCAATGCGTTGCCCTTGAACGAGTAGCGAGCGAGCCCAATCGCGATCAGCGAACCCAGCACGGTGGCGATCAGCGTGGAGAACGCCGCGATCTTCAAGCTCGTCAAAAGCGCGTCGGTGAGAGCTTGATCCTTAAACGGCTCCCGCCAGTTGTCGAGTGTGGCGTTCTGCCACACGAAGTTGAACTTGCCCTTCGGCTCGTTGAACGAAAAGCCAACGATCCAGAAAATCGGCATAAACAGGTAGATCATGACGCCGACGGCAAACAGATTCAGTCCCCACCGAGCGACGGATCCGAGTGGCGATGACGGTGCGCTCATGCCAGATCGTCCGTTCCGAAGAAACGGCTATAGATGATGACAAACACGGTGATGATCATCATCAGGACGAACGACATCGCCGATGCAACCGGCAAGTTGTTCTGCACCAAGAACTGGTTCTGGATCGACTGGCCAATGACCGACGTGTTCGGATTGCCAAGGTACTGCTGGTTAACAAAGTCGCCGGAAGCCGGTATGAAGGTGAGGAGGGTGCCGGCGAACACGCCGGGAAGCGACAGGGGGAAAATGACCTTGAAGAACGCCCGCGTTGAGCCGGAGTAGAGGTCCTTGGCCGCATCGACCAGGTTGAGGTTGATCTTTTCCAAGCTGACGTAGATCGGCAACGCCATAAACGGCAGGAAGTTGTAGGTCAGTCCACCAATGACCGCGGCCGGGGTGTTGAGGATCTTGTCGCCGTCCATGATCCCCACCGCATCGAGAATCGGCTGGAGGCCAACGTCGTTCAGCGCGCTCGGAATCGGCCCGGTGTCAGCAAGGAGGCTCTGCCAGGCGATCGTACGGATGAGGTAGGACGTAAAGAACGGAATGATGATCAACCCGAGCAGCAAACCGCGATATTTGCCGCCGCGGAACGCAATGACGTATGCGAGCGGGTAGCCAAGGAGAATCGTGAGCACGGTGGCAACCGCGGCGTACCCGAAGCCCCGTTGGAACTGCCCGCCAAAATCAGTGAACGCTGTGGAGTAGTTGCCAAAGTTCCAGTCGAAATCGGCCTTCACGGCGAACCGGCTTGGCAAGGTTGACAGCGAGTTGCGGAGCAAGGTGACCAGCGGTGCCAGGTAGAACAACGCCAGCCACAACATCCCCGGCTTCAGCAATCCGTACGGTGCAATCTTGCGTCGCACCTCCGGACCGCCAAGTACTGCAGCGCCGATCAGTGCCACGACCGTGCCCAGGGTCAGCGCAAGCGCAAGCGTTGCCAGCACCCCCGTGACCATGCCGGTGCCGACCACGACCAGCAACGCTCCGGCGAGCAGTAGCAAGCCGAGGCCCAGCCGTTCCGGGTCGAACGATCGGCGCGTGGGCGCCCTCGATTCGTCCCGGATGCTGTCCGGATCGGGTGTGGGCTCTGAGATGGTCACGAGGTCGGGTCGGGGGCGTGTGGTGGTCAGGCGCCGGTGATGGCGGAGAAACGAGCGTCGTACTCCGCTTCAACCCCTTCTTCGAGGTTGGCGAAGGAGTGGGTGCGGGCCAAGGTCGCATCGTCGGGGAACAACAACGGGTTGACGGCCAACTCGGGGTCGATCTTTTCGAGTTCGGCCTGCACACCGGCCACGGGCGACACGTATTGCACCCATGCGGTGATCTGCGCGGCCTGCACCGGGTCGTAGCAGAAGTCCATCCACTTGGCGGCGGCATCGCGGTTGACAGCGCCCTTCGGCATGACCATGGCATCGGCCCAACTCGTGCCGCCCTCCTCAGGAATCACGAAGCGGATGTTCGGGTTCTCCACTGCCAACTGCACAACATCGCCCGACCAGCCGATGCACGCAGCAAAGTTGCCGGTGCTGAGGTCGTTCAGGTAGTCGTTGCCAGTGAAGCGTCGGATCTGGCCGTCATTCTTGGCGGCTTCCAAGCGGTCGAAGGCATTCCCAGCAGCGTCAAACGTCGACACGGTCGAGATGTCCACTCCGTCAGCCAGCATCAACAGGCCCATGGTGTCGCGCATCTCGGTGAGCATGCCAATCTTGCCGCTAAAGGCGGGGTCGAACAGATCCTCGGTGCTCTTGAGCTCGCGACCGGTTGATTCGATGTTGTACGCGATGCCTGCAAATCCAGTCTGCCATGGAAGCGAGTACTCACCGGTTGGGTCCCATGCCGGATTTTTCAGGTCGGCACGCAGGTTGGCGACATTGGGCACCAGGTCAATCGGGAGCTTGTCGACCCAGCCCAGGCTGATCAGACGACCGACGAGCCAGGAAGTGGGCGCGATGAGGTCGGGGTCGATTGGCTTGTCGGTGCCCAACAGCGGCTGGATCTTGGCGAAGTACTCAACGTTGTCGTTGTAGGTCTCGGCGTAGTTCATCTCAACGCCGCTGGCTGCCATGAACCGTTCGACGGTGCCCACGAGACCGTCTTCGGTCGGGTCGATGTATTCGGGCCAATTCTCAAAGAACAGCGAGTTGCCGCCGCCACCGAGCGGTGGTTCAGAACCCGAGGCCGACGTGTCAGAACTGGAACTACTCGCTCCGTCGCTGCTGCCACCGCACGCTGCCAAGAACGCAGGCAGAGACATTCCGGCCGCGCCCATCATCCCCGCACGTGCAAGGAGCCGGCGGCGGCTCAGCGACATACGGGAAAGTGGATCGTTGTTTGGAGAGTTCATGGTGTGAGTTTCCTTTCGTGGACCGACGCTGTGAAGTCGTCGGAGAGAGCTGTGGTCATTGGCGATCAGTCAACTTGCGTGAGCTTCGAGCGTG
>JBLFZD010000057.1:0-14719 GCA_047610085.1 Ilumatobacter sp. | reverse complement strand
TGGCGACTTGAAGAGTTCAGCGATTCGCTGACCGCTTTGTCGGCCAATACGGTCACTTCGTATGTCTCGGATCTTCGGGGCTTCACCGAATGGTGCGAGCGCAGCAATCTGCGCGATCCGGCCTCGATCAAGCGAACAACCCTTCGCCGCTACCTCTCGTTTCTCACAACGCGTGAATTTGCCCGACGGACAATTGCCCGCAAGACAGCGTCGATTCGCCGCTACTACCGGTGGCTGGTTGCAAGCGGTTACTCGACCACGGATCCAACCGTTGGAGTTTCTGTGCCAGCCGGTGACGGGCGGTTGCCTCGCGTTCTTGATGCCAAGGAACTCACCGGGCTCCTCGATCACGCACCAGGACCGACCGCGTCGGGAGGCGAAGAACCCGAGTGGCGCCGCCGCCGAGACGACGCGGTACTCGAAGTGCTGTACGGGTCAGGCCTGCGCGTGAGCGAATTGTGCTCACTCGAGGTCTCGTCGCTCGCCCTCGACCAATCGGCAGCCACCGTCTGGGGTAAAGGTTCCAAAGAACGCCGCGTTCCACTCAGTGCTCCTGCCGTCGTAGCGCTCCGGCATTGGGTGGCGCTGCGCTGCGACGTCATCGCCCCCGAGCACGGAGACGTTTTGTTTGGCAACGAGCGAGGTAAACCGCTCATGCCGCGCGATGTTCGGCGTATTGTCGACCGTCGATCACCGGTTCCCACCCATCCCCACGCGTTGCGTCATAGCTTTGCAACTCACCTGCTCGACGGAGGCGCTGACCTCCGTGCGGTGCAGGAACTACTCGGCCACTCCGATGTGGCAACCACGCAGCGTTACACTCACGTCAGCCGAGAACGACTCTCGGCGGCCTACCGCGAGGCACACCCCAGAGCATGAGCATCGTCCCAGAAGACGCCGACCTAAAGATGCAGTGGAATCGCTGGCTTAAGCGGAAGGACTCCGCGGCCCGCGATCACTTGATTGTTCACTATGCGCCGTTGGTCAAGTTTGTTGCCGGCCGTATCGGCGCGGGCTTGCCGTCCAATGTTGACTCGGGTGATCTCGTTGGTTCAGGTGTGTTCGGGCTGATTGATGCAATCGAACGCTTTGATCCGGAGCGCGGTGTGAAGTTCGAGACCTTTGCGGTCCCGCGTGTCCGTGGAGCTATTTACGATGGTCTTCGTCAGCTCGATTGGGTGCCGCGATCGGTTCGCAGCCGGGCACGTCAAGTAGAAAAAGCATTCGCGGAACTCGAACACAAAGAGGGCAGAGCGCCAACCGACGAAGAACTCGCCGTCCATCTCGACATTTCCGACACCGATCTCACCAAGTGGCTGTCGTCGATCGCAAGCACCACCATCGGCCCCCTTGATCGAGCGATAGCGGCCGGTGCCGAACCTCCGGCGCCCGACACGGCGATGTCGGGTTCGCCGTCAGCGGTCATCGAAGACCGTGAAGTCAGCGTGATCATGCGGTCCGAGATTCGCAATTTGCCGGAACGAGAGAAGCTCGTCTTGTCGCTCTACTACGATGAAGGCCTGACGTTGTCGGAGATTGGCGATGTCATCGGCGTCACCGAGAGTCGGGTCAGCCAGATCCACACCAAGTCGGTGTTGCACCTCCGCTCACGTATGTTCGCTGCCGGCGTCGCCTGACGCCCATTTGACGTCTCGGACGTCCTCCACATCAATCTTCTGATGGAGGCCTCATGTCCCGACGCGTTTGCGTGCTTATCTTCTGTTTCGTCGCATTTTTCGAACCGTGTACCGCAGCCGATGCGGCACCGTGCTGGCGCCCCGCCGTCACGGGAACGGTCATCGACCCGTTCCGGCCTCCGAGTTGTCCCTATTGCTCCGGTCATCGCGGTATCGAATATTCGGTGAGTCCTGGGACCCGTGTCAATGCGGTCGCTGCGGGCACCGTTGCCTGGGCCGGGACGATTGCGAGGACCCGTTACGTGGTGGTTCGCCTTGCCAGTGGTTGGCGAGTCACCTACGGCAAGCTGGCAAACGCTTCGGTGTCAACCGGCGACACGGTGGTTCGAGGAGCGCTGATTGGCAAAGCATCTGGCTCGTTTTACTTCGGTGTGCGAATTGGGTCCGCCTATCGGGACCCTGCACCCTTTTTCGGTCGGCTCGTCGTGCGGCAGCGTCTTGTGCCCGTCGACGGAACCCGGCCACGGGCTGTGCCTCCACCCCGCTTGCGGTGTGGAGCGTGAGGCGTGCCGGTAGCGTTGTCCGGGTCGATTCGTCCGAATTGTCATCAACTCACTGTCTCCCCGGTCAAGATGCGGTCGCCTTCGGGGCGCCGACCGAGGGGAACAACCGCTACAAGGAGTCATTCATGGCTGTTATCAGCATGCGTCAGATGTTGGATGCCGGAGCACACTTCGGTCACCAGACCCGCAAGTGGAACCCGAAGATGAAGCGTTTTATTTTCGGTGAGCGCAACGGCATCTACGTGATCGACCTGCAGCAAACGTTGCCCCGTGTCGAAACCGCCTACGGATACGTCCGTGACCTCGTCGCTGGCGGCGGCAACATCCTCTTCGTCGGTACCAAGAAGCAGGCGCAAGACCCGATCAAGAGCTACGCCGACAAGTGCGGCATGCCCTACGTGAATGAGCGTTGGCTCGGCGGCATGCTCACCAACTTCGAGACCATCTCGAAGCGCGTCTCCAAGATGCTCGAGTACGAGCGCATGGTGGCCTCCGGCGAGACCGAAGTGATGATCAAGAAGGAAGCGCTGCTGCTCAACCGTGAGCTGACCAAGCTGCAGAAGAACCTCGGTGGTCTGCGCGACATGAAGAAGGCGCCAGACGCAATCTTCGTGCTCGACACGCTCAAGGAGCACATCGCCGTCACCGAAGCCCGCAAGCTCGGTATCCCGGTCGTGGCTGTCGTCGACACCAACGTGAACCCCGAAGTGATCACATATCCGATCCCGGGCAACGATGACGCCATTCGCTCGAACAGCCTGTTCGCTCGAGTCATCGCTGACGCCGTTGCTGAAGGCCGTTTTATTGCCCAGAAGCGCAACCCGGCCCCCGTTCCGACCGTCGAGAAGACACCTGAGCAGCTCGCTGAATTCGAGAACGCCCAGAAGGCTGCACGCGACGCCGCTGCCCAGGCCCAGGCCGACCGCGACGCCCGTCTCAACGCTGCACAGGATGCACCAGAGGCCGAAGCTGCACCTGTTGCAGCCCCGGCTGAGGAAGCACCTGCCGCTGAAGCTGCACCTGTTGCAGCCCCGGCTGAGGAAGCACCTGCCGCTGAAGCTGCACCCGCAGCCGACACCCCCAACATCGAAGGCTGAACACCGATGGCATTCACCGCACAAGACGTCAAGGCACTCCGGGACTTCACCGGTGCCGGGATGATGGATTGCAAGAAAGCACTCCAAGAAAATGATTCGGACATGGAAGCCTCGAAGACGTGGCTCCGCGAAAAGGGCCTCGCTGCCAGCGTGAAGCGTGAAGACCGCGACGCCACACAAGGCGTCGTGAGTTTGCACCTTTCTGGCAATGTGGCCTCAATGGTCGAGATGAAGTGCGAGACCGACTTCACCGCCGGTTCCGATCTCTTTAAGGCCGAAGCAGATGCGCTGGCCGCAATCGTTGCGGAGAAGGGCATCGAGGCCATCTCCGAACGCAACGAGCAACTCGAAGAGCTCAAGGTCACGCTTAAGGAAAACATCAGCATCGGTGCTGTCAGGCGCATCGAAGCGAGTGACGGCAACGAGATCGGGCATTACCAGCATGTGCAGGGGGGCCGTGGCGTGAACGGCGTACTCGTCGAGGTCGAAGGCGGCTCCGCTGAGCTCGCTCACGACATCGCCGTGCACATCGCATTCGCTCGTCCGACGTACCTCAACCGTGACGATGTTCCCGCCGACGTGCTCGCTGCAGAGCGCGCCACGCTCGAGACCATCACCCGCAATGAGGGCAAGCCCGAGCAAGCCATCGAGAAGATCGTCGAAGGACGTATCCAGGGCTTCTACAAGGACGTCGCACTTCTTGACCAGCCCTATGCGAAAGACGACAAGCAATCGGTGACCCAGATCCTGGGCTCGGCTTCAGTCAAGACATTCGCTCAAGTCGAAATCGGCTGAACGGCGCCAGATCGCTCGATTACGGCGTCGACACATCGCTGCTCGGGGCCGAGACGCCGCTTGGATTGAGTCTGCTTGCACTCGATCGATCTGATCAACGCTCACAACACAATTTCAGAATCCTGACGGTCCGCGGTGTATTCCGCGGGCCGTTTGCGTTGTCGTCGCCAAAGCTTTTTGTGGCTGTCGAAACTCACCCTGTACGCTCTCGCCCCGATGAGCGACAAACCCCGGCCCAGTTTCAAGCGGATTCTTTTCAAGCCGTCGGGGGAGGCGTTGGCCGGCGCTGCCGGTTCCGGGCTTGACGGCGACACGCTGGTCGCGACCGCCAAGGAAATCATCGATCTTCGTCAGAATCTCCATGTCGATGTCGCTGTTGTCGTCGGTGGTGGAAATTTCTGGAGAGGGCGTGAGGGCTCCCTGAAGGGAATGGACCCGACGCAGTCTGACCACATCGGAATGCTGGGCACGGTGATGAACGCCCTCGCCCTGCAGGACGCTCTGGAGCGTCAGGGTCAAGAGACTCGAGTGCAGTCCGCCATCGAGATGCCCCGAATCGCCGAGGCGTACATTCGTCGCAGGGCGGTTCGTCACCTGGAAAAGGGTCGTGTCGTCATCTTTGCGGCCGGTACGGGCAACCCGTTCTTCACCACCGACACGGCAGCGGCGTTACGTGCGGCGGAAATTGAGGCCGACGTTGTGATCAAGGGAACGCATTCTGGCGTCGATGGGATTTACAGCGCAGACCCTCGTACCGACCCGGACGCGACCAAATACGACGAGGTTTCGTACATGGAGGTCATGACCAAGGACCTCAAGGTCATGGACACGACGGCGATTGCGTTTTGCCGAGAGAACAAGATCCCGATCGTGGTGTTTGACATGTCCAAGGAGGGCTCGCTGCGAAGCATTGTCCAAGGTGGCCCAGAGGGCACCCTGGTGCGCGAGTGAGTACCGGCTAACCTGGAGCTTCGTGATCGAAGACACTTTGCTTGAAACCATGGAGAAGATGGAGAGCGCGGTCGAACACACGCGTTCCCAGTTCGCCACTGTGCGAACCGGTCGGGCCAGCCCATCGCTCGTTGACCGAATCACCATCGAGTACTACGGAGCCGTGGTTCCTCTACAGCAGCTTGCCACGATTTCTGTTCCGGAGCCACGACAGCTCCTCATCAAGCCGCATGACCGCGGAACGCTCGAGGCGATAGAGAAAGCAATTCGTGAAAGTGACCTCGGCGTGAACCCTGGTAACGATGGCGTGTCGATTCGTTTGTCGCTTCCCCAGCTCACGGAGGATCGGCGTCGAGAGTATGTGAAGGTCGCAAAGAACATGGCTGAAGACGGCAAGATCTCGTTGCGCAACCTGCGCCGCGACGCTCGCAAGTCGATGGAAGCTGAAGAGAAGGACGGCGATGTCTCTGAAGATGAACTTGGGCGGGCCGAGAAGGAACTCGACAAGGCAACGAACGAGCACGTCGAGATGATCGACGGAGCGCTCGGGCGCAAAGAGCAGGAACTGCTCGAGGTCTGACGGACTGTCGGCGGAATCGAAGGGATAGAGCATGAGTGATGACATTTGGCGCAGTGGCGACTCCAGTGGCTCGGCCGGTGGCGGCCGCCGCCCCGGTCGGTCGGAATCGTCGATGGATGATTTCAAAGATGAAGACTTCGGTGGACCGTTGTTTGGCGATGACTCCGGAGGAGTCACGAGTCCGTCGCGTTCCGACGGCCAGAGCGCGGAGATCAGCTTCGGAGACGACGCAACCGGTCCGCTTCCTCATTGGACCGAGCCTGCAACCGGCGAGATGCCCAGGATCGAAGCGCTCGGCACATCTGGTGGCGAGTCCGACGAGCTTGATGTCTGGTCAACGTTTACGTCCGAGTCGCCGGTCTGGAAAGAGGGCGACAGCGTCGACGAGCCATCGGGAACGCTGTCGTCGACTCCGTCTGCCGCCCTGGGAATGCCGTCGGACCCGACGGGCGAACTGAGATGGGAAGACGATCCCATCATTGCGTTGGTCGACGACGCTGCTGTGGCTGGGGCCGATGGTGAATCGTTGGCTGCGACCACGATGACCGATGCCGTCACCGCTGCGCCCCCGCCGCGGGAACCACCACGAATCACCATCGGCACTGACCCGTCTGGCATGCCTCGCCGCCCCGATCCGGCCCGTCGGGGTTCGACGCCGCAGCGCCCGCCGTCCGCTGGCAGCCAAGTTGGCGGTGGCGACAAACGCAATCTGCCCGTGGCAGTCGCCACCGGAACAGGCCTGTCGGCGGTTTTCCTGGGCTTGACGATCTTCGTCGGCCCGCTCGGTGTGCTGCTTTTTGCGACCGTCGTGCTCGGAATTGCTGGCGTCGAATACTTCGGCAAGGTCACAGAAAAGGGATACCGACCTGCCGTTGCGGCCGGAGTCACCGCAATTGTCGCAGCGCCGCTTGCGGCCTACTGGGTTGGGGATCAAGCGATCGTGCTCGTGATCGTCTTTGCCTTTTTGGCGGGGGCTCTTGGGTTTATCGGGGCCCCGTCGATCGAGTCCGGCCCGATGCCAAACATGGCAATCACCATGCTTGGTGTGGTCTGGATCGGTGTGCTCGGTTCTTATGTCGGCATGCTGCTCGACCTCTCGAACGTTTCGTCGTCGTTGTACGAGTCGGGGAACCCTCGAGGGACCGACACGCTTGTCTTGCTTGCGATCGGTGTCGTCGCGAACGATGTCGGCGCCTATTTCCTTGGCTCAGCATTTGGTCGAACCCCGCTCCGAGGTTGGATCAGCCCGGGTAAGTCAGTCGAAGGTGCCCTCGGTGGAACGATTCTGACTTTGCTCGTGATGGTCATCGTCGGCCTTCAAGGATGGAGTGACACGTGGAGCAGCATGAGCCACCTCCTCATGTTGGGCATCGTGATTTCCCTCCTCGCTCCGTTGGGTGATTTGACCGAGTCGATGTTTAAGCGAAACCTCGACGTGAAGGACTTTGGCACCATCATCAAGGGTCATGGCGGCGTCCTGGACCGCTTTGACGGGTTCCTGTTCGCTCTGCCGGGCGTCTACTATTTGTTCCTCGTGCTCACGCCGTGGACCGAGTTCACACCGGGCTGATTGAGCACTGACGTGACCACTCGTGTGGCGATCGCCGGGTCGACCGGATCGATCGGTACGCAGACGATCGATGTCATTCGCGCGGAGAATGAGCGTGAGCCGGGTTCCTACGTGGTCACTGCACTCAGCGCCGGGTCATCGGTTGAGGTTGTGCTGCAGCAGATCCTTGAGTTTAAGCCTCTTGTTGTGGCGATGGCGAACGAAACAGCACGCCGCGATCTGAGTGAACGGGTCGCTGCTGCGGGTCTTGACGTCGAGATGGTTGCTGACTCGGCAGATACGGTTTCGGCCGCCGACGTGGTCGTCAATGGTGTTGTCGGCTTCGCGGGCCTCACCGTGACGATCGAGACGCTTCGAGCTGGCAAGCGTTTGGCTTTGGCCAACAAGGAGAGTCTGATCGCGGCAGGGCCAGTCGTCCAGCCATTACGCAAGATCCCGGGCGCCGAAATCGTGCCGGTCGATAGCGAACACTGTGCGTTGCACCAATGCCTACGTTCATCGTTCGCGCCCGAACGTGAGGTCACCCGACTGCTGCTCACGGCGAGCGGCGGTCCGTTTCGTGGGCGGTCATCCGACGAACTGGCCGAGGTCACCGTTGAATCGGCGCTGGCCCACCCCACCTGGGCAATGGGGCCCAAGATCACCGTTGATTCGAGCACACTGATGAACAAGGGCCTCGAAGTGATCGAAGCTCACGAGCTGTATGGCACGCCGTATGAAATGATCGAGGTGGTCGTCCATCCCCAGTCGGTCGTGCATTCGATGGTCGAGTTCAGCGATGGGTCCACGATTGCGCAGATGTCGATGCCCACAATGCATCTGCCCATTGGATACGCCTTGGGGTACCCCGATCGGGTTGCGACGCCGTTTGGTGCAATCGATTGGACCACGCTGGCTCGTCTCGATTTTGAACCTCCCGACCGGGCCACATTCCGGTGTCTTGACCTCGCCTACCAGGCAGGACGCACGGGAGGAACGGCCCCAGCCTGGCTGAGTGCTGCCAACGAGATAGCGGTCGAAGGTTTCCTGTCTGGAAACCTTCCATGGAATGCCATTGCTGATGTCTGTGTTGATGTGTTGGAGCGCCATGATGGTGCAACCCCCACATCTGTCGAGGACGTGATCGAAGCTGATCGGGTCGCCCGCAGAATTGCCGAAGAGATCGTTGAGCAACGATGACTGACCAACTCGAACAACTCCCACCACCCAGTCCCTTCGATCCGCCGCTGCCGTCAACGCGGATGGACAAAATCAGGAGCGAGATCGTCGCCGGCGGTTCTGCCGAAGAGATCGGGGATAACGAGCTCGCGGGAGGTTGGCGGGGCGCATTGGCAATGACGGTGATCGCCGGGCTCTTCGTCTGGCTTGGCACGATCAATTTGTGGTGGTTGATGTTCGCGGTGGGCCTCGTGATCTCGATCTTCCTTCACGAGGCAGGGCACTTCCTCACCGCTAAGGCGACCGGGATGAAGGTCACTCAGTTCTTCATGTTCATGGGTCCTCGCTTGTGGAGCTTCCGCAAGGGCGAAACCGAGTACGGCGTGCGCCTCGTGCCGCTGGGTGCCTTCGTTCGCATTGTCGGGATGCACGAAATGGACACCGATGTTGCGCCCGAAGATGAGTCGCGGACGTACCGTCAGAAGAGCTTCCCGCGTCGTCTACTGGTCATCTCGGCAGGCTCGTTGATGCACATGATCATCGCAATCCTGTTGCTCTTCGTTTCGTACCTCGGTCAGGGCGAGCGCACCGATCAAGTGGAACCAGAAGTGTTCATTGGGGTTGCTTTTGAGGGACTTCCTGCCCAGCAAGCAGGAATCCTCGCCGGTGATCAAATTCTTTCCGTCGAGGGAATCACGGTCACGAGCAACCAAGAACTCGGTGACACTGTTCGCTCTTTCAGTCCTGGTGATGTTGTCGACCTTGCGCTGATTCGTGACGGTGCTGAGACGACCATCCCCGTGGGTCTTGGTGCCCGTACCGATGTGCCAGAAGACAACCCGAATTTTGGTTCGGCGTACCTCGGCGTCTCCTCGGGTAGCCCGGTTGTGTACCTCGAACATGGAGTGTTCGCTGCTGCTGGTAACGCTGTGGTCGACATCGTGCCCACCGCCTGGGAATCCACAAAGGGTGTCTTCAAAGCGCTCAACCCCCTCAACGTCATCGATCACCTTCGTGACGACCCTGAGGCGAGCCTTGAGACCCGTCCCGTTACCCTGGTCGGTGTCACGGGCCTGTCCGACGACGTCGGGGAGTCTGAGGGTGTCTACGGCGTGCTGTGGCTGCTGGCAGTACTTAACGTGTTCGTCGGGGTGTTCAATATGTTCCCGCTCCTCCCACTCGATGGCGGCCACGCTGCGGTGGCGGTGTACGAGCGGGTCCGAGAAGGCCTGCGCGGTGGAAAGAAGCGGTATTTTGCTGACGTGGAGCGGCTGATGCCGTTTGCCGTGGCGGTGGTCGGCTTCTTGTTCATGTTCATGTTTGCCGGGCTCTATCTCGATATCGCTCGACCCCTCTAGCCCGAACTCCCTTTCTTTGAGCGCTTTATGCGTCGCTGGCGTTTGGTGCCGCTTTCCTCAGCTGGACGTCGACGGAACGGCGCGCCGGTGTTTGGCGGTGGTTGACTGGTGCTATGGAAGTTGTTCCCGCTGCGGTTCGGAAATTGACCAACAAAATTACTGTTGGTGATGTCCCAGTCGGTGGAGATTCGCCGATCACGGTGCAGTCGATGACGATCACGAAGACATCCGACGTTGAGGGCACGCTGCAACAGATCTACGCCCTCGCCGCGGCGGGAGCCGACATCGTGCGCTGCACGTGCAACGATCTTGAGGCCGCGGAAGGGCTGGCGCAGATTGTGCCCCGCTCGCCGGTGCCGATCATCGCCGATATCCATCATCAGTACAAGATGGCGATGGCGGCAATGGAGGCCGGCGTCGACGGGCTGCGGCTGAACCCGGGCAATATTCGCAAGCCTGAACACATTAAGGCGGTGGCTCGCGAAGCCAAGGATCGCAACCTGCCGATCCGTATTGGGGTCAACGCTGGGTCGCTGGACCCGAAGCTGTACGAGAAGTACGGAGGGGCCACACCCGAGGCAATGGTCGAATCGGCGCTCACCGAGATGCGGTACTTTGAAGAGGTCGGCTTTGACCTGATCAAGATTTCGGTCAAAGCATCATCGGTGCCGTTGATGGTCGAGTCGTATCGTGCGCTCAGCGAGGTGACTAACCACCCGCTGCATCTCGGTGTCACCGAGGCTGGGCCGCCGCCGGCCGGGCTGATTAAGGGAACCGCAGGTATCGCCACATTGCTCATGGAAGGCATCGGCGACACTATTCGGTACTCGCTCACCGCCGACCCGGTACAGGAGGCGAAGGCAGGTCGCCAGCTCCTTGAAGCGCTCGGGTTGCGTGAACGTAAGAACGTTGACCTGATTGCTTGCCCGTCGTGTGGCCGTGCCGAGGTCGATGTGATCAAGGTGGCCAACGAGGCGATGGAAGCATTCGGTGAGCGTGAGCTCCCGTTGCAGGTTGCTGTGATGGGCTGTGTTGTGAACGGGCCGGGCGAGGCTCGTGACGCAGACATTGGCATCGCTGCGGGAAACAAACGCGGTCATCTCTTCATCAAGGGCCAGAATGTCGCCGTCGTGCCCGAAGACGAAATGGTCGATCAACTCGTCGAGTGGGCGGAGTTCATCAACGAGAACGGGATCGATGCGGCGCTTGCACGTGCCGACCTCGACAAGGCCCGACGCGAAGCCGAGAAGGACCGTGCCAAGCTCCTCGCTGATCAGGGCGACGACGCGAACAACGTGGACGAAAAAATCGTTCAAATCCGAAAAAAGTGAGTCGGGTATTTCCGTCGATTTTGCCTTGAGTCGGGTATTTTAGCGCGGACGTACCGCGTGCAATTACCCGACGCAACGCAAATACCCGACCTGATGACGAAGGGTCAGAGCCGGGTGACGACGTAGGTTTCGCTGTCGGCGTAGATCGGGGTCCCGGGGGAGAGGTAGAGGGTTGTTCCGTCGAGCGCAATGGCAAGCTCGTGGCCAACTGCGGTGTGGCCGTCGCCTGGTGCGAGTCGCACCAGCTGCACTCCAGCACCAGGGAGTGGGTACCGACCCTCATGGACAACCATGACCGGTTGTTCCAGTGGGGTTGGGTCAACGACGTCGAGCAGCAGTTCGATGTTGACCTCTTTGACCGTGAGCCCACCGCGCACGACATTGTCGCTTGCGTTCATCAGCTCGATTCCCGATCCACGCAGGTAGCCGTGCAGGTTCCCCGCAGTGAGGTGCAGTGCTTCGCCGGGTTGTAATACGACGTAGTTGAGGAGGAGCGTGACGGCGACGCTGGGGTCCCCTGGATACATGCGGGCGAGTCGGTCCACCCACGCAGCCTCGGGCTCGGTTCGGCCAACACAGGCGGCAAGAGTGGCGGCGGGGTCGATGTTTCGGAGATAAAGACCACGCATCGCTGCACCCGAACCGTCGGTCGAGACCAGATCGGCCAAATGATCAGCTCCGAGACCCCGGAGCAAGGAGATGGTCGAGGCCTCGGGGCGCACTCCGCAGAGGGCCTCGAATTCGGTGATCGCAACCAGGAGTTCTGGTTTGGCCTGATCGTCGGCGAAGACGCCGTCAGCGAAGCCGGCCGCAGCTTGTTCGGTGGTCGGGTGAGCCTGGAGTGATAGCGGGTCGGCAGCCGAGAGCAGCTTGAGGAGGTACGGGATCGGCCCGCTCAGAGCCTGGAGCGGTGTTCCGTCGTCGAGGAGCGTTGGGCCATTCGGGTGCGTGCCCAACCACAACTCGGCCCATGGCTGGCCCTTGCCGGCTACCCCGAGCAGCTTCGGGATGAACTCGCGGTCGCCCCAGTCGTAATGCTGGATGACTCCCTCGATGACGCGAACGGGCATGTGTCAGCTCAAACCGAGTTCGGCGGTCCGGGCGAGCACCGTGGAGCGCTCCGCTCCGATGGTTGTGGTGTCGCCGTGTCCTGTGTGGACAACGGTGTGGTCGGGAAGCTTGAGGAGCACATCGCGAATCGACGCAAGGATCGTTGGCTCGTCGGAGAACACCCGGCCCGTGGCACCTGGACCACCGCAGAACAGCGTGTCGCCGCTCAGGACGACGCCGGTAGCGACGTCGTGGAAGCAACAACAGCCCGGAGAGTGGCCGGGGGTGTGCAGAATGCCGAGTTCGTGGCTGGCGACCTTGAGGGTCCGGCCAGGTTCGATCGGAGCGTCAAAATTATGCTCGGGGTACACGACGTCCCAGAGGAACCGGTCAAACTCGTGAAGCATGATCGGCGCATCGACGACGTCGCGCAAGGCGACGGCTGCGTTGATGTGGTCGTTGTGGCCGTGCGTGAGAACAATGCCCTTCACCGAACGACCGTTGACCGCGTCGACGATGGGCTGGTGATCGTGGGCGGCGTCGAAGATCAGTACTTCCTTGTCGTCACCGACGAGCCAGATGTTGTTTTCGACCTCCCACTCACCCCCGCCTAAAGCAAAGATGCCCTCGGTGGTGACGAGTTCGACACTCACTGGCCGTCAACCATCACAACGGAACGAAGCACTTCGCCGCGCTCCATCTTGTGGAACGCTTCCTCAACGTCGCCGAGGCCGATCCTCTCGGACACGAAGCCATCGAGATCGAGTCGGCCCTGCAGGTACAGGTCGATGAGCATCGGAAAGTCTCTCTCGGGCAGGCAGTCGCCGTACCACGACGATTTGAGCGAGCCACCGCGCCCGAATACCTCGATGAATGGCAGCTCGATTTTCATCTCGGGGTTGGGCACACCAACGAGCACCACAGTGCCAGCGAGGTCGCGCGCTTCGAAGCACTGTTTGTACACCTCGGGGTGGCCGATGGCCTCGATGCATACGTCTGCGCCGTTGCCGTCGGTGACCGACCGGATGAACTCGACCGGGTCGGTGTTCTTCGAGTTGCACACGTGTGTGGCGCCAAACCCCTTCGCCCACTCGAGCTTGGTGTCGTCGATGTCGACTGCGATGATCTTTGATGCGCCGGCGAGCTTGGCGCCTGCTACCGCGGCGTCGCCGACCCCACCACAACCAAACACTGCGACGCTTTGGCCGCGGCTGACCTCGCCGGTGTTGATGGCAGCGCCGATGCCGGCCATTACACCGCAGCCGAGTAAACCGGCTGCTTCAGGGGGAGCTGCAGGATCGACCTTGGTGCACTGCAGCGAATGGACGAGCGTTTTGTCGCAGAAGGCGCCGATGCCGAGTGCCGGCGATAGTTCGGTGCCGTCAGTGAGGGTCATCTTTTGCTTCGCGTTGTGGGTGTTGAAGCAGTACTGCGCTTCGCCACGTTTGCAGGCTCGACAGTCGCCACACACCGCACGCCAATTCAGAATCACGAAGTCGCCAGGCACGACGTTGGTGACGCCCTCGCCGACAGACTCAACCAGGCCAGCAGCCTCGTGGCCAAGCAGGAACGGGAACTCATCGTTGATGCCTCCCTCTCGATAATGGAGGTCCGTGTGGCAAACCCCACACGCCTGGATCGCAACAACGGCCTCGCCGGGTCCGGGGTCGGGGATGACAATGGTTTCCATTGAGACGGGCTCGCCTTTGGCCGTTGCAATGATTCCACGTACTTCTTGACTCATGGGGCAGACCGTAATCGACGCGAGGCCAGGGTGAGCCCTCCACGTGGGTGAGTCGCTATTGATGGCGCAACCCGCTCCGGTTGCTGACCTGCACACAGGTTCGAAGGATCTGGTTCGCGCAAAGCCGACGAATTGCATGCCGCTGGGCGAAGATGCAAGGTGTGGGGACCGCGATAACCGGCGCGAACGACGTGTTGACCCGCTTTTGTGCTGGTGACGAAGCTGCTGTTCGCATCATCATCGAGTCGTACGGCGGCGCCTTTGCGACGGTCGCTCGCTCCATTGTTGGGTCGCCGGAACTCGTTGCCGACGTGGTGCAGCAGACCTTCGTGAAGGCGTGGCGCTCCGCATCGACGCTCGATGGGTCGAAACCGGTTCAGCCATGGCTTTGCTCGATCGCCCGACGAAAAGCGATCGATGTGTTGCGCGGTGAGCGGCGTCCAATCACTGGTAGCCACGCGCCCGAACAAGATGTTGCGGTTGAGTCGCAGTCGTTCGAGCACACCATGCAGGTTTTTGACGTTCGTCAGGCGCTCGATGAATTGCCGCCTGAAGAACGAGAAGTGATGAAGATGTCGCACCTGTTGGGGATGTCATACACCGACATTGCCAACCGTCTCGGTGTGCCCGTGGATACCGTCCTGTCAAGAACAGGGAGAGCCCGTCGGCGGTTGTCTGTTGCTCTTGCGTGCTACGGACCAACTGCGAAATAAATCAGCTCAGCCGACGCACAGTGATGTGAGGCAACACGACCGACGACGAAACGCACGACCTTCCTGATGATGTTGTCGCATTGTTAGACATCGAGTCGGTTTGGGCCGAGGACGACCTGTTCGAAGGCGCCGTTGCTTCGGTCATTGCTGAGATCAGTGCGCAGAGCGCTCG